>JACQES010000342.1 GCA_016200495.1 Gemmatimonadota bacterium
CGACGTCGCCCAATGCGGCTTCTGCCAGCCGGGCTTCATCATGGAGGCCGCCGCGCTCCTTCGGTTCCGCCCGCACGCCACGTCCGCCGACGTCGAGGCGCGACTCGCCACCCACGTCTGCCGCTGCGGCACGTACACGCGCATGCGCGCCGCCATGAAGAGCGCGGCGGAGGAACGCTGATGGCGTCGCGGCGCGTCTTCGTCGGGCAGGCGATGCGCGCGGGAGCGGGACTCATGCTGGCCGTCGGATGGCGCCGGCGCCTGCCGGTGCGCGCGCGCACCACGACCTTCCGGCCCAATGCATACCTGGCCATCGACGACGCGGGGCAAGTGACCATCTGGGTCGCGCGCTTCGAGATGGGACAGGGGGTGCGCACGGCGCTGCCGATGATCATCGCCGAGGAGCTGGACCTTCCGTGGGGCGCGCTGCAACTCGAGTTCGGCCATCCGGGCGCCGCGTTCGCCGCGCTCCAGATGCACACCAGCGGGAGTGACAGCAGCCGCAGCGCGTACCGGCTGCTGCGCCGGGCCGGGGCGGCGGCGCGCGAGATGCTCGTGCTCGCGGCGGCCACGGAGTGGCGCGTGGCGCCGGAGTCATGCGAGACGGCGGCGGGCGTCGTGCATCACGCCGCGAGCGGCCGGTCGGCGAGCTACGGCTCGCTGGTCTCCGCAGCCGCCACGCTGCCGGTGCCAGCCACGCCGCGCCTCAAGGACCGCGCGCGCTATCGCCTCCTCGGCACCCCCGTGCGACGCGTCGACGGCCCCGCGATCGTCACCGGTGCGGCCCGCTACGGCCTCGACGTGCGCGTCGAGGGGATGCTGTGCGCGAGCATCGAGCACGCGCCGACCTTCGGCGCCACCGTCGTCGCGATCGACGATGCCGCCGCGCGCCGGGTGCGCGGCGTGCGCCACGTCGTGCGGGTCACGCGCGGCATCCATCAGGGCGTCGCCGTGCTGGCGGACGACCACTGGACCGCAATGCGCGCCCGCGCGGCGCTCAAGGTCACGTGGTCGCCGGGGGCGGGACGCGGGGCCGGCTTCGACTCCGACGCCTGGTACCGGCAGATGACCGCCGCATTCGACGCGCGACAGTTCCCGATCCGCCGTGCTGGTGACGCCGCCGGCGCCCTCGCCGCGGCGCCGCGCGTGCACGAGGCCACCTACCGCTACCCGTTCCAGGCCCATGCGCCGCTCGAGACGATGAACTGCACGGCGCATGTCCGCGCCGACGAGGCGGAGATCTGGTGTCCGACGCAGACCGACGTGCGCATCTTCGAGCAGGTGACGAAAGTCACCGGCCTCGCCAGGGAGCGGATCCGCCTGCACGGGACCCTCATCGGCGGCGGCTTCGGGCGGCGCCTCTTTGCCGACGTCGCCGCCGAGGCCGCGGAGCTCTCGCAGGCGGTGCACGCGCCGGTGCAGGTGCTCTGGACGCGCAGCGACGACATGCGCTTCGGCTACTTCCAGCCCGCGACGCTCGAGCGGTTGCGGGGGGTGCTGCGCGCGGACGGGGCGTTGCAGGCGTTGCGTCACCAGGCCACCGACTCCGAGCTCACCATCTACGACATCCACACGGGACGCGACATCTGGCGCGCCCCGGACAAGCCGCCCAAGGCCGATGACGCCTACGCGAGCGACGAGAGTCCGTGGGGCGCGTTCGATTTCCCGTACGAAGTGCCGCACCTCGCCATCGATTGCGCCGACGTGACGAGCCCCGTGCCCGTCGGGCCATGGCGTTCGGTCGGGTATCCCTCCACCGTCTTCGCGCGCGAGTCGTTCCTCGACGAACTCGCGCGCCAGGCGGGCGCCGATCCGGTCGCATTCCGCCTCGCGCTCCTTCCGCGCGACGTGACGAAGGTCGGCCGGTACGCCATCGACCGCGCGCGCCTCGCCCACGTGCTGGAGCTCGCGCGCGACCGGTCCGGGTGGGGGCGGCCCCTCGCCTCCCGCGGCGGGGTGCGCCGCGGGCGCGGCGTGGCCGTGAACAACTACAACGTGGAGAGCTACATCGCGATGGTGGCCGACGTCGAGGTGGGCGCCGACGGTCGGGTACGCGTCACGCGCATCACCACCGTGGTCGACTGCGGGATCGTGCTCAACCCGCTCGGCCTCACGGGCCAGGTCGAGAGCGCGATCACGTGGGGCCTCTCGGCGACGCTGCTGGGGCAGGTGCACTTCCGCAACGGGGCCGCCGTGGAGAGTTCGTATGCGGACTTCCCGGTGATGCGCCTCGACGCGATGCCCCAGCTCGACATCCATCTCGTGCCGAGCGACGCGCAACCGGGCGGCATGGGAGAGCACCCGGTGCCGCTGGTCGCGCCGGCGGTGGCCAACGCGATCGCCGAGGCGACGGGGGTGCGAGTGCGCACCCTGCCGATCGACGCAACGGCGCTTCGGGCCATTCGATAAGGCGCCCTCGCGACTCGGACGCGCCGCTGCCCGCGTGGCGCGGGATCGCGCCGTCCGCGCACCAGGCCTCGCCCGAGTGAAGCGGCGTTCGGTCGGCCGGCGTGCACGATCGGGTGGCCGAGCGCGCACCGAGGCGGTACTGTCCTGCGCAGCGTCGTCGGTTGGTGCCCCTCTCCGGAGCCCGCATGGTCGGCACGTTCGCGCCGGGATCGCTCGACTGGTCGTCGTGGCGCCAGGCCACGTGCATGCCCGCGCACTGCTTCAACGAAGCCGTACGCGACGGTTGGATCCGCCAGCCCTCGAACACGTGGTCGTCGCTGGCGTTCGTCGTGGTCGCGGCCTTGCTCGTGCTCCGCTGGCCGCGCGGCGCGGATGGCATGCGCCCCAGCTTCGCGACGTCGGTGCCGCTGCGCACGACGCTCGCGTTCGCGCTCGTGGTGACGGGACTGGGCAGCGCCTTCTTCCACGCCTCGCTCACCTTCGTGGGGCAGACGGCGGACGTGGCGGGGATGTACCTGATCGGCACCTTCCTCATCATCCATGCCCGCCTCGCCGACGCGCCGGGAACGGGCCGGCAGTTCGTGACCACCTTCGTCGCGGCGAACCTGGTGCTGCTCATCGCGCTCGTGCTCGTGCCCGAGCTCCGGCGACAGCTGTTCGCGCTCCTGATCGTGGTGGGGTTGGTGCTCGAGGTGCGCCGCGCGCGTGCGGCGAACCGGCGCGCCGCGACTCCCGACGCCGGATCGTCGCCGCGCGCGACGCTCGACCTCGGCAGGCTCGAGCGGAGCGGGATCACGCTCGCGGTGGCGTTCGCGATCTGGGGGCTGGACATGCTGCACGTTGGCCCCTCGCCCACGGCGTGGGTGCAGGGACACGCGATCTGGCACGTGCTGGGCGCGGTGTCGGCGGGTCAGCTGGCGCGCTACCTCGAGGGGCGCGCGTAGCACCGTGCCCGCGTAGCTCGCGTCAGAGTCGAGGCACGAGCACGAGCGTCACCTCGCGCACGACCCCCTGCCGGCGCACGCGCATGCGCACGGGACCGGGCCTGCGCAGACGCTCGCGCACGGCGCCGAGAGTGGTCGCGCCGGTCGGCGCCCCATCGAGCGCCTCGAGCGTGTCGCCGGTGGCGATTGCCGCGGCGTCGGCCGGCGTGCCCGGCGCGACCTCGTCCACCACCACCGCCGCATCGGGACGCTCGCGCACCAGGAACAGGCCCGAGAGCTCCTCGCCAATGCCGGACCACGGCGCACGCGCGATGGGCGCGAGCCACATCGCGCCGCGCGGGTAGTCGAACGTGATGCAGTAGCCGCGGAGGAGCGAGAGGCCGAGCAGGCCGTCGTGGTAGCCGCCCGCGAGCACGCCCCCCTCGGAGAAGCCGGCGACGACACGCGTCCACGCGAGCGCGGCGCGCGATTCCGCGGTGAGCGCGAGCGCCGGCAAGCGCGCGTAGCGATACCGCGTGCGGCCGCCCATCCCCGCGCCCAGCGGTGCGACCAACGACGTCGCGCGCGGGACCACGACCCCGGTGCGCGCGAGGAACGACTCGCTCACGAGCAGGTTGTGCTTGGCACCCAGGTCCACGAGCAGCCGAGCGCTTCGCGCCGTGCCGGCCCAGTCGGTGAGCGTCGCGTGGGCGTACGGAATGCCGCCGGACACGGTGATCGGCACGCGCGTCGCCCCGACGGTGTCGGCGGTGGCATCGACCACGACCTCGCCGCGCGCGAAGTCGAGCGCCACGACGCGCCCGACGAAGAACTCCGAGCCGATGATGCCCGCCACGTGCCGCCCGCTCGAGGGACCGAGCAGCGAATCGAGCGGCGCGACGCGCACCTGCGACGGCGCGAACCGCCGGCTGCCGACGCGCAGCTGCTGCGCCGGCGCGCGACCGATCGCCACCTGGCCGCCCCCGGCACCGGTCGTGGATTGCGTGCGCTCGACCGTGATGCCCCATGCACGTGCCATGCCGACGTCGAGCAGCGTCGCGCCCGCACCCGTGTCGAGGATGAACCAGGCGCTGTCGCCGGTCGCGCCGCGCACGGGGACGTACACCCGTTCGTCGTCCACGAGCATCGGGATGCGCGTCGGTGTGGCCCGGTCGTCGCGCGAGCGCACCGCGACCGACCGATGGGCCGCGTCGAGCATGGGATACGGCCGTGCCGGCGTCGCGGCCGTGCCGCGCCCCGGCGCCAGGTGCGTCGCGAGGAAGCGCAGGACCTCGCGCACCATGCGCGCGTGCATCGCGGATGGCGCGAGCGTGGCGCCGACGTCGCGCAGCTGCCGCTGGATCGTGAACGGCGCGTCACTGAAGGAGAAGTGCCCCGTGCCGAGCACCTTGATGACGGAGGAGGGCTGGTCGCGGGAGAGCGCCTGGATGGCCGCCCAGCCGCTGTCGCGCGCGCGCCCCATGGCGGCGAACCGCGCGCGGGCCGCGCGCTCGGCGGAATCTCGCGGCGGCCGCTGCCCTCGATGGTCGGGCTCGCTCAGGAGCACGAGAAAGGGGCGACGCACCCCCTGCGTCCCGACGTCGCCGAAGACGTCGCCATCGAAGTCCACGCACGCGCGCATCAGCGGCACGGTGCGGCACGCCTCGAGCGCTGCGGCGCCACCGATCGAGTGCCCCACCACCGCGACGCGTGTCGTGTCCAGGCGGAGGCGGGGTGCCCGCGGGCCTGATGCGAACGAAGCGGCCGCCACGCGCACTGCGAGCGCCGCGTCCTCCGCCCAGTCGTGCACCACGCGCGCATACGGGCGATCGGGGTAGTGCAGCGAGTCGCTGCCCGGCGCGAGCACGCGCCCGTCCGCCCCGAACGCGAAGCCGCCGAGCGGGTGCTCGAGCGCGAGCACGACGTAGCCGTGGCTCGCGAGCGACTGCGCGAGCGCCGCGTAGTTGCCGCTCGCGACGCCGAGGCCGTGCGACAGGACGATGACCGGGCGCGGCGTCCGGGGTGACGCGGCGGCGGCATCCGTTGCCGCCGCGAGGCGCATCGCGCGCCACGGCGCCAGCTCGCCGGCCTCGAGGTCGAGGTACTGGTGCGCGAGCATCGAGTCCAGGAGCGCGGGCGGACCCGCGTAGGGCACGTCGCGCACGCCGCTGCCGGCCGCGGCCGGGTAGAACGCGCGCACGCCGATCCGGCGCGTCGGCACGTGGCGAGACGTGGCGCGCGTGGAATCGGTGACGAGGAACGCCACGGTGCCGACGGCGTGCGGGCCGTCGGGCGTGGGGAGCGGCAAGACGTGATTCCACGCGGGCGCCTGCGCGCCTGCCGTCCGCACGAGCGCCGAAGCGGTCAGGCACGCGGCGTGTGCAGCGAAGGCGAGCGTCAGGATCCGTCTCGCGATGGCCATCAGGCAGTCTCCCGGCAGCGGCGGTGGTCGTACGGGTGTCCCTGTCCGAATGATCGCGTGCTGCACGGGGAACGGGCTAGCACGTTGCTGCACGCGCTCCGGTGGGCCGCGCGAGGGTGGCCGACGGCCCCGCTGGGCGGTACTCTCTCCGGGACCGTGGTTCGCTCGTGTCCTTCCCGGGAGTGTCCCATGTACCGCCACCTGAACGTCGCGCTGCGCCGTGCCGCGTTTGCCGCGACCCTCGTTCCCGCTGCGCTCGCCGCGCAGGCCACCGCCCCCAAGGTCGCCCCCGACGCGTACAAGGCGCTCCACTGGCGCACCCTGGGGCCCGAAGGCAACCGGTTCAGCGCCGCCGTGGGCATTCCGGGCGAGCCGTACACCTACTACGTGGGCGCCGCGTCGGGCGGCATCTGGAAGACGACCGATGGCGGCGTGCACTGGGAGAGCATCTTCGACGCGCACCCCGTGCAGTCCATCGGCGCGCTCGCGGTGGCGCGGTCCGACCGGAACGTCGTCTGGGCGGGCACCGGCGAGGCGCACATCCGGAGCCACATCTCGATCGGCCAGGGGATCTACAAGTCCACCGACGCCGGCAAGACGTGGACGCTGATGGGGCTCGAGAAGACGGGACGCATCGCGCGCGTCGTGGTGCACCCGTCGGACCCGAACATCGTCATGGCCTGCGCGCTCGGCACCGCCTACGGCCCGCAGCCCGACCGCGGCGTGTTCCGCACCACCGACGGCGGCGCCACGTGGACCAAGGTGCTCTTCGTGGACGAGAACACCGGGTGCGCCGACCTCGCCATGGACCCGAGCAACCCGCGCATCCTGTTCGCGGGGATGTGGACCATCGAGATCCACACGTGGGGGCGCACGAGCGGTGGCCCGGGGAGCGGGCTCTTCCGGAGCACCGACGGCGGCGTGACGTGGACGCGCGTGAAGGGGAACGGGCTGCCAGCCAAGAACGTCGGCAAGACGGTCGTCGCGATCGCGCCGAGCAACCCGCAGCGCGTGTACGTGATGATGGAGACGGGCGACGGCATCCCCAACCAGCAGACGGGCGAGCAGACGGAGAACGGGCAGGTGTGGCGGTCCGACGATGGCGGCGCGCACTGGGCCGTCGCCACGCGCGACAAGAACGCCATGGGGCGCGCGCACTATTACTCGCGCATCGCCGTGAGCCCCGCGGACGAGGACGAGACGTACTACCTCACCGCGTCGTACTCCAGGTCCATCGACGGCGGGCGCACGCTGGTGGTGCAGAACGGCGACGCCGCCCCCGGTGGCGATCACCACGACATCTGGATCGACCCGACCAACGCGAACCGGATGATCGTCGCGCACGACCAGGGGCTCTCGATCTCGATCAACCGCGGCAAGACCTGGTTCCGCCAGCGCCTCAAGAACGCGCAGATCTACCACGTCACGGTGGACAACCTGATTCCGTACAACGTCTACGGGAACAAGCAGGACGAGCCGACCTATCGCGGCCCGAGCAACAGCCGCGTCTTCGGCGGGTTCCGCTCGGGCGGCATCTCGCGCGGCATGTGGCACTCGGTGGGCGGCGGCGAGAGCGGCTGGGCGACGCCCGACCCGGTGGACCCGAACGTCATCTGGAGCACGGCCTCGGGGTCGGGGATGGTGGGCGGCATCGTGGTGCGCTTCGAGGAATCCACGCGCCAGTTCCGCAACGTCGAGGTGTGGCCCTACCAGTCGAACGGCCCGGCCAAGGACGTGAAGTACCGCTTCGTGTGGGACTCGCCGTTCCTGATCTCGCCGCACGACCACAACACGATCTACACCGGCAGCCAGCACGTGCACCGCTCGACCGACGGCGGGCAGAGCTGGCAGGTGATCAGCCCCGACCTGACGCTCAACGACCGCAGCAAGATGGGGAGCTCGGGCGGCCTCACCCCCGACAACATCGGCGTCGAGTACGCGGGCGTCGTGTATGGCATCGCCGAGTCGCCGATCACCAAGGGGCTCATCTGGGTCGGCACCAACGACGGCCAGGTGCAGCTCACGCGCGACAACGGCGCGACATGGACCAACCTGACGAAGAACGTGCCCGGGCTCCCGGCGTGGGGCTCGGTGCGCTCGCTCGCGCCGTCGAAGTGGGACGCGGCGACGGCGTGGATCACGGTGGACGCGCACCAGGAGAACAACCGCGACCCGTACGTCTACCGCACCACCGACTACGGCCGCACGTGGAAGCTGGTCGTGAACGGGATCCCGAGGAGCAACCTGAGCTACGCCAAGGTCATCATCGAGGACCCGGTGCGGCGCGGCATGCTCTACCTCGGCACCGAGAACGCGATCTACCTCTCGTACGACAACGGCGACACCTGGCAGTCGCTGCAGAACGACCTGCCGGCGGCCCCGGTGTCGGGGATCCAGGTGCAGGGGCACTTCAACGACCTCGTGATCAGCACCTACGGCCGCGGCTTCTGGGTGATGGACGACATCACCGCGCTGCAGCAGATGACGCCGGAGATCGCGAACCAGCCGGCGCACTTTTTCGCGCCGCGCGCCGCCTACCGCTTCCGCCCGATCACCGCGCCCTCGACCACGTACGATGATCCGACGACGGGCGATGACCCCGACTATGGCGCGCTGATTACGTACCACCTCAAGGCGGCCGCCACCGCGACGCCCAAGGTCACGATCAGCGACGCGAGTGGCACCGTGGTGCGCACGCTCGACGGCACCAACAAGCCGGGGATGAACCGCGTGGCGTGGGACCTGCGCGACACGCCGAGCTCGGAGCTCAAGCTGCTCACGAGCCCGATGTTCGCGCCGTACGTGGCGGTGGGCCCCGACGGCCGCGACGCCGGCACGCCGCGCGTCGCGATCCTCATGCCGCCGGGCAGGTACACGGTCAAGCTCACCGTCGACGGCACCGACTACACGCAGCCGCTCGAGGTGCGGAAGGATCCCAACTCGAGCGGCACCGAGGCGGAGATCGCCGAGCAGGTGAAGGTGATCGCCGCGATCCGGCGCGACATCGAGGCCGGGAACGCCGCCGTGCGACGCGCGGAGAGCGTGCGCCTGCAGCTCCAGTCGCTCATCCGCGTTGCCGGCGATGCGGCGGTGAGCGCGGACGCGAAGGCGCTCGACCAGAAGGTGACCGACGTCGAGATGAACCTCGTGGACCTGCGCCTCACCGGCACGGGGCAGGACGGCGTGCGGTTCGGCTCCAAGCTCCTCTCCAAGCTCGGCTACCTGAGCAACGGCGTGAACTCGGCCGACTTCAAGCCGACCAACCAGCACGTGGAGACGCAGACGCTCCTCCACACCGAGGTGGGCGACCAGGTGCGCGCGCTCGACCAGCTGCTCCAGAGGGAGCTCGGGCCCTTCAACGACAAGCTCAGGGCGAAGGGGCTGCCGACCATCTTCGACAAGCCGAGTCCGGTGCCGTGAGTTTCTCCTGAGAAAGTGAAAAGAAGGGCTTTCACCACCGAGCACAACGAGCACACCGAGAACCACAACTGCACCACAGAGACACGGAGACACGGAGAAGGACGAGGACTGCTTGAAGCTTTTGGGGCCCGGTCGCCATCACTCGGCGAACGGGCCCCAATGCTTTTCGTCCTTCCTGGCAGTCCTCCGTGCCTCCGTGCCTCTGTGGCAAAGGCAGTTGCGAAACCCGAAGGCTGCGTCTCTCTCGGTGTGCTCTGCGGTGCAAGCAGTTCCTTCGCCAAACGCGGGACCGGCGCCTACCGCACCAGCTTCTTGTACTTGATCCGGTGCGGCTGGTCCGCGTCGGGCCCCTTCCGCTTCTTCAGGTCCTCGATGTAGCCCTGGAAGTTCCCCTCGTACCACACCACCTCGGAGTCGCCCTCGAAGGCGAGGATGTGCGTGGCCACGCGGTCGAGGAACCAGCGGTCGTGCGAGATGATCACCGCGCACCCCGAGAAGTCGAGCACCGCCTCCTCGAGCGCGCGGAGCGTGTCGACGTCGAGGTCGTTGGTCGGCTCGTCGAGCATGAGCAGGTTGCCGCCCGTCATGAGCGTCTTGGCCAGATGGAGCCGGTTGCGCTCGCCGCCGGAGAGCGTGGCCACGAGCTTCTGCTGGTCCGCGCCGCGGAAGCCGAAGCTCGACGCGTAGGCACGGCTGTTCATCTCCTTCTTCCCCACCGGCAGCATCTCGCGCCCGCCGGAAATCTCCTCCCACACCGTGCGCTTCCCCTCGAGCGTGCGGTTCTGGTCCTGGTACGAGATCTGGACCGTCTCGCCGACCTTGAGCGTGCCGGCGTCGGGGGCCTCGCTCCCGGTGATCATCTTGAAGAGCGTCGTCTTGCCGGCGCCGTTGGGGCCGATGATGCCGACGATCCCGGCGCGCGGCAGGCTGAAGCTCAGGTTCTCGAACAGGAGCTTGTCGCCGAAGGCCTTCCTGAGCTTGTCGGCGATCACCACGTCGTTGCCGAGGCGCGGCGCGGGCGGGATCACGATCTCGTTCGCGACCACCTTGTCCTGCTGCGCCTCGCTCACGAGGTCCTCGTAGCTCTGGAGGCGTGCCTTGCTCTTCGCCTGCCGGGCCTTGGGCGCCATGCGCACCCACTCGAGCTCGCGGGCCAACGTCTTCTGCCGCACGCTCTCCTGCTTTTCCTCGAGCGCGAGGCGCGCGCGCTTCTGCTCGAGCCAGCCGGAGTAGTTCCCCTCGTACGGGACCCCCTTGCCACGGTCGAGCTCGAGGATCCACTTGGCCACGTTGTCGAGGAAGTAGCGGTCGTGGGTGATGGCGACCACGGTGCCCGGGTACGTCTCGAGGTACTTCTCGAGCCACGCCACCGACTCGGCGTCGAGGTGGTTGGTCGGCTCGTCGAGCAGCAGCATGTCCGGCTCCTCGAGGAGGATCCGTGTTCATCTCGTCGTCGTCCATCGGCTCGGCGAACTTCATGCTGATGGCGTTGAACTCGTCGAGCGTGCCGCGCGCGGCGGCCACCGCCAGCTCCACGTTGCCGCGCACGTCGAGCGACGGGTCGAGCTGCGGCTCCTGCGGCAGGTAGCCGACGCGCGTCCCCTTGTGGGCCCACGCCTCGCCCTGAAACTCGGTGTCCACCCCGGCCATGATGCGGAGCAGCGACGACTTGCCGGCGCCGTTGGCGCCCAGCACGCCGATCTTCGCGCCCGGGTAGAAGGACAGCCAGATGTCGTCGAGGATGATGCGCGAAGGCGGAATCACCTTGCGCAGACCCTTCATCACGTAGATGAACTGCGGAGCCATGGATCGGAGCGGAGGAAGTGCGGAGCGGCCGGAATCCGGCCAGACGGCGAGGGGAGCAATCTAGCCTGCGCGTCTTGCGCTCCGAAGCGGTCCTCGGGCGCACCCCACAAAGCGAGAGGCACCGGGCATTCCCCCGGTGCCTCCCCGTGCCGTCCACGGATGCGTATGTGTGGCGTCGTTGCCACGGGAGCTGCAGGCCCCCTCCATTCCGTGTCGGCACCCGCTCGGATGGGCTCCTGAACCCGGTCCGACGGTGCGTTCCACTCTGCGGTGGAATGTTGCAACCGTGGATGCGCGCGGCGTCCTTCGCTTCGCCCCGTTGGTGCGGGGAACCGGGAGTGCGACCCGGCCCGTCGCGGACGTCGTGGAGGCACCTCCCACGAGCTGCACCCACACTATGTGAAACGCGGATCGCGCGCGCCAGAAGGGATTGGCCGACGGGCGCGTAGGACGCTCGCGCACACGACGGTCGGCGGCGTGCCCCGGCGTCGCGCGATCACCCGCTCAGTGGTGGTGCTCGCCCTCGCCGTAGATGCTCGCGAGGTCGCGGCCCGCGTACACGTTCGCGTGCACCATCCAGCCGAACAGGTTCGCGAACCACCGCCCGCGAACGGCGGTGCAGCCGGCCTCGTCGTCGATCATGCCGTCGGGTCCGAACAGCGGCTGCCCATCACGCCGCTCCGCCAGACGCGCCTCCTCGCCCTTGGGCGGCAGGCAGAGCTTCACGTGGCGATGCCAGCGCACGATCGAGAGCGGAAGCCGCTGGTCGAGCGCCGTTTCGCTCACGCGCCGCGGCGCCGTGTACATGGCCCCCACGAGCGTGAGGCGCCCATCGCCCTCGCGCACGTAGAGCAGCGACGTCGGCTGCGCGGGATCGAACCGGAACGCCTCCTTGAGCGCGGCGGCCCAGCGCGTGTAGTGCAGCACCTTCTGCCCCTTCACGTTGGGCGCGAACGGTCGGAACCCCTCGCGCAAGGCGAGCGCGGTGTCGCGGAAGCGCGCGATCGCGCCCCGAAGCGTGTCGGCCACGGCGAGCGCGCGCGCCGAGTCGGCGGCGGTGGGGATGCGCGCGCCAGTGAGCACGAGGTGCGCGCCGGGAGTGATGTTCACCCCCATGGCGGCCTGCACGGCCGCGCTCCCCTCGGGCTCCTGCCGTGTCGTGTCGGCCTGGCCGTGGGCGTGCTGCGCGGCCGCCACGCCTGTGCCGCACGCGAAGGCGAGCGCCGCGGTCCAGAGCCGCCACCACGCCCGGCGGCGCAGCAGGGCGGGATGCCCACCATGGCGGCGGTGCCAGGGGTGCAGCAGCCCCGCGCGGCGTCCCGGCGATGGATACATTCGAGATGGGTCCTCCGGCCCGGGCCGGGGTATGAGGAGCCGGGCGCAACGCGCGACTCCCGTTGTCCGTTGGACGCAGGATGGGGCGGCGCCGTTACGAAGCCCGGGCAACGCCCGTTCGAATCCGTCATTTATACTCACCGTGATACCAATGCGTTGGCTCCGCTCCGCGACCGCCCTCGTCGCGCTCGCCCTCGTCCCCCTGGCCGCCCGCGCGCAGGAGGGGCTCAAGGTCGGCACGCAGGCCCCCGCCGCCCCGCTCGAGACGCTCGACGGGAAGCCGGTCAACCTCTCGGCCTGGGTCGGCAAGGGCCCGGTGGTGATCGAGTTCTGGGCCACGTGGTGCGGCAACTGCCGCGCGCTCGCGCCGCAGCTCGCCGCCGCGCTCAAGCGCCACGAGGGGAAGATCAAGCTCGTGACCGTCGCCGTCTCGTTCAACGAGACGCCCGAGGTGGTGAAGAAGCACCTCGCCACGCACCCGCTCGCGGGCGAGGTCCTGTATGACCGGTCCGGCGAGGCCAGCGAGAAGTACGACGCGCCGGGCACGAGCTACGTCGTGATCCTCGACAAGGCGGGCAAGGTCGTGTACTCGGGCATGGGCGCCGACCAGAAGCTCGACGACGCGATCAAGAAGGCGCTGTGAACGTGCGCGTGCTGCCCACGCTCGCTCGGCGCGCGATCGTCGGCCTCGCGCTCGTGGCGGGCGCATCGCTCGCGGCCTGCGACGCGAAGGGCAAGGCCGGCGCGAGTGACGCCGGCGCCGGCGCGACGCGCCAGGCGCCGCCCAGCACGTACCAGTCGCTCACCGGCCACTTCGAGTTCGCCGTGCCGGCGGCGTGGAGCACCACGGTGCGCATCGTCGAGGAGCCGGGGGTGAGCGCGGCGGGCACCTGGCCCGGCGTCGCGCACGCGGTCCACTTCCTCTTCCAGCCGACCGCGCCCGGCGCCAAGTCGCAGAGCGTGCTGAGCGTGCTCGTGTACGACTCCGCCACCGTCGCCCGCACGCCGGGGGCCGGCGTCGAGGCGGCCCGCGGCGCCGCGCGCGTGTACCGGGTGGTGCTGCCCACGCGGAATCCGTTCCCGGCGGGGGCGGACCATGACGCGTTCCAGGCGCTCATGCCATCGCTCGACGCGGTGAAGGGCGCACTCCGTCCCACCTAGCGGTTGAGCGGCGGCGGATGGAGCGCGAGCGCCGCATCCTGCTGGCCGACGCCGACCAGTTCTTCGTGGCGGTGGCGCGCCTCGTGGATCCCGAGGGCGCGGGGCGCGCGGCCAGGCTGATCGTCGGCGGGCGCCCGGGCAGCCGCGGCGTCGTCTGTTCGGCGAGCTACGAGACGCGGGTGTTCGGCGTGCGGAGCGGGATGCCCATCGGCCGCGCGCTCCGCCTCTGCCCCGACGCGATGTGCATCCCGGTGCCGCGCGGCGCGTGCTCGAAGATGAGCCGGCAGATCCGCGCGGTGCTGGAGCAGTTCACGCCCATCGTGCGCGGCGCGAGCATCGACGAGTGGTACCTGGACCTCACCGGCACCGAGGCGCTCTACCATCACGAGCCGCTGGCCGACACCGCGGCGCGCATCCGCCAGGCCGTGAAGGACGCGACGGGCCTCTCGGTCTCGTTCGGCGGCGGCACCAACCGGTTGATCGCCAAGCTCGCCGTGGAGTTCGGCAAGCCGAAGCCGGGCACCGATCGCACGGGGGTGTTCATCGTGCCGCCGGGCGAGGAAGCGCGCTTCATGGCCGAGCGCGTGAACCTGGCCGACATTCCCGGGATCGGGCCGCGCTTCCAGCAGGCGCTCGCGGCGCGCGAGCTGGTGCGCGTGGCCGACCTGCTGCCGCACGACGAGACGACGCTCGCGCGCTGGTTCGGACCGCGCGCGGGCCCGTGGCTCTGGCGCCGCGCGCGCGGCATGGGCGACGCGACGGTGACGGTGCGCGAACCGGCCAAGAGAGTGAGCCGCGAGGACACCTTCTCGCGCGACCTGTCGAACGAAGCGGCGATCCGGCGCGAAGTCGCCGGCCTTGCGGCCAAGGTGGCGGGCGACCTGCGCGGCGATCGGTTGATGGCGCGTACGGTGACGGTGAAGCTCAAGTACACCGACTTCAGCATCCGCACGGCGAGCCGCACGCTCAAGGAGCCGATCGAGAGCGATCGGGCGGTGACGGACGTGGCGCTCGAGCTGCTGGCGACGGTGCGGAAGCGACGGCGCGCGCCGATTCGCCTCGCGGGCGTGGGGCTCTCGGGGCTGGCCGATGCCGCCGATCGCCAGCCGTCGTTGTTCGACGCGCCGGGCGTCGCGCCGGCGGCGCCGGGCGCGGTCGTGTCGCCGGAGGCGCCGGAATCGGCGCGCGATCGGGAGATCTCGCGCGCGCTCGACGCGATTCGTGGGAAGTTCGGGGACGCGGCGGTGAAGCGGGGGGCGGGACGCGATCCTGAGCTCTAGATGTCATTGGCGGAGACGTTGCTCGAATGAAGCAGGGGCGCCCACGGGTTGTCGCGGTCTCGGACTGGGGTGAACGCGGCCACACGCTCACCCCCGCCCGAGGACCTCATGCACAGCCCCAAGCGCCCACCGCTCCTCAGCACGGCGGACGGGCGCCCCGGTTCGCTCCCCGACCGGCCATGACGATGCGCGAACTCGCACTGCGCATCGCCGGCGACCGCACTCCGTCGCCTCGGAAACCATTGAACAACCGGGTGGGGTAGCGACGGCCAGCGCCCATGGCAGGTTGCCGTCGTGTGCGCCGACCACGAGCTGAGTCGCTACCTCGCCGACGACGCGCGCGTCACGAGCCGCACCTGGATTCCGTGACCGGTTACGCGAACGACCCTGCTTCCCCTGCCGGCGGGGAAGGTGATCGTTCCACCTTGGGCGAAGGTCACCACCGCCCCTTGACCCGCCGAGAGGTTGAACGGTGGCTGTCCCTCCGGCTGCAATTGCAGCGCCAGCGGCGGATACAGCGTGACGACGCCACCGTTGGATGGGATGGTGACGGTTGCGCCGGGCACCGAGAGTCCGGGAATGGTGACCACGGTTTCATCGGGATTCAGGGAAAGGGTTCCCGGACAACCCTGGGCCGACGTCGTGGGTGTGGCGGCGGCCAGAAGCATGCTGGCGGGCAGCGCGCCGCAGAGGACCACTAGTCGCAGGCGCTTGAAGAAGCGTCGATCATATGTGTCAGACATTGCGGTCCCCCGAAGATGTGCGTGGAAGCTGGGTGTGGTGCGTGGTTTCATTCGCCGGTAGGACGCCGCGCGCAGCCCGTCCCGTCCGTGCACGGCGCGGCGAGGCGAGGCCGATTGAGCGGGGCCTCACGCACTTTCGTGAGCATCACCGTATGCGCCGCGATCGTTCCACCGCCACCGCTCTCGTAGTTGGCGCTCAGCACGATGGTGTACGTTCCGGGCGGCAGGTCGGCGACCGAGATGGTTGCGGTGGCGAGCCCGGTCCCCTCGATCGCGTGGTGATCGGCTCCATCCACGCCCGCATGCGCCTCGGAGCGCGTGACGATGCCCGTGGGGCACCCGCGCACGCATGCCGCAGACATCTGGATCCTGGGTGAGCGGACGCCCAGAGGCCGCGGCGAATTCACCTGGAGACTGATGTCGAGGCGATCGTACTCCGCCCAGGCCGAGCCCGTCCACACGACATACTTGCCGTTCCGATTCTCTCGGAGGCGAAGGCGAGCCTGCTGCACAAGCTCTCCCGTCCGGAGCGTGTTGCGCATCAACTCCTGGCCGCGAGCGAGACCGCACACGTCACATCCGGTCGGACGCGCCATCCAGTAGGCGAGGCTGGTCACCGCTTCCACGGGGCGGTCCTCGGGACGGGTGACTCTCAGCGCGAGGACCTTCGCGATCTCGAGGCACGACGCACTGCAATCATCCGCGTTCTCGCTCACCGCGATCCCCAGCGGAATGTCGAGCGTGCCGCCGACGGGCCGAAAGCGGGCGAGGTCGATCTCGAAAGCCCAGACGCGGCGCTTCGACGTGTTGTCGCCACGCCGCATCAGGATCCCCGGCAGCGACACCCGGGGAGCCAGGAGCGCGTCGTTCAACATGTCGTCGTCGGAAGTCGCCGTGAACTCGATCTCGACCTTCTCGAACACGCCGTTCGGATAGGTGACGCGAAAGTCGTCTTGCGCCTTCACCGAGCGACCACCCCAGTGATTCAAGAGATTCACGAAATCCTCATAGCCGTTCTTCCCCGCCTCATATGCGGCCTCTGCGGACACCGCGGCGGGGCCCGGCTCGCTCGCGACGACCGAGGCAGCGAGCGCCCCGAGGGCCTGCTGGAGCTTGTAGCCGTTGTAGGTGGCCTCGAGCAGATCGAGGAGTTGTTCGGTGACGTTGCCCTCGACTCTCGACCGGAACTCGCTGGGTCCGCGATAGAACTGCGGGAAGTCCTGCGGCTCCAAACGGCAGTCGAGCCGGCCGCTCGGGAGCTTCCGGCAATACCGAGGGTCCGACGCGATCAGTCGAACTCTCGTCGCAATCGTCACGTCCGCCTGCGCGACGCGCGGCGCGAGCGCCGCGACCACGAGGGCCGACGCAATCGCGTGGCGCAGGATCTTGTGTGCGTTCAGGGAAATCCACACGGCTGGACTCCAGGCTCGAGAGGGAGCGGCGGCGGTCGTGCCCGGCGAGATGCCGGTCGTTCGCAGTCCGCTGCGACCAGCCCTTGCGAACCGCGCTCGGCTCGATCGCTGACATGAGAGTGTGAAGGACTGGCGCTCCTGGAAATACGCCGCGCGACGTAGGCGACCGACGTACTGGGTTCGCCTATTCGCATGCGCGTGAGCCGGACGCCGGACGGAACCCAGAGGGACCCGTATTTTCTTGACTATGCTCCATTAACAGATCAAATAAGCGACATTATCGATACATTTATGCCCGTAATCTGTGGTTGACGCTTCTCGGGGGCTTCGGTGGGCATGTCGAACAGAGCCCGCGCTCCCACTCCTCCGGCGGGGTCGGACAACGAGTGTCCGGCGTGCCCGTGCGTGGTGCCCAAGGGACCGCAGATCCAAGCCGCGCCGCTTCGAACTCGCATTCCATTGATGGTCCCCACACCCTGGGCCAGCGCATTCGGACAGGCTCCCCATCAAAGAAACCGCGCTGTCGGACGATACCTACAGAACATCCCCGCATTCCCGCGGGGAAAAATCAGGGTCTTCGCATGTCCGCCACCCCGCATCGCCAGACGCCGTCCACGCGACGCGTGACGCCGCCGAGCACCTTCGGCGGCGACACGGTGCTGGAGGCGTTGCGCGTGCGGACTGCCGTGCGCCACCTGCTGGCGCAGCGGTACCTGGACGATGTCGGGCCCGGCTTCACGGCCCACGTGCTCGTGGGCATCGTCGTCGCGACGGTCCTCGCGGGGAGCGTGCCCAACTGGGCGTACTGGACGTCGGTGTGCGGGCTCGCCGTCGCCCTCACCGCGCGCTACGCGCTGCTCCGCCTCGCCCGCCGGCAGGCCGACCCCGACGTGATCACGCAGATCCTCTTCCGCGGCACCGTCATCACTTCCGCGGCGTGGGGCACGATCGGGCTCGTCGGCAGTCTCGGGCTCCCCAACGCACTGCTCGCGCTGCTGCTCCTCTCGATCGCCGGGCTGGTGGCGGGCGGGACGAACATTCTCGTGGCGCACCCGCGGAGCTACCTCGCCTGTGCCGGCCTGATGCTCGGCCCCGTCGCCATCGGCATCCCGCTCGGCGGGGTGGACAACCTGCGCCTGGGCTACCTCGCGCTGGTCGTCGCGTTCGCGCCCATGATGGTGATTCTCGTCCGCCGGGCGCACGCGCAACTGGTCGAGTCGCTTGAGGCGAGCGAACGCGTGGGGGTGGCCGAAGACCGGCTCCGCCGGTTCGTGGACGAGGCGAGCGACGTGCTCTGGCGCATGGACTTCGACGGGCGCTGGACCTTCGTGAGCCGCGCGGCCGAGAACCTGTACAAGGCGCCCGCCGACAGCTTCGTGGGACATCCGTTCGTCGAGCGCACGCACCCCGACTACGTGCGCCGCGACCTCGGCGTGCTGATGCGCGTGCTGGCCGGCGAGGAAGTGATCGACCACGCGTCGGTGCACCTCGACGCGGACGGCAAGCAGGTCCACGTGTCGCTCTCCGCGCGCCTCCTGCGCGACCTCGACGGCACGATCCTCGGCGTGCAGGGCACGACGCGCGACGTGAGCGCGCGGGTGGCCCGCGAGCAGACGCTCGAGGACCTCGCCCGGCAGGGCTCGCTGCTCCGCTCGCTCCTCAACAGCACGGCCGACCGGATCTTCCACCTCGCCCCCGACGGCACGTACCGCGGCTGCAACGAGGCGTTCGCCGCCGGGGTGGGGCGCACGGAGGCGGAGGTGATCGGGCGCCGCGCCGCCGAGATCTTCGATCCGTCGCGCGCCGACGCCGCGTCGGCGCTCGACCAGCAGGCGTTCGCCACGCGCGTGCCGGTGCACTCGGAGGAGTGGGTCGAGATGCCCGACGGGCGGCGCGTCTTCTTCGAGACGGTGCGCACCGCGTACTTCAACGCGCAGGGCGAGCCGCTGGGCCTGGTCGGCATCGCGCGCGACCTGACGGCGCGCGAGGAGGCCGGCACGCGCATGAAGGAGCTGGTCGAGCGCTCGGAGACGGCGACGCGCATGAAGAGCGCGTTCCTCGCCAACATGTCGCACGAGATCCGCACGCCGATGAACGGCGTGCTCGGCATGGTGGAGCTGCTCCTCGACACCGACCTCAACATCGAGCAGCGCCGCCTGGCGGAGCTGTGCCAGACGTCGGCGGAGTCGCTGCTGGCGCTCCTCAACGACATCCTCGACCACAGCAAGATCGAGTCGGGGCACCTCGAACTCGAGCACGTGCCGTTCGACCTGCACAAGGTCGTGTCGGCGGCGGTGCGCCTGATGATGCCCAAGGCGGCCGAGCACGGGAACGAACTGGTGCTCGACATCCGACCCGACGTGCCCCCCAACGTGGTGGGCGACCCGGGCCGGCTGCGGCAGGTGATCACCAACCTCGTCAGCAACGCCACCAAGTTCACGCACGACGGCGAGGTGATCGTCACCGTGTCGGCCGAGGGGGAGCGCGACGGGCGGGCGATCGTGAAGTTCGCCGTGCGCGACACCGGCATCGGCATCGCGCCCGAGGTGCAGGAGACGATCTTCGACGAGTTCACGCAGGCCGACTCCTCCATCACGCGCAAGTACGGCGGCACGGGGCTCGGGCTCGCGATCTCGCGCCGGCTCACCGCGATCATGGGCGGCGCGCTCGAGCTCGAGAGCACGCTCGGCGTGGGCTCGACCTTCTACTTCGTGCTGCCGATGCAGCGCGACCTCGCCGTGCGCGTGGACGAGGGGCCGTCGCACGCGTCGCTGCGCGGCACGCGCTGCCTCGTCGTGGACGACTCGCCGGCGTCGCGCGCGCTGGTGCGCGACTTCCTCGACGGCGCCGGGGCGCGCGTCGAGGAGGCCGGCACGATCGGCGACGCCCTCGCGCTGCTGCGCGACGCGGCCGAGCAGGGCGCGCCGTTCCAGTTCGTGTCGCTCGACCTCATCATGCCCGACGTCTCGGGGTTCGAGCTGGCGCGCTCGATGGCGCGCGACCCGCAGCTCCAGGGGACGCGGGTGCTGGTGCTCACGTCGTCGGGCAAGCCCGGCGACTCGAAGCAGGCCCGCGAGCTCGGGATCGGCGCCTACCTCACCAAGCCGGTGTCGCGGTTCGAGTACCTGTGGACGGCGTCGGCGCTGCTCGCGCGCCGCAGCATGCCCGGGGTGCCGCTCCGCTCGATCATCACCCGCTACGAGGTGCGCGAGGCGCTGCGCCCGCTCAAGATCCTGCTGGCCGAGGACGGCGAGGTGAACCGCCAGGTGGCGTCGTCGATGCTGCAGAAGCGCGGCCACCACGTCACGATGGTGGTCAACGGCGCGCTCGCGGTCGAGGCGGTGCGCACGGGCCAGTTCGACCTCGTGCTCATGGACGTGCAGATGCCCGAGCTCGACGGCGTGCAGGCGACGCGCAAGATCCGCGCGGACGCGCGCTTCGCGAAGCTCCCGATCCTCGCCGTCACCGCGCACGCGTTCCAGGAGGAGCGCGAGCGGTGCGCGGCCGCCGGGATGAACGGCTTCCTCACCAAGCCGTTCAAGGCCCACGAGCTCTTCTCCGCCATCGAGGGCTGGGTGGACACGAGCACGATCGGCGACGTGGTCGAGCGCGCGAACGCGCAACGCGTGCCGGGGCCGCGCGCCCGCGACGCGGAGGCCGTCGAGGCGTCGACCGTGGACGCGGCGACGGAGGCCGTGCCCGCCCACCCCGCGTTCCGGGGGGCGTCCGTGGACGCGGAGCCCGCCCGCGCGGAGGCGCCGCCGGCCTCCGTGGTGCGGTTGACGCCCCACGGCATGCCGGCCGTGGCGGCGGCCGAGCCCGCGGTGGACATCGCGGGATTCCGCCGGATGATGCGCGAGGCGGGGATCGAGTTCATCGTCGAGCAGACGATCGACACCTACCTGCGCGAGGCGCCGCAGCGGATGACCGGCCTGCTGGCGGCCATGGACGCGAACGACTCGCGCGCCATCGCCGCGCACGCGCACGCGCTCAAGGGCTCGTCGGGGAGCCTGCAGGCGCACCGCCTGGCGCAGCTCTGCGCCGACATCGAGGTCGCGGGCAAGGCCGGCGACCTGGGCGCCGCGACGGCGCTGCGCGCGACGGTCGAGGGCGAGTGGGCGCGCGTGGCCGCGCAGCTGCGGGACGTCCGGCAGGTGCGCGCCGCGTAGGGCATCGGGCACCACCGCGCGGATTTCTTTGCGCGCGACAGCGCGCCGCTGCCTCAGGTGGCGCCGTGGGATGACCGATACTCAGGCCAGTCGCCTCCCTCCACCCACCTCGCGCAGTCCGTCGTGTCCACCATCATCCGTCCCACCCACTGGATCGTCGGCGTCGCGCGGCGGGCCGACTTTCTCGGCGCCGCGGCGCTCGAGACGCCGGTCGGCACCACGTTGGCCGAAGCGTGGCGGAGCGTGATGGAGGGGTGCGCGGTGGACGGCGACACGCTGGCGGCGCGCGTCGCCGCGCACTTCCGCGTCTCGGTGGCCGACCTGGCGCGCGCGGAGCCGGCCGCACGGAAGCTCATTCCCGAGAGCCTGGTGCGGAAGCATTTCATCTTCCCGATCTCGGCCGACGACCGGTCGATCACGGTCGCCACGGCCGACCCGACCGACATGCAGATGGAGCAGGACGTCGCGTTCGCGGCGGGTCGCACCGTCCGGTGCCAGGTGGCGGCGCCGGTGGCCATCCACAACATGATCGAGGCGACCTATTCGCCCGAGCAGACGATCGAGCAGATGCTGCGCGGCGTCGAGGACGCCGGGAACGGACTGCGGGTGGTGGACGAGGAGGAGCTCGCGGCGGAGAACCAGGTCTCCGCGGACGAGGCGCATTCGGGACCGGTCGTGCAACTCGTGAACCTGGTGCTGCAGCGCGCGATCGAGCGGAACACCAGCGACATCCACCTGCAGCCCGCGGGCACGCAGGGGGTGGTCCGCTACCGCATCGATGGCGTCCTCGTGAACTCGGGGCAGATGCCGCTGCCGGCGCTCAACCGCGTGATCTCGCGGATCAAGGTCATGGCGAAGCTCGACATCGCCGACCGGTTGCGCCCGCAGGACGGTCGCGCGCGCGTGATCGTGCACGGGCGGACCTACGACCTCCGGATCTCGACGATCCCCGCGCGCGGCGCGGAGAAGTGCGTGATCCGCCTGCTGGACACGCAACGCGCGGTGCCGTTGTCACAGGTGGGTCTCCTCGAACCGGAGCTGGTGCGCGTCAAGCGGCTCCTCGCGCATCGCGACGGCATCGTCGTCGTGACGGGGCCGACGGGTTCGGGCAAGACCACCACGCTCTACGCCGCCCTGCAGGAGATCCACGGGCCCGACATCAACATCATGACGGTCGAGGACCCGATCGAGTTCGAGCTCCCCGGCGTCACCCAGATCCAGGTCGAGACGAAGCAGGGGGTCACCTTCGCGTCCGCCCTCCGGGCGATCCTGCGCCAGGACCCGGACGTCATCTTCGTCGGCGAGATCCGCGACGCCGAGACGGCCGCGATGGCCGCGCAAGCGGCGCTCACGGGCCACCTGGTGCTGGCCACGCTGCACACGAACGATGCCCCGGGGGCGATTCGCCGCCTCGCCGACCTCGGCCTCGATCCGGCGACGATCGCCTCCACCCTCCGCGGCGCGGTGGCCCAGCGACTGGTGCGCCGCGTGAACGGGGCCGTGAGCGAGCCCATCGGCCCCGACGACGTGCTCACCGACGACGAGGCACGCCTCGCGCGGGTGTTCAACGTGCGCCCGATCGTGCGCGTCGCGAGCGGCGAAGGCGCCCGGGAGGCCGGCTATCGCGGGCGGATGCCGCTCGCGCAGGTCTTCGAGGTCACGCCGGAGATTGCCGACCTGATCGCGAACGGCGCGACGATCGGCGCGATCGAGGCCGCGGCCGTGACACATGGCATGCGCTCGCTGCGCGCCTCGGGGGTGGATCGCGTGGCGACGGGCGAGACGACGCTGCAGGAGCTCGAGCGCGTGCTCGGCGACGGAGAGGAGCGTGCGCCGGAGGCTGCGGCGGACGCCCGTCCCGCGTCGGCCGCGAGCGCGCCCGGCGAGGCCCCCGCCGCGCGACCGTCGGTCGCGCTGACGCCCAGCACCGATCCCGCGATCACGCGGGGCACGATCGCGCTCGCCGCCGATCGCGTGCTCGCGGCGCTCGGCGAGGACACGCGGCACGATGCGTCCCCGCACGTGCTCGTGGTGGACGACGACGGCGCGAACCGGATGATCGCGCGCGCGCTCCTCATGTCGGAGAAGTTCGAGGTCACCGAGGCGACGGACGGCGCCGAGGCGCTGGCGCTGCTGCGCACGGGCGCGATGTTCGACCTCGTGGTGCTCGACCTCGACATGCCCAAGGTGAACGGGCGCGAGGTGCTGCATGCGCTGCGCGCCGACGTGGCGAGCGCGGGGATCCCGACGATCATCCTCACGGGGACGAGCGACGCCGAGCTCGAGTCGAGCCTGCTCGACGAGGGGGCCGACGACTACATCCGCAAGCCGTTCGACCCGCGCCGCTTCCTCGGGCGCGTCAAGGCGACGCTGCGGCGGTCGCGGGGCTGAGCGGCAGGAGAGAGCGCCGGGCCCGCGGTCCGGTGCGCGGTGGACCCGGCAGCGACGAGCCGCGCGTCAGCGCGTGGCGGGTGGCGCCGGCGCGACGACCGGCACCACGACGGGCGGCGGCGTCATGGCGGGTGACGCGTGCACGGTCTGCGTCGGGAAGGCGAGCCAGACCTGGTGCTGGTTGAGCAGCTCGAGGAAGCGCAGCAGCATCGCCTCGCGCCACAGGCGGAACTGGTCGGCGTCGCGCGTGAGGAACCACGCCATCACCTCGATCTGGATGGCGTACGACCCGAACTCCTTGATGCGCACGACGACGCGATCGGGCCACACGTTCGGGTGCGCGCGCAGCGCCTGCTCGAACGCGTCGCGCACCGCCCGCAGCTTCTCCGGCGGCGTACCGTACTCCACGCCCAGCAGCGCGTGGAACCGGATCCGGTCGCGCTCGGCGAAGTTCTCCGTGCGCATCTCGGCCAGCTTGCCGTTGGGGAGCGAGATGAGGGTGCGCTCGAGGGTGCGGATGCGCGTGGAGCGGAGGCCGATGTTCTCCACCTCGCCCTCGAAGTCCTCGATCTTGACCCAGTCGCCGACGCGGATCGGCTGGTCGAGGCCCAGCGAGACCGACCCGAAGAAATGCTCGAGCGTCTTCTGCGCGCCCAGCGCGACGGCGATGCCGCCGATGCCGAGGCCGGCCAGGAGCGTGCCCACCGGGTAGCCGAAGTCGGCGAAGAGGCCGATCAACCCGACCATCACCACGAACACGCGCGTCACGCGGCCGCCCAGCTGCACGGCGGAGCGCACGCCGGGACGGCCCGCCGAGAACTCGGCATCGGGGATCAGGCGCACCGTGACGGTGACGGCGCGCAGGGCCCACCAGGTGAGGGCGAGGATCACGAGCGCACCCACCATGGCGCCGAGCACGCGCTGGCCGGCCACGGTCACGAGCACCGACGACGTGGCGAGCTGGAACAGGAGGGCGGCGATGACGGTGAGCGTCGGCGTGCCGAGCGTCGTGGCGATCTCCTGCGCGGTGCGCTCGCTCGCGATCGGGAGCGCGTGCACGCCGGCGCGCAGCACCGGGCGCAGGAGCGCGGCGAGCAGGGCGACCAAGGGCAGGAAGAGCAGGACCGCCACCCACTGCCACCACTGCACCTGCCACGGCCCGGCCAGGAAGAGCCAGTCGGGGAGGCGGTCGCGCAGCCACTTGTCCTCGAGCTCATCGTACCACGCATCCACGTTCTGCACCGTCTTCGGGCTGAAGGCCCAGTGCGGCGGTGGCGGCGACTCGAGACGCACCAGGCGCACGGGCTGCGTGCCCATCTCCGCCGACGGGATGCGCCCGATCTCCTCACGCTCGACCGGCAGGCCGTCGGCGGTGTCGCCGGCGGCGCGCGGCGAGAGGTGGTCGAGGCGGATCTCGAGGTGACGGTCGAGGACCGCGGCCAGGCGGCGCGCGAGCTCGGCACCGCGGCCGGATTCCTCGGGGGGCAGCACGAGCCAGCGTGCGGCCGCCTCCCAGTCGCCGCGGCGCGCGCTGCGCTGGAAGGCGCGGATGGCCGCGCGTGGCGAATCGGGATCCACCCCCTCGGGGGCGTCGTTGCGGGCCCGCGCGCGCGTGGTGTCCTGCGCGGAGCGCAGGAGCGAGAGCTGCGCGGCCGCGGGCGCGGCGGCCATCGCGAGCGCGAGCACCGCGCGGAGGGCCAGGCGCCAGGGGGCGGGCATGCGGAGCAAGCTAACGCGCCGGGGCGTCACGCCGCGCCGCCCGTGGTTGGATGCGCCGTCCGGATCGCACGTCACGCCGCCCCGCCCACGGTTGGGTGCGCCGTTCGGATCGCACGTCACGCCGCGCCGCCCGTGAGCGGCAGGGTGAACACGGCCGACGGCGGCTGCGGATCGTTGGTGCGCGAGAGCTCGAGCCGGTCGATCACCACCGGCGCCTCGAGCACGAGGCCCAGGAGCGCGCGCTCCATCGCCCGGTCGAGGGTGCGGTAGAAGCTGATCGTGAGGTGCGGCGAGAACGGGAAGCGGACGGGGCCGAAGCGGAGGCCGCTCGCCTTGACCGCCTCGTGGAGCGCGCGCAGCGGCCCGTGCGGGTCGAGCTCGAAGCTGACGATGTCGGTGCCCGGGAAGCGCATGGGGCGGAGGGCGCGCACCGAGAACGGGGCCACGCGCGCCGCCACGGCTGCGAGGGCGTCGCGCACGGCGTCGTCACCATGCGCCGGCAGGATGGGTCCCGCCCCGGACGAGCCGATGAGCGAGAGGTGCGGCTTGTTGGAGTTGGCGAGCTTGGGGTCGTGCGCGCGGCGCATGGCGTCGAGCACGGCGCCGGCCTCGCCCAGCACGGGCACGAGCACGAACGCGCCCGGCGCGCGCCGCCAGTCCACCCCGGAGTCGGGGATGTCGTCGTCGGGATCGAACTCGTCACGGTCGCGCATCTACTAACAATGTAGTTGACCGCGCGCGCGACGGGCGCGACATTGCGCCCATGCCCCCCCGCCCCCTCCAGTTCACCGGTCGCGAGCTCGACGTCATGGGGGCGCTGTGGGCCAACGGCCCGAGCTCCGTGGCCGAGGTGCGCGCCGCCATCGACGACCCGCTCGCCTACACGACCGTCCTGACGATCCTGCGCACGCTCGAGGCCAAGGGGCACGTGGGGCACGTGGCCGAGGGGCGCGCGCACCGGTTCCGCGCCTCGGTCACGCGCGACCAGGCGGCCGGCGCGGAGCTGCAACGGCTGCTCGGCGCCTACTTCATGGGCTCGCCGCTCGCGCTGGTGGAGCGGCTGGCGCGCGAGCGCGCGGCCACGCCCGCCGAACTCAAGCGGATCCGCAAGGCGCTCAAGCGACGACTCAAGGCCAGGGGCGCGTGATCCGCGTCGTGGATCCCGCGTCACCGGCGGGACCCGCGCTCGACGAGGCCGCCGCGCTGATCCGCGCCGGCGGCCTCGTGGCCTTTCCCACGGAGACGGTGTACGGGCTCGGCGCCAACGCGCTCGACGCGGCGGCGGTGCAGGCGATCTACGCCGCCAAGGGACGGCCGCCGACCAACCCGGTGATCGTGCACGTGCACGATGCGCACGAGGCGCGCGCGCTGGTGCGGCAGTGGCCCGACGTGGCCGCCACGTGCGCGCAGGCGTGGTGGCCGGGACCGCTCACGCTGGTGCTGCCGCGCGAGAGCGGTGTGCCCGACGTGGTGACGGCGGGGCTCGATGCGGTGGCGGTGCGTGTGCCGTCCCACCCGGTGGCGCGGGCGCTGATCGCCGCGGCCGAGCGCCCGATCGCGGCGCCGAGCGCCAACCGCTCGAACCAGCTCTCGCCGACGACGGCGGCGCACGTGGCGCAGGGACTTGGGCGTCGCGTGGGACTGATCCTCGACGGCGGCCCCTGCGCCGTGGGGCTCGAGAGCACGGTGCTCGACCTCACGGGCCCGGTGCCGACCGTGCTCCGCCCGGGCGGCGTGACGCTCGACGCGCTGCGCGCGGTGCTGGGGGCGGTACGGGTGCGCGAGGCGCGCGTGCATGACGCGGAGGCCCGCGTGTCGCCGGGGATGATGGCGCGCCACTACGCGCCGCGGGCGCGAGTCGTGCTCGTGCGCGGCCCGCTCATGCCGCCGGACGCCGCGCGATGGGGCGCGCTCGTGGTGGGTGCGGAGGCGCCGGGCGCCGCGCATGTTGAACGGATGCCCGCCGATCCGGCGGGCTACGGACGGGCGCTCTACGCGGCGCTCCACGCCGTGGACGACGCGGGGTGCACGGTGGTGCTCGTGGAGCTGCCGGGCGACGGCGAGGCGTGGCGCGCGGTGCGTGACCGGCTGGCCCGGGCCGCGACGCCGGCCTAGACCGCGAATCCCCGACATCGCCAGCCGACCCGCCCACCCGGCTGTCAGGCCCGGTCGGACAGATCGTGGTTGTCCTCCCCGATAGGCGGCTCGTGGCGGGGGGCGCATCATGCGCCGCATGGGGAGGATGCGCCGATGAAGCATATCGTGATTCTCGGTGCCGGCACCGCCGGCACGATCATGGCCAACCGCCTCACGCGCCTGCTCACACGTGAGGTGCGATCGGGCGCGCTGGACATCACGATCGTGGATCGCGACGACCAGCACCTGTACCAGCCGGGACTGCTGTTCATCCCGTTCGGCATCTACGAACGCCGCGACATCGTGCGGTCGCGGCACGCGACGCTGCCGCACCACGTGCGGCTGCTCTACGGCGAGATCGACCGCGTGGACACGCAGGGCTCGGCCGTCGTGCTCACCGACGGGCGCGCGCTCGGCTACGACGTCCTGATCGTCGCGACCGGGGCGCGCACGCTGCCGGGCGAGACCGCGGGCCTCACGGGCCATGGCTGGTACGAGAACGCGTTCGACTTCTTCTCGCTGGAGGGTGCGGAGGCGCTGCGGACGCGGCTCGACGCGTTCCCGGGCGGTCGGCTGGTGGTGAACGTGATGGACATGCCGATCAAGTGCCCGGTGGCGCCGCTCGAGTTCGCGTTCCTGGCCGACTGGTTCTTCACGAAGAAGGGAATGCGCGACAAGGTGCAGCTCACGTACGCGACCCCGCTCGACGCGGCGTTCACGCGCCCGGTGGCGGCGGCCCGGCTCGCGCACCTGCTCGCGGAGAAGGACATCGAGCTCGTGACCGAGTTCAACGTGGGCTCGGTGGACGGCACGGCGCAGCGGATGCGCGGGTGGGACGACCGCGAGCTCGCGTACGACCTGCTGGTGACGGTGCCGCTGCACGGCGGCGCGTCGTTCGTGGGCCGCTCGCAGGCGATGGGCGACGACTTCGACTTCGTCCGCACCCACAAGTACACCCTGCAGGCGCTGGCGGCGGAGAACATCTTCGCCATCGGCGACGCGACCGACCTGCCGACGAGCAAGGCGGGCTCGGTGGCGCACTTCGAGAGCGAGGTGCTCGCGCCGAACATCGCGCGCTTCCTGCATGGCGTGCCGCTGGCGCACGACTTCGACGGGCACGCCAACTGCTTCGTCGAGACCGGCCACGACAAGGCGCTCCTGATCGACTTCAATTACGACACCGAGCCGTTGCCGGGTGACTTCCCGTTCGCCGGCAGCCCGTTGCCGTTGCTCGAAGAGAGTCGGCTGGCGCACCAGGCGAAGCGGGCGCTGCGCTGGGTGTACTGGAACCTGCTCCTGCCGGGGCACGCGGTGCCCGGGCTGAGTCCGCAGCTCTCGATGGCCGGCAAGCACGCGGCGCCCGTCGAGACGCACACCTTCCCTGACCCCCGGGCGCCGCAGACCAAGCGTGGAGGCGCCGTCAAATGAGCACGACCCTGGCAGGCGTCGCGGTGGACGCGGAGGGCTTCCTCCTCCACCCCGAAGACTGGACCGAGGCCCTGGCCGCGGAGATCGCGCGCGGGGCCGGCATCGACGAGCTGACGCCGCGGCACTGGCTCGTGGTGCGCTTCATGCGCCACCGGTACCTCGCGACCGGCACCGCCCCCACGATCCGCACGCTCGGCAAGGCGTCGGGCGTCGAGATGAAGGAGCTCTACCAACTGTTCCCGAAAGGACCCGCCAAGATCGCCGCGAAGATCGGCGGGATCCCGAAGCCGCGCGGCTGCATCTAGCGCGCACGAGGAGGCCGTCATGACCACGGCCATCGACAAGGTCTCGATCATCGTCTCGCACGGCTCGCTCGAGGGGATCTACCCGGGGCTGATCATGGCCAACGGAGCCCGCATGGAGGGGATCGAGGCGAACCTGTTCTTCACCTTCTTCGGGCTCGACGCGATCCACCGCACGCGGCAGCAGCACGTGAAGGTGGCCACGGTCGGCAACCCGGGGCTCCACCTGCCGACGATGCTGGGCGGACTGCCGGGGATGTCGGCGTTCGT
The DNA here is from genome assembly GCA_016200495.1 of Gemmatimonadota bacterium. Taxonomy (GTDB): domain Bacteria; phylum Gemmatimonadota; class Gemmatimonadetes; order Gemmatimonadales; family Gemmatimonadaceae; genus JACPPC01. The sequence continues at coordinate 29,327 of JACQES010000342.1, forward strand.
CACGCACGAGATGCAGAAGCGGATGGAGGAGCTCGACATCCCGCCGATCCCCGAGTTCCTGGAGATGATCAGCGACGCGGGGGGCAAGCTCTACGAGTGCAAGGCCAGCGTGGACATGTTCAAGCTCACGATGGCCGACTTCATCCCGCAGGTGGACTCCGTCATCACGGTCGGCGAGTTCTACGCGATGGCGGGCGGGGGGCAGATCATCTTCACGTGAGCGGGGCCGCGGCGGGGCGCGCCCGCCGCCGGCCGTCGCGTCACCTGCGCGCTTGCGTCGCGTGCGGTCGCGCCGTCACATCGGCCAGATGGTGAGGCGCGGCAGCTTGGTGCGCACGAACCGCCCGCGCATCGTGCGCACGGCCGAGTCGAGCTGCACGAGGTCGGCGCGCGTGAGCTCGAGGCGGTCCTCGTCGGGCTGGTCCTGGGTGCCGACGACGTAGTCGGTGTACGGCGTGCGCTGCTGCTCGATGTGGGTGCCGAGGAAGGCCGTGACGGGATGCGCGGCACTGAAGGCGACGAGGCGCTCGATGCTGCGCGCGAACGCGGCGGTGTCGCGCACGTAGAGGCGGCCCGGGTAGAACGAGTCGCCGGGGAGCATCGTCGCGGTGGCGCGGTCGTAGAGCGCGATGGACGCGGGCTGGTGGCCGGGAATCGCCAGCACGTCGAGCACGCGACCGCCCAGGTCGAAGGTCACCGCGTCGTCGGGCCAGTGCGCGAAGCCGAAGAAGGCGCGCACGGCCAGCGTGTCGCGCTCGACCAGGGTCACGTTGGCGTGGCCGCGGAACTGGTCGTCGCCCGCCACGTGATCGCCGTGGCCATGCGAGTGCGTGACGACGAGGTCGCGCGGGGCACCGTCGTGCGTGGCGCGCCAGGCGCCAAGGACGGAATCCACCGCCCCGGCCACGTCGATGTTGCCGGCACCCGTATCGAGGAGGAGCGCGCGCGTCCGCCCGATCACGAGGTAGAGGAACGGCTTCTCGTAGTTGGTGCAGGCCGGCTGCCGGAGGATGAAGAAGCCGGGCTGGTACTCGTGGACGCGGAAGGCCGGGCGTCCCGCGCAGGTGGCGCCGCCGGCGTACCAGGTGGCCGGCATGCGACCGACCGCCGGGGAAGGCGCCGGCGCCGGCGCGCCGCAGGCGAGGGCGAGGACGATCAGCAGGACGGCGGCGGGGCGCATGGCGGCGTGGCGGGGGGTCGGTGCGCCCTCGGGAACCCTCGGCGCGCAGCGGGAAACTAAGTGACACAGTTGCCCTGTCCCATGTGGAGTGGCTAGCGTCGAGCGCGGGGCGCCGACGCCGGCCTCCTGCGCTTCCCTCCTCCCCACCCACCCGATGCGACCCTTCGTCGTTCGCGCGCGCGCGCTCCTCGTGGCCGCGCTCGTGCCGTTCGCGGCCTCGGCGCAGGCGCCGGCCAAGGCGGCCGCGCCACCGCGCCTCAACATTCCCGTCACCTACTGGCACCTGAAGAACGGGCTGCGCGTGGTGGTGGCCCCCGACAAGTCGGTGCCGACCGCCGCCGTGGCCGTGTACTACGGCGTCGGCTTCCGGGTCGAGCCCAAGGGGCGCACCGGGTTCGCGCACCTGTTCGAGCACATGATGTTCCAGGGCTCGAAGAACCTCGGCAAGATGCAGTTCGTGAAGCTGATCGAGGGCTCGGGCGGGATCCTCAACGGCTCGACGCGGTTCGACTTCACCAACTACTTCGAGGTCGTGCCGGCCAACGCGCTCGAGACGGCGCTGTGGGCCGAGGCCGACCGGATGCACGGGCTCGCGATCACGCAGGAGAACCTGACCAACCAGCAGGGGGTGGTGAAGAACGAGGTCAAGGTGAACGTGCTCAACCAGCCGTACGGCGGCTTCCCCTGGCTCGACATGCCGCAGCTGGCGAACACGAACTGGCACAACGCGCACAACTTCTACGGCGACCTCGCCGAGCTGGACGCGGCGACGCTGGAGGACGTCAAGCAGTTCTTCACGACGTTCTATGCGCCCAACAACGCGTCGCTCGTGATCGCGGGGGACGTGGACCCGAAGCAGGTGAAGGCGCTGGTCGAGAAGTACTTCGGCGACGTCCCCTCGCAGCCGCAGCCGCCGCGCGAGGACCTGACGGAGCCGCGGCAGGAGCAGGAGAAGCGCTCGAGCAAGGAGGACGCGAAGGCGCCGCGCCCGGCGCTCGCGGTGGCGTGGCACGTGCCGCCCCGGTGGACGCCGGAATGGTTCGCGTTCGGGCTGCTGGACTACATCCTGGCGCAGGGGCGCGACTCGCGGCTCTACGAGTCGCTGGTGCGCGGCAAGGCGTACACGGGCGGCGTGGGCGGGGGCATCAACCCCGGCCTCGGCAACCAGTGGAACTATCAGGGGCCGATGCTCTACACGATCAACCTGTTCCACGACGCGAAGACGAGCCCCGACACGATCCTCGCGGCGATGGACGTGGAGATCGAGAAGCTGCGCACGGAGCTGGTGGACCAGGGAACGCTCGACCGGGCGCGCACGCGGTGGCGCTCGAGCTTCTACAACTACATCGAGGGACTGAACGGGTTCGGCAAGGCCGACATCCTGGCGTCGCTCGCCCTGTTCGACGACAACCCGGCGCGCATCAACGAGATCGAGAAGGGGATGGACGCGGTGACGCCGGAGCTGCTCCGGAAGACCGCGCAGGAGTGGCTCCGGAAGGGGAACCGCTCGATCCTGACCGTCGTTCCGGCCGCGAAGCCGGCCACCACCGTGGGGAACTGAGATGCGTCACGTGAAGTCATTCGATTTCGGCGCGCCGAAGCCCGCCCGTCGCACGTCGCGTGGGCGCGGGACGTTGGCGCGTGTCGCGACGGCCGCGCTGCTCTCGGCCGCGCTCGCCGCCCCCGCCGTAGCGCAGTTCCCGAGCACCGCGCCGCCGCTCGCCAAGCCCAGGCCGTTCTCGATCCCCAAGCGCAAGGTGATCACGCTCGCGAACGGGATGAAGATCTCGCTCGTGCCGTTCGGGACGACGCCCAAGGCCACGGTGCGGCTGGTGCTGCGCACGGGCTCGATCGACGAGGCGCCGGACCAGCTCTCGCTCGCCGCGCTCACGGCCGACCTCTGGAACGAGGGGACGGTGAACAAGGACGCGCGCACGATCGTGCAGCAGATGTCGGGGATGGGCGGCGCGCTGGGCGTGGGGGCGGGCGCCGACCTGACGTTCATCAACGCCGACGTGCTGAGCGGGAGCGCGGCCGAGCTGGTGACGCTGGTGGGTGAGGTGGCGCGGCAGCCGCGCTTCCCCGAGAGCGAGCTCGCGCGCCTCAAGACGGCGCGGCTCCGCAACCTCGCGATCGCCCGCACGCAGCCGGGGACGCAGGCGTCGCAGAAGTTCAACAGCATCATGTACGGCGACCATCCGTACGGGCGCGGCTTCCCGACGGACGACCAGCTCAAGGGCTACACGGTCGACCAGATCAAGGCGTTCTACGCGGCCAACGTGGGCGCGGCGCGCGCGCACCTGTACGTGGTCGGCGTGTTCGACGCGGCGGCCGTGGAGAAAGCGGCGCGCGCCGCGTTCACCGACTGGGCGGCGGGTCCCGCGCCCACGGTCAAGGTGCCGGTGATGCCCAAGGAGCGCACCGTGGCGGTGATCGACCGCCCGGCGGCCGTGCAGAGCACGCTCTACGTGGGGCTGCCGGTGGTGGAAGAGGCGCATCCCGACTTCATGAAGCTCACCGTGACCGACGCGCTGCTCGGCGGCTCGTTCGGGTCGCGCATCACGGCCAACATCCGCGAGAACAAGGGCTATACGTACTCGCCCTTCTCGTTCGTGAGCACGCGGCGCGGCACGGGGGTGTGGGCCGAGCAGGCGGACGTGACGACGAACGTCACGGGACCCTCGATCAGCGAGATCTTCAAGGAAGTGGAGAAGCTGCGCGCCGAGGCGCCGCCCAAGGAGGAGCTGGAGCGGATCCAGCGCGGGCTGGCGGGGACGTTCGTGCTGCAGAACGGCTCGCGGGCCGGGATCGCGGCGCAGTTCTCGAACGTGGACGCGTACAACCTGGGGGAGGACCACCTGGCGACGTACGTGACGCGCATCTTCGGCGTGACGCCGGACGACGTGAAGAAGACGATGCAGCAGTATCTCAGCCCGGAGAAGATGTCGGTCGTGGTGGTGGGCGACCGGAAGGTGATCGACGAGCAGCTCAAGCAGGTGCTGGGCACGGTGCCGTGATGACGGGCTGAGGCGCGGCGCCGGGCTTCGGCCGGGCGTCGCGGTCCGACGCCAAGGAACACGGGGGCGGCGTGCACGTGGCGCCGCCCCCCTTTTTTTCGGGGGGTCGCGTGCTTGATTTCGATCATGCTCAGCCTCGACCTCACGGGACGCCGCGCGCTGGTGGCGGGCGTCGCCGACGACAACGGATTCGGCTTCGCGATCGCGAAGTGCCTGGCGATGGCCGGCGCGACGGTGTGCGTCGCCACCTGGCCGCCCGCGCTCAACATCTTCCTCAACCTGATCGAGCGCGGGAAGATCGACGACTCGCGGCGGATGCCCGACGGGTCGCTGCTCCAGTTCGAGAAGATCTACCCGCTCGACGCGGCGTTCGACACGCTGGAGCAGGCGCCGGAGGACATCCGGAGCAACAAGCGCTACAAGGACACCGGCGACTTCTCGATCGCGGGGCTCCGGGCACAGCTGGTCGCCGACTTCGGCGCGCAGCCGCTCGACATCCTCGTGCATTCGCTGGCGAACGGGAGCGAGGTCAAGAAGCCGCTGCTCGAGGTGAGTCGCAACGGCTACCTGAGCGCCGTCGGCGTGAGCGCGTACTCGCTCGTCGCCCTGGTCCAGCACCTCGGGCCGATCTTCCGGCCGAACGCGTCGGTGCTGTCGCTCACGTACATGGCGAGCGAGCGCGTGATCCCCGGGTACGGCGGCGGGATGTCGAGCGCCAAGGCCGCGCTCGAGAGCGACACGCGACTCCTCGCGTTCGAGGCGGGACGGAAGTGGGGAGCGCGCGTCAACACGATCTCCGCCGGCCCCTTTGCCAGCCGCGCGGCGAGCGCGATCGGGATCATCGAGCGGATGGTGCGCTACTGCGCGCAGAACACGCCGATTCCGCAGGCGCTCGAGGCGGCGGAGGTCGGCAACGTGGCGGCGTTCCTCGCGAGTCCACTGTCGAGCGGGATCACGGGGTCCACGGTGTACGTGGACAAGGGGTATCACGCGATGGGGATGCCGGCGGACGCGCTGACGGCGGCAGGTTCGGCGGGCTGAGCGACCGCAGGGCGGTACTTCAGCCCGCGCGGTCCGTTCTGTCGCGTCCGGATTCGTTCGCCGGCGGCGGCTCGTCGTCGTCCAGCGGCGTAAGACGCGTCGAGAAGGCCGGGGCCTCCAGCCAGCGCCAGTTTCTGCCCGTGATCGCCAGGTTCCCGAAGATAGCTGCGCATCCCGCCATGCTCGCCAGGCCAGCCATCGACGGCCAATCGCGATAGCGTGCGTCCGTCAGTGCCCCGTAGAGCATGAGAACGGCGAACAGTGTCGCCAGCAACGCGAGCAACGCGGAGGCCGCTCGTTCAACAAAGCCGTATAGGGGCTTATCCATTGGCGAGCTCAGACCACCTGAAGAGGGAAAACACTCCTAAACACATCCCCCGTATGACCACGCCAAGAAGGACCGACCTAATGTGCCCCATGCCCGGACGGGAATCTGGTTGATTCGGCATAGCGACTGCGAGGGTACGACGAAGCACTGAGTGATGCGCAATCCGAACAACTTTGCGCGGACGACGACCGTGGGGACGGGATGCGTGTGAGGACCACCCCTAATGCGTTCCGGCGTGCGCCAGAGTTGACGACCCTACAACACAAGTGAAAGTGAAATTGGACGGAGCGGCGAATTCACTGGAGCGACGCCCTCCGTCGCATCAATGTATCCCCTAACAGACTGCAAGTTCTAAGTATCGGCGGTCGCTATCGGCGGGATTCTCATCCGATACGATCCCAGCATCAGCTGTCGTCGCCGGCGTGGCTTGGTTGACGACGCCCTGATGGTGCAAAGGGTTCTTTGAACCGGCATCTGCTTCCGTTCGACGGCGTCCTAGGTTTGGTACCTCTCCTACCTAGCTCAATTCTCCCGCGATACCACACCTAAAGGGAATGCTCGTGCGGCGTTCAAGAGTCTGTCGTCGCCCCCGCGAGTGTCAATCGCCCACGCGCGTAAGCATGCTCCCTACTTTCCCCACTTGGTTGCCATTTTGATCGCGGCCAGCCCGGCGACTTGAGGCTCGCAGGGCCGAGCTGAGCGACGAGCCCCCCGAGAGCAGCGAAGTGAAGCAGCCGCCTGCCCTCGGAGTTACGGGCTGTCGCTACTACCCAGCCGAGTACGGATGTTCGGCCAGCGCCTCATTTGTACCAAGATGGGTAGCCTCACCGTTGCCACCTACCGTGCTGGCTCGATTGCCCCGCTTCGGGCTACATCACGGTCGGAATGCATCTCGCTGACCACACTGTTAACGCGCGCGATCCGGATCACTGTTGGCACTCGAGCGCAGTCACCTGCCTTCAATCCTTTAGGCAACCTGCCGACTGAGCGAAGAAGGCAGCCTGAGTTCCGAATGCCCAGCCTCCCGAAACTACTGCTCCACGAACGGCTACACCAACACCTAGGCCACCCAATTCGCCGAGCGCCGCACCGGCGCTCAGGTCAGTTGCTGACACACCGAATCCGCGACTGATGCGAGCAACGCTGGATCCAAACAAGGCTAACCCTTCACGGAGCGCGGCTGGAGAGCGCGCGTACGAGAGAATGGCTGGGCCCTTGAACGGACTTCCTGGCTCCAGCAAAGTATTCACTGCGGCTCCGCCTGCGAACGATGCCATCCATGGCGCGACCCCAGTCGCGTCTGCCAGGTTCGAGACCGACCTACTGAATTCCTCCGATCGCTCGGACCGGACGCGGAGGGCGCAAGACAGTGTAGACTCTCTCGAGGATTGGACCGCGCGATCTGGCCCCCAGAACTCCTTGTTCAGGACCGGATTGAGCCCAGCGAAGCCTGGAACGCCTCTCGGTTCTACATCCGTGAAATCAACGGCGTTCGGGCTACCTCCCCCAGCGTTCGAAGTCTCTTCGTCGGAACCGTCCCCCCAGCAGAACTCGAAGCGTACTATCCACAGATTCACGGAAATGCACGGCCGAGTTCCGGATGGATCCACCAGTGACACCGGATTGTTTAGAACGTACACGTAGGTGTTTTGACCACCCGAACTGCCTAGAGGATCTTCGCTAATGAAACGACCAAGAGTTGGATCGAAGTACCTGGCGCGCAAATAGTACAGCCCCGTCGTGGCGTCCAACTCTCTAGCCGAGAATCGTATGGGCTGCGAGATGCTCTCAGTGGCGGTCAGTGCGTTCCCGAACGGTTCGTAGGTGTATTGATTGACTAGCGTTCCGCTGGCATCGGCCAACCCAACTGCATGTCCGGGCGCTTCGTACAGATAGTAGTACTTCGCACCATTCACACCGCCGACGAGCACACTGTGCGGCTGGTCCGTGCCTGGGTAGTAAGTGTACTCGCGTGAGGGGTTGAGCGAGGCGTCGGTTTCTGCGAGCAGCACGTCTCCATCCAAGATGTAGTTCGTGACAGTGCCCGCTGCCACCTTCTTGACTCGGTGACCCCACGCGTCATACGCGAATGTGGTGACCACTCCGTTTGTTGTGTCGGCAATCAGTTGACCGAGTGCGTTCCAACCGAGCCGCTTCGAGTACCCGCTCTTCGTCTTGCCGATCAAATTTCCGTCAGGATCGTAGTCGAGCGCATAGCCGTCAAACGAGAGCAGTCGATTGGTCGTAGTGGCCACGGACGCTGAGTGATCGGTTCGGTTACCGGCCGCGTCGTAGGAGTAGCTGCCTTGCCCCACCTGCGTGTGGTGCTGCACCGGCTGATAGCTACAGATTTGCGTGAATCCACCGTTCGGATCATCGACACACACCAGTTCACTCGTGGTTGTGTGCGAGGAGTCGACGTAGGACTGCAGTTGGCCTTTGGGATCATAGGTGTGCGTCCGCGCGGTGTAGCCTGTGCTCGAACCGTACCACCGCTGCCGCACGCGGCCCACGGAATCGTACGTGTACCCTCGCCGCATCGCGGCTGCGATGGTGGCATCCGAGAAATCTGTCTGCGCGAGCTGCCCGGGCGGAGTCAGATACGTCTGGACCTGAAGATTGGTCGTCGTTGGGAGCGTGACAGCGCTCAGAAGGCCGCTCGTGGCATTGTACGCGAAGGTCGTGGTCTTGGCGGTGGTACCGTTGGGCGTGATCGCCTTGATTCGGTCCAGGCTGTCATACGCGAGCGCCTGGAAGCCCTTCGTCCCGTTCGGGTAGAACCACAAGACCTGCGACTTGCCCGTCGTCTGTTCATCGTACACCCACGAAAGGGTCAGCCCGGTGGACGGACGCCTCAAAACGTGCGTGCTCTTACGTCCATACGCATCGAATCGGATGGTGTCGACAGATGCCGCGTTCCTGGCCGCCACCCATCCGTTTGCCGGCAGGCCCATGTCGTTGAAGGCCGTGTCGTAGTCGAAGCGCGCGGTGTCGCCGGTGCTCGTTGACGGTCCCCCCGCCAGCGCTCCAGTTCTAGGCTGACAACGGGGCGGGTTGTGTGGTGAAGGTTTGGGCGAACTCGTGCGGGGTCAAGGGGTGGCAGGCCTCGTGCGGTCGCGCGGTGTTGAACTCCCGCCGATAGC
>JACQES010000343.1 GCA_016200495.1 Gemmatimonadota bacterium
CGCGGATGTGCTTCCCCTCCTTCGCGGCCTTGACGATGATCTTGTCGTCGACGTCGGTGAGGTTCATGACCTGCACCACCTGCCACCCGCGCAGGCGCAGCGTGCGCCGCAGCAGGTCCTCGAAGAGGAAGGTGCGGAAGTTGCCGATGTGCGCGGGATTGTAGACCGTGGGCCCGCACGTATACAGGCGCACGGTGGTGCCGTCGGCGGGAGCGAACGGCTCGACCGCGCGCGACATGGTGTTGTAGAGGCGGAACGCCGGGGCCGTCGTCTGGCTCATGATGGGCCGGAAGCTAACGCGGCCGCCCGGCGCCCTCACCACCCCCCGGGCACGCCGGTGCGCGGCTGCTCGGCGACCACGCGCGACCAGGCGACGCCCAGACCCAACTCGCGGCAGCGCGCGAGCACGAACTCGGGGCTCGCGCCGCCGAGCGGGACGCGGACGCGCCCCTCGCCGAGCGATGCGGCACCGCGCTGCGTCGCGAGCAGGCGGTCGGCGCCCGCGGCGGGCTCGACGCGCACCTCGAGGGCGAGGCGCCAGGTGGCGGGATTCGGCGCGCGCACGCGCCCGTCGGCGAGTTCCAGGAGCACGGGACAATCGGCCACCGCCTGCCGCTCGCGCGAGGCGAGCAGCACCGTGGCGCCCTCGGCCGCGACGGACCGCACCAGGGCGAGCACCGCCTCGCGATCGGCCCACGCGAGGCCGGTGAGGAGTTCGTCGAGCAGGAGGAGGCGCGGGCGCGCGACCAGCGCCTGCGCGAGCGCGAGGCGCTTGCGCTCGGGGCGGTCGAGGTCGCCGACGGCCGCCGCGGCGCGACCGCCGAGCCCCACCTGTTCGAGCGCCGCCGCCACGCGCTCGCGGCGCTCGACGCCGGTGAGGTCGCGCACGGTGGCGTAGTACTCGAGCGCCTCGAGCACCGTGAGGAAGGGATACCACGCGGTGCGTTCGGGGACCCACGCGACGCCGCCCGGGCGCGGCGGCCGCATCGGTTCGCCGAAGATGGTGACGGCGCCGCGATCGGCGGTGAGCAGCCCGGCGATGACGCAGAGGAGCGTGGTCTTCCCCGCCCCGCGCGCGCCGTGGAGGCCGGCGATGTCGCCGTCGTTCAAGTGGAAGGTGACGGAGCGGAGCACCTGCACGGACTGCGCGGTGTCACGGACGCCGGCGTGCCAACTGCGCGCGACGTCGCGGACCGAGAGGGCAATGGACATCGCACACCTTGGGTGGAGGATGCGGCCCAATGTCGACCGGGGCGCGCGCACCGGCGTAACCCGATTCGCGCGCCCCGCTCCCTTCTGCCGCCCGTGGCGGCGTCGCCCTACTTGATGCGGTTGCGGTGGAAGCTGTCGATGACGTCCACGAGCGGCTTCGGGTCGTAGCGCACCGGATCGGTGGCGGGCAGGCCGGTCTCGTCCTGCGCGCGCTTGATCGCGTCCTTCGCGGCCGCGTCGCTCAGGTCGTACGTGTTCATCGAGATGCCGATGACCTTGGCGGGGCGCAGGTACTTCATGACGAGCTCGTGCATCTGGATCAGGTCGGTGAGCGACGGGATCCGGACCCAGTCGTTGGAGTCGATGGTCTGGCGCGACGGCTGCGTGCAGAGGATGAAGGCGTGCGGCAGCGAGCCATGGATGAGGCCGTAGGTGACGGCCGAGTAGCCCGGGTGGATGAGCGAGCCCTGACCCTCGACGAGGACGATGTCGGCGTCCCTGGCCGCGTCCATGGTGAGCTTCTCCGCGGCGCCGCCGACGAAATCCGAGACGACCGCGTCGACGCCGATGCCCCAGCCCTCGATCATGATGCCCGTCTGTCCGGTGCCGGCGAAGGCGACGCGCTGCCCCTTCTTCTTGAGGCCGTCCCGCAGCTGCAGCGACGCCGTCATCTTGCCGACGTTGCAATCGGAGCCGACGGTGAGGATGACGGTGGCGTCGAGCTCGCGCACGCGCCCGCCCGAGATGGGCAGATTGGCGGGCGGCTTCCGCAGGTCGTGGATGATGGTGCCATGCTGCTTCTGCAGCGCGGCGAACTCGGGATCGTCGGCGATGAAGAAGTGGAGGCCGCTCCAGATCTCGAGCTTGCGGGTGATGGCCTGCTTGATCCAGCCGCGCCACGACTCGGGGAGCTTGCCGCCCTGCGGGGCGATGCCGATGAGGAGGGCGTTGGCCCCCTTGGCCACGCCCTCCTCGAAGGTGGCGACGACGGGCAGCGCGCCGCCGAAGCCGATCACGTCCTGCGACGTCTTCCCCGCCTGCTTCGAATCGAGGACCGCGACGCAGCGCTCCGGGGTGTAGCGGATGACTCCGTTGGCGGTCTTGGAGGAGAGCGGGCCGAACTGGCCCTCGGCGAGGACGAGGAACCGCAGGTCGTTGAAGTTCACGTAGGCGAAGGGCCCGACGGCGGGCCGGTTACTTGGTGGGCTTGCCGAGCTGCTCGATCTCCGCGAGCAGGATCTCGTCGGTGGACATCTTGACGGGCTCGCCGGCGCCGATGGCCTTGGGCTGGGCCGGCGCGCCCGCGGGGAGCATCCCCATCTTCTGCTTGAGGGCGAGCAGCTTGTCCTCGGCGTTGAGGCCGCCCGCGGTGGCCTCGATCGCCTTGAAGTCGTGCTTGAGGCGGTCGCCCGAGAACTCCTCGTCGATCTCGCTCGAGGCTTTGATCATGCGCTCGTTCTGCTCGATCTTCTCCTCCATCCGGGCGAAGGCCTCGAAGGCCGACTTCTCGGACATGGAGGACATCGTCTCGGCGATGCGCTGCTGGGCCTGCGCGCGGCGCTGCCGGGCGAGGAGCAGGTTCTTCTTGCGCTTCGCTTCCTCGATCTTGTCGTTCAGGTCGCGGAGCTGCGCCTTGAGCTTCTCGGTCTCGGCGCGGTGCGACTCCCAGGTGGCTTGGAGGGTCTGGCCGTGCGTCGCGTGCTCGCCCTGGCGCACGAGCGCCTGGCGGGCGAGGTCATCGCGGCCCTGCTGGATGGCGAGCATGGCGCGCTGCTCCCACTCGGCCGCCTGCTTGAGCTCCTGCTGGGCCTGGTCGTAGAGGCGCTTCTCGTCGGCGATCGCGGCGGCGACCTGCTGCTTGGCCTTGGCCAGCTGGTCGCGCATGTCGATGATGATCTGGTTCAGCATCTTCTCGGGGTTCTCGGCCGAGGAGATGGCGTCGTTGATGTTCGACTTGATCAGCGACGCGAGGCGGTCGAAGATGCCCATGGTCAGCGCGCCTCCTGGAAGGTCGACAGCTCGCGCATGTGCGAGGCGAGCGCAAGGGTCATGCTCTCGTACGCGGCGAGGAACTCCTCGTAGTCGAGGTGCCCGAGCTCGAGCGCCTCGGTGAGGATGATCGTGGACCCGCTGATGCCGTACGACCCGTGGAGCAGGTCGGTGGCGTTCAGCTCGAGGAGGCGGCGCGCGACCGCGTTGGCCTGCGCCTCGTCGCCCGGCAGGTCCATGACCTTGACGCGCAGGAGGACCACGGGCGGGTTGTAGTGCACGATCACGTCCAGCTCGAGCGCGCCACCGGGGCGCACGGACCAGAGGCCGGGCTCGACTTCCTTGATCGTCGCTCCGCCAGCGGTCAGCCGGTCGAGGAAGCTTTCGAGGTCTTCGCGGGTCACCATGGTGGGTTGGGTGAGGTCGCGCATCCCTACGGAGCGTCGGGGCGAATGTTTCGCTCCGACACGGACGAGTCGGCCTAGGAGGATGATACGATGCCGGGCGCGGACCGGGCAGGGGGCGCCGGGTCCGCTACCGCCGGGTCCAGATCACGATCGACCCGCACCCGGTCACCGAGGTGCGGTCGAACTGCGGCGGGATGAAGGGCCCGGGATAGACCTCGATGCCGGTGATGGCCTCCGGGCGAATGAACTGCTCGAGCTCCGTGATGGCCCCGCGCTCGCCGGTGGAGAGGTTCATGCCGTCCAGGTACATCGAGGGGGTGCACTGCCCCTTGGAGCCGCGGATGCTCACGCTCGGCCCCATCGAACTCCACTCACGCCGCACGCCGGGGGCGATCATGATCGCGTCGACCAGCGACATGGCGCCGTACTTCCGGATGTCGTCGCCGGTGACGTAGCGCCCGGTGCCGAGCTTCCGCCGCGAAGCGAAGCCGGTGCTCGAGTGCGGGATGTCGCCGCCGTCCTTGGTGCCCTGCACCGCGACAGTGGCCAGCGTGGGCGGCCGCTTCTCGAGGGTGATGACCATCTCGAAGCGCTGGTTCTCGGGGAAGTCGATGGTGACGTTGCGCGGCGTCGCCCCCAGCGCGCGCACCTGCACGGTGCGCGTGCCGGCCGGGACCCGCGTGAGCGCAAACTGCCCGGTGGCGCTCGTGCGCGCGTTCATCGAGAAGCCCATCACGCCCACGAGCGCATCGGCGATCGGCTTGCCGTCGTGCTCGCGCACGGTGCCGGTGAGCACGGAGCTCCCGGGCGGCGGGGCGCTGTCCGGACGCAGGGCGCGCCCGGAATCGCCGGCCAGCATGCGCGCGCCCGAATCGGCCACGGGCACGGTGAAGTCGATGTGGGCGATCATCGCCTCGCCGGCTTGCACCTGAACGGGGCCGGCCGCGAGCACGCCGTGCGCCGCGCGGATGTCCACGGCGACGTCGGTCGGGATGCCGCAGAGAATGAACTCGCCGTTCTTGCCGGTGACCACGCCCTGCTCGCGCCAGCTGCGCTTGACCCGCGTGCCGACGAGGAGGAAGTCGAGCCAGGTGCCGAAGACGCGGGTGCCCGGCGCGGGCTTGCCGTCGGCCGCCGAGCGGACGCGCCCGTAGATCGCACCCATCTTGGACTCGGTGGCCATGCCGCAGAGGCGCGAGTAGGTGGTGGCGGGCGAGGGCGTGGCCAGCGGGGTGACGACGGTGCCGGCGGCCGGCACCACCAGCTGGAGTTCCGGGGCCGAGACGTCGGCCGAGTCGAGGGCCGGATGGAGGAACGTGATCGTGTACGTGCCCGCCTTGACCGAATCGAAGCGGAAGCGACCCCGCTTGTCGGTCGTGGCGATGCGGCCGAGCTCGATGATGTTCACCTGAGCGTCGGCGAGCGCCGCGCGCGTGATGAGCGAGTCGTACACGACACCCACCACGGAGGCCGACTGCGCGGCGGCGGGGCGCACGGTGGCGGCCAACGCCGCGAGGAGCGCGGCGCCGAGCCCGCGCCAGACGGACGACGATCGGCTCATGTGCGCTTGATCTGCACCAGCCGCTCGCGCGCGAGGCGGCGCCCGGTGGGAGTGGCGGCCAGCCCGCCGCCCGCGGTCTCGCGGTAGCGGACGTCCATCGCGCGGCCGATTTCGCCC
>JACQES010000028.1 GCA_016200495.1 Gemmatimonadota bacterium
CCGCCGCGGTGGAAGAGCGCGTAGTCCTCGCGGGAGAAGCGGCGCAGGCGCGACGCGTCGAGCGGGATCATGCGCCGCGCATGGAAGACGCGCGGGTCCCAGCCCGCGATCCAGCCCTGACGCATCACGTCAACGGCCACGGTGTCGTGCCACGGGCCCTGCACCAGTTCGACGACGATCGTGACCGGCACGCGGCCCGAACTCCAGGCGTCGTAGCCCACCGTGTCACCGCCGGCGTGGACCGTGGTGGGCGCCACGACGTCCAGGGCGAGCACCTGCCAGATGGCGCGGAAGCCGGACCACAGCGCGAGGACGACGTGCACGAGCAGGATGGTCGCGGTCACACGCCAGAGCCAGCGCTCCACGGGCGACGGCGCGAGGCGCGTCCGACCGAACGTGAGCGCGGACCGTCCGGTCATGGCACGGCGCCCGCCGCGCCGGCGCGCCGTGGATCGGCGCCGGCGGTTGCGGTGCGTCCCTCGATCGCGACCGCTGCGCCGTAACCCATGCGCAGTTCGCCGCGCAGCGAGATCGGAATGAGCTCCCACCCCTTGGCCTCGAGGGCGCGGATCACCCCTGGCGCGAAGCCGTCCTCGTACTCGATCGTGAAGCCGCCCGCATCACTGCCGCCGAAGAAGGCGCGACCGCCGGGAATGACGCGCGGCAACTCGAGCGCGCGCTGCGGGTCGAGGCCCCAGTCGAGCCGGCCGACGAGCGCGGCGTACACGGCGCTGGTGATCCAGCCGTTGCCGGCGGCGCCGACGCCGAAGACCGGCTTGGCGTCGCGCCCCGTGCTCCGGAAGACGATCGTGGGCGAGATCACGCTGCCGTGCCGTGCGTTGGGCAGGCGCGCCCCGAACCCGTCGGGATTGGTGCTGAACGAGGTGAGCTTGTCGTTATAGAGGAAGCCGAGCCCCGGGGTGACATAGAACGTGCCGCCCCAGGTGCCGAGGGTCTGCGTCACGACGACCATGTTGCCGTCGGCGTCGGCGACGGCGAACGACGTCGTGCCCTGTGAGCGGCAGGCGCTGATCTCGCGCGCGTGCTCGATCGGGTCGCAGCCCTCGGCGGCCGGCCGCGCATCGGCGAGGCGCCCGCCCGCGCTGGACGTCGCGCCGAATCGGGAGTCGAGCGAACTCGTGGGCGGGTTCACCGGCGCGGAGGCGCCGCTCGCCCCGCAGTTCATCGGACCGGACAGGAGTCTCGGCGTCGGCGCCTTGGCGGCGTCGAAGCAGCGCCAGCGGGCGCGCGCGCTGTCCTTGTCGAGCATGGGGCCCAGGTCCACGGGCCAGAGGCCGGGATCCGCGATGCGACCGCGCGACGTGGGCGCCAGCAGCCACGCGCTGAGGAAAGCGTGCGCGCTCGCGGGGTCGTCCGTGAACGGCTTCAGACTGCCGACGTTCTCGAGCGCGTTGAGCTGCGCCATCATCTGCGCCCCACCCGAGACGGGGGGCGCGCTCGAGTACAGGGTGTAGCCGCGATAGGTCCCCTTCACGGGCGTGCGCTCGGCCGCGTAGTAGCGCGCCATGTCGCGCAGCGAGATCGCGTTGCCCTGGCCGCGGAGGTCCATCACGAGCCGGCGCGCGACCTCGCCCTTGTAGAAGCCGTCCGCGCCGCGGTCGGCCACCTGCTCAAGGACCCACGCGAGGTCGGGATTCCGGATCGTGTCGCCGGCGGCCAGCGGCTCGCCGTTGCGGAAGAAGAGCGCGCGGCTGCCCGCGTACTTGGCGAAGTGGTCGCGCTCGACGCGGAGGGTGGTGGCGAGGCCCTCGCTCACGACGTAGCCGTCGCGCGCCGCGCGGATCGCGGGCGCGACGAGCGCCTTCCACGTGACCTTGCCCGAGCCGTACTTGAGGAAGGCCTTGTGCATGCCGGCCACCGTGCCGGGCACGATGGGGAGGACCGGGCCGTCGGACGGATAGCGGCCGTTCTCGAGGAACGAGGCATTGGAGAGCGACGCCTCCTCGGGCACGCGTCCCATGAACTCGATGAGCTGCGGCGCATCCCACCCGACCTTGTGCACGAGCATCTGGCCATAGCCCGCCACGCCACTCGCATCGGGCTCGACGACGCCAAGCGCGAACGAGACCGCGATTGCCGCTTCCACGACATTGCCACCGGCGCGCAGCACCTCGAGGCCCGCCTCGGTCGCGACGGGATGCGCGCTCGACACGACCGCTCGACCGCTCGCGGGAACGCGGAGCGGCGGGCGCTCGGCGAGCATGGCGTGGAGCGCGGCGTCGAGCGCGGAGTCGGTGGCGGCGGCCCGCACGCGGGCGCGGTGGCGCTCGCGCACCGCTTCCCACTGCGAGCGACGCGTGGCGTCATTGGCGTAGTAGAGCGTCGCGGTACGCTCCCACGCGCGGTCGAGCGCCTCGGCGTTGCGCGTGGCGCGGTCGAACGCGGTCGCGGGCGCGCTGAGCGCGAGCGTGACGGCTCCCTCGAGGGGCGCGGGCGCGGCGACGCTCACCAGCGGCTCGCGACGGCCGAGCCGTTCGCTCACACGCAGACCCAGGCGGTCCGGATCCCCGTTGTAGTCGGGTTCGTTGATCTGGTGCACGGCGATGAGCAGCGTGCGACCGTCGGCGCTCCACGCCACGTCGCCGCGCTCCGCACTCGCGGGTTGCACCACGCGACCGTCGCCGCTCACGACCACCGTGCCGGCCCGAGCGCCGCCGGCGCTGACGACGAGCCGGTCGCCCGAGGGCGCCCACGCCACGTCGTCCACGTCGCGATCGCCCAGCACGACGCGGTCGGCGCTGGTGGCGAGGGTCCGCACGCGGAGCCGCGCCCCGTCCGGGGTCACTTCGACGTAGGCGAGGCGCGTGCCGTCGGGCGACGGGCGCGGCCGGCGCTCGCGATTGCCGCCGGCGGTCAGTCGCTTCTCCGTGCCGTCCGCTTCGCGCACCCAGAGTCGCATGGCAGCGTGCCGTCCGCGCACGAACACGATGCGGCCGTCGCCGAGCTCGGCGGGCTCGACGTCGGTGCCGCCGGTCGTGAGCGGCGTGGGATCGCCCGCGGCGGCGCCGTCGGCGCCGAGCGCGAGGCGATGGATGCGCCACTGGCCACCCCGGTCCGAGGCGAAGAGCAGGGACCGGCCATCGCGCGACCAACTCGGGGTCATGTCCCACGCGCCGCCACGGGTGGCGGGGCGGAACGGCGCCCCCGTGCCGGCGGCGATCCAGAGGTCGCCATCCACTTCGGTGGCGATGCGGCCGTCCGGGGCCAGGACCGGCGTGCGCAGGGCGCGGTCAAGCGCGACATCCTGCGCGACGGCGGCGAGCGGGGCGAACGCGCAGCCCACGAGCGCGGCGAGGACGAGACGACGGCGAACGGCGCGAGTCATGTGGTGGAGGCGACGGGGGGACACCTGCGTCAGACAGCGCGAACGGCGACGAGGGATGGTGCGGGCCGCGGAGCGCGCCGCAGGAAAGAAACGCGCGTGCGCCGACGTTCGCTCGGAAGGGTGTCCGGCCCGGTCAATTACATGATGGTGTGTCAAGAGAATGTGGATAAGTGGCGTAACTCGTGCCCGTGCCGTCGTCGCCGCTCGGTCGTCCAATGCACAGTCGTGCCGCGAGGATAACCGGGTATATTCACCCCCCGGTCCGCAACCCGACCGGCATTGTTGAAAACCCGGCCCCCGATGGGCGGTCGAGGCCTTTCGTCACCTTCTCAAGCACCGTGGAGTCGCGAGCGCCATGATCTTCGAATTCGAGGAGAGCGCGACACAAAACGCCCGCATGAAGGTCGTGGGCGTGGGCGGGGGCGGCGGCAACGCCGTGAACCGCATGATCGATGAACACCTCGAGGGGGTCGAGTTCATCTCGGTGAACACCGACGCCCAGGCGCTGCTCGCCTCGAAGGCGGACGTGAAGATCCAGATCGGCAAGAAGCTGACGCGCGGTCTCGTCGCCGGTGCGCGCCCCGACATCGGGCGGCAGGCGATCGAGGAGAACCGCGACGAGGTCTCGCGCGTGCTCGGCAACGCCGACCTGGTGTTCGTCACCTGCGGCATGGGGGGCGGCACCGGCACCGGTGCGGCGCCGGTCATCTGCGAGCTCGCGCGCGAAGCTGGTGCGCTCACCGTCGGCATCGTCACGCGGCCGTTCCTGTTCGAGGGGCGCAAGCGCATGCGGCAGGCCGAGGCCGGGATCGCGGAGATGCGCAAGCACGTGGACACGATGATCGTCGTGCCCAACGAGCGGCTGCTCGCCGTCGTGGGCAAGGGGATCCCGTTCCAGGACGCGCTCAAGAAGGCCGACGAGGTGCTGCTGCAGGCGACGCAGGGCATCTCGATGCTGATCAGCAAGACGGGCCTCATCAACGTGGACTTCGCCGACGTGCGCACCGTCATGCAGAACGGCGGCTCCGCGCTCATGGGCACGGGCATCGGCCGCGGCGAGAACCGCGCGACCGAGGCGGCGCAGCAGGCGATCTCGAGCCCGCTGCTCGACAACGTGTCGGTGGCGGGGGCGGCGGGGGTGCTGCTCAACATCACGGGCGGCGAGGACCTCACGCTTGGCGAGGTCACGCAGATCTCCGACATCATCCACGATGCCGTGGGCGACGACTCGCAGATCATCTTCGGTTCCGTCACGGAGCCGGCGATGCAGGGCGAGGTGCGCGTGACGGTGATCGCGACCGGGTTCGACCGCGGCGCGGAGCAGGGCACGTCCACGCACGCGGGCGCCGAGGCGCCGCGCGCGTCGCAGGGGATGCGGCCCACCGGCGCGCCGGTGATCCCGTTCCCCGCGGCCAAGACGCGTCCGTCGGGCACGGTGCAGCCGCCGGCCGCGCGCCCGTCGCGCGCGCAGACCGAACTCGGCGACATGGAGATTCCGACGTTCATCCGTCGGCAGATGGACTGATCGCCGCCCGTTACGGCGATCGGTCGGGGGGCCGGCGTTCCGCATGCGGAGCGTCGGCCCCTTAGCTTTCGCGCCCTGATGTGGACCTGGTCGATCGCCCTCATTGCCGCGATTGCGGCGACCCTGGCCGGCTACTGGCCGCTGTCGACGCGGACCGACTGGGCCGCGCGCGCCTCGCTCGCGTGCCGCTTCGTGGCGGCGCTGCTGGCGGTGGCGC
>JACQES010000353.1 GCA_016200495.1 Gemmatimonadota bacterium
CCGAAGCGCACCATCCGCGTCGGGCACTGGCAGGGGGAGGAGCAGGGGCTGAACGGGTCGCGCTCGTACTCCGAGGATCATCCCGAGGTGGTGCGCGGCCTGTACGCGCTGTTCAATCAGGACAACGGCACGGGGCGCATCGTGTTCATGGGCCCGGGTGCGCTGCCCGGCACTGCGGCGCGACTCGAGGCGTGGCTCAAGGAGATGCCGGCCGAGCTGACCAAGTGGATCCGGATGGCGCCGCCGGGGCCGCCGGCCAACGGCGGGAGCGACAACGCGAGCTTCGCGTGTTACGGCGCGCCCGCGTTCGGGTTGGGTGCGTTGGGCTGGGACTACGGCTTCACCACCTGGCACACCAACCGCGACACCTTCGACAAGCTCGTGGCGGAGGACGTGATGGGGAACGCGACGCTCGTCGCGATGCTCGTCGCGCAGGCGGCCAACGACCCGAACCCGATGCCGCGCGACCGCCTGGATCCGCTCCCGAACGACCCGCGCACGGGCCAACCGCAAGCGTGGCCGGCGTGCACGAAGGGGATGCGCAAGACGGTGGATTCTCCCCGCTAGCGCGCCTCGTTGCCTGTCGAGCCCCGGGGCCACGCGCATCACGCTCGTGGCCCCGGAGTTCATCTCCCTCCCACCCGGATGCCTTCCATGTCGCACAGTGCGCTCGGCGAGTTTCTCGGCACGATGATCCTCATTCTCCTCGGTGACGGCGTGGTGGCGGGCGTCGTGCTGGAGAAGTCGAAGGCGAACAACGCGGGCTGGATCGTGATCACCGCCGGGTGGGCGATGGCGGTGCTGGCGGGCGTGTTCGTGGCGAGCGCGCTGGGCGCGCCCGGCGAACTCAACCCGGCGGCGACGCTCGCGAACATGCTGCGCGGCACGCGCACGACGAGCGACGGGTTGACCAACATGGCCGCGCAGATGGCGGGTGCCTTCGCCGGCGCCACGCTCGTGTGGCTGCACTACCTGCCGCACTGGGGCGAGACCAAGGACCAGGCGGGGAAGCTCGCCTGCTTCTGCAACGCGCCGGCGATCCGCAGCACGGGGGCGAACCTGCTGGCCGAGGTGATCGCGACGTTCGCGCTGATCTTCATCCTCGGGATGGCGTTCACGACGCCGGCACAGGGGACGGCGGCGGCGAGCAACCTGGGGCCGACGTTCGTGGGGGCCGTGGTGTGGTGGATCGGCTTGTCGCTCGGCGGGCCGACCGGCTACGCGATCAATCCGGCGCGCGACCTCGGGCCGCGGATTGCGCACGCGGTGCTGCCGATCTCGGGGAAGGGGGGGAGCGACTGGGGGTACAGCTGGATTCCGGTGGTGGGGCCGATGGTGGGGGGGGCGGTGGCGGCGCTGGTGCTCAGGTCGGTCTTGGGGGGGTAGGCTCGCAAGAGCGGCTTACCACCGAGCACACCGTGCACACCGAGGCTTTACCACAGGGGCACGGGGGGCGCGGAGGACTGCGAGGGGGGCGGCGGCGCGATGTGTGCGGGCGCCGGCTGCTGCCGTGACTGATGCGTTGGGGTGCGCGGCTCAGCCGACTTCCTGGCCGATGCGCGCGAGTTCGCGCGTGAGCGCCTTGGGGTCGCGGTTGAGTGCATCGAGCGGCAGCGCGAGGAAGGCCTCGATGCGCGCGCGCAGGATGCGATACGCGGTGGCGAAGGCCGCGTTGATCTCGGCGTCGGTGCCGGTGGCGTGCGCGGGGTCGTCCACGCCCCAGTGAGCGCGCACGGCGGGGGCGAGGTAGGCGGGACAGGCCTCGCCGGCCGCGCTGGCGCAGACGGTGATCACGATGTCGGGGGTCACCGGCAGGTTGTCCCACGACTTGCTGGTGTAGCCGACGGTGTCGATGCCTTCGCGCGCGAGGAGGGCGAGGGCGCGCGGATGCACGGTACCTGTGGGATGGCTACCGGCGGAGATGGCGCGCCAGCCGGGCGGGGCGAGGTGATTGAACGTGGCCTCGGCCAGGATCGAGCGGCACGAGTTGCCGGTGCAGAGGAAGAGGATCGTGGTCACGCAACCAAAGCTGTCGCTCGAGAGGCTGCCGCGTAACTGCCGAAGCGAAGCGCAGGTACCAAGCGCCGCCGGGGCCTCAACTGAGGAATGGCGTGACTACGTTCCCCTGCGACGGCGGCGAGAGACCCCGAACACTCCGACGATCCCTGCCGCGATGAGCGTCCACGAAGACGGCTCGGGGACTACACTGTTCTCGTCCGTGTAGGTTCGGAAGGTGAGATCATAGTCCGCAAAGTCCGTGTAGCTCGACGTCTCGACGGAGGAATAGTTGTACCAGGCCATTCCATCAGCATACGGATCGATTCCGGCACCAAGCCAGGTGACCGTCTGCGTGCCCGTACTGCCGATCGTAAGCCAGTACGTCTGTCCAGTGGTCACGGACACAGGGGCCCAGAAGACATCGTACCAATATCCAGGGTAGCCCGAAGCAGGGACGGGTCCGCTGTAGGGCACGCTGACGGTGCCAGAGGCAAGCTTGGTTCCACCGCCGGACGGGTTTCCGCTCCACAGGTCGATAGTGTGCACCTGGGCACTTCCCGAAAAATTCGTCAGGTAGAAGCCGGCTCCAGACACGTTCGATGCGGAGGTTTTGAACGTCTGCGCCGTCCAGAATTGCGTGTTCGAGAAGAACGGAACGGCCGTCTGCTGCTGCTGATCCAGCACGCTCTGTGCCTTTGCGGGCCGGGCGAGCAGCGCGACTATTGCGAGGGCGGCGAAACGTCGAGCGACCGACATGGGACTGCCTCCGTTGGTGTGTTGCTGAGCCGACTCATCGCATCTCGCGATCATGCGATTCGCCGCAACAAGTGTGCCGCGCTCCGCGCGCGCTCGATGATTTCGAGCAAGTGACCACCGCGGCGCACCCTATTGCATCCCCGGGTTTCTAATCGACTCTCCAGTAACCGGTTGAGCAGGTGCGGTGATGCGCGCGCCGCTTCGCTCACAAGCCCTAGGGCACGAATGGCTCATTGCAGCCGATGTTGCGCAGGCACGACACGCTGCTGGACCACCGCCCACCCCGTAGGCATCCACCACACTGTGGCGTTCGGCCTTGGGGATAGACGATCTTGGGCAAGGTTGGCTGATCGAGACAGCTCTCGGTCGCGCGCATACCGTGGGACCACGCGACATCCTCGCGCCTCTCTCAGTCGAGGATCGACCGTCGGCCGATACGCCTGACGCTGAGTCGGCGGCGGGCGACGAGGGTCAGGCCGATGAGACCTATGGCCAACAAAAGGTCGCTCGCGGGCTCAGGCGTGGTCGTCTGATCCGCGGAGAACTCCTCAAAGGTCAAGTCATAGCCGAGCGACGTGTAGTCCGCGTACGGCAGGGCGTCACTCGCGCTGCTGCTCTGGCTCACCCACGCTCCACCGGGGCCGTACAGGAATGAGTACGATGTCACGAGGCTTCCGCGTGGGTAGCCCGTCGCGATCATCGTCAGGAAGTACTGGTCCCCCGGCGTGACGCTCACGGGCGACCAAAAGACATCGACCATCGACTGCTGATCTCCCCCAAGGCTGAAACTCGAAGATCCAGAGGCGAGTCGAACCGCTCCGCTGTTGCCGGCGATATCGGTCCAGAGCTCGATCGTCAGAGTGCCACTTGCGGGACGGCCAGCGTCTGTCCACAGGTTGAAACCTGCACCTGCCGACGTATTCGACATTGGTCGAAAGGTCTGTCCCATCCACCTATCTGCATAGCCGAACGCGCCAGTAGCGACGTAGTTCGCTTGGTCGACAACCTGCGCATCCGTAGAGGGCGCCAGCGCAGTGTGAAGGACGGCCGCCAGTGCAAGTGATCTGTGCCAAGCGCGCATCGTGCCACCTCAGGGATAGGGAAGGCCGCAACTCGATGACGATCCTCGCGCATCGTCCGCAGGGCGATGTGGTCCTCCCAAGAGGGGACCACGAGCGCAGCCCTGATCAGACGTCTGCGAATGTACTCCGTTCAGAAACGATCCAACTGGCAGCCCACCCGGTCGGGCACGCGTCCAATCACTGAGCGCGTGAACGACTCGCGGCATCTCAGCCTGAGAACCGTGCGGGAACGAAGAGAAGCTAGGGCGAGCGGATTCATTCCGTCAGATCTTCACCTTCGAGCCTTGAGCGGCCGTACCTCCGCGCGACCGTCGCCGTCTCAACTCGTCGTGGCCCCTAGTGGCAGCGCGGATGCCCCGTCACCGACGGCTCCGTCTTGCACGCCGTGCCATCGCGCGAAATCTGTCCTGCGGCAATGGGGTCTCAGCACTTCGTCCGGTGGCCTGACGCGGCTCCGGCGCGGATGGCCGGCACGTCGAGCACGCGGATGCCCGTGGCCGGCTGCTCGACGGCGAACACGAGGGCGTCGAGCATCTGCGCGATGGTGACGAGCCCGCAGCGTGTCGCTCCGTCGCGCCACGCGGGCACGCGCTTGGCGATCGCGTACAGGGGCACGAGCAGGCGCGGCCACTGGTGGCCGGGGCCGAGCACGTACCATGGGCGCAGGAAGGTCGCGGCGATGCCGATGGCCGTGATGGCCGCCTCGCCGCGAATGCGGACCGCCTGGTAGGCCCGCATCACCGGCGCGGGATGCGCCACGCTCACGTACACGACGTGCGCGACCCGGGCGTGGCGCGCGGCATCGGCCGCGGCGAGGGCCGAGGGGAGGTCGATGGTCTCGAACTCGTGCGCCTTGGCGGGGCCAGGGTGCGGCGTGCCGACGAGCTGCACGAAGGTGTCGCACGGAGCGACGGAGTCACGGAAGGTCGCGGCGTCGAGCGCGCTGCCGATTACGGGCTCGGCGCCGCGCGGGAGCTTCCCCTCGGAGCCCGCGCGCACGAGCGCACGCACCCGGTGACCGCGCGCGAGCAGCGTGGTGACGAGGCGGCTCCCGATGTACCCGGTTCCCCCGGTGACGAAGACCTGGCGAGACGACGACATGCGGACTCCCCTGCGGACGGAATGCAGAGCCTTGAACCGAAGGATGCGACCCGGCCGCCCTCGATGCGCCCGCCCGCGAGGGCGAACGGCGCCATCGGCCTCGGCCACCAGTTGGGGTACGCGGCAAAGATGCCGCCCGGATGGCGGGCCTGCCGCCATCTTTCGTCCATGCCGCTCCCGGGCCCTCCCCTCCCGATCGACGAGGCGCTGCCCGCGCTGCACGCGGCGCTGGCCGCGCGCACCGCGGCCGTGGTGGTGGCGCCACCAGGCGCGGGCAAGACGACGCGCGTGCCGCTCGCGTTGCTCGACGCGCCGTGGCTCGCCGGGCGCAAGGTGCTGATGCTCGAGCCGCGCCGCCTGGCCGCGCGCGCCGCCGCGCACCGGATGGCGCACACGCTCGGCGAGCGCACCGGGCAGACCGTCGGCTACCGCGTGCGCGGCGACACGAGCGTCGGCGCGCGCACGCGCATCGAGGTCGTGACCGAGGGGATCCTGACGCGGCTCCTGCTCGACGACCCGACGCTGGACGGCGTGGGCGCCGTGCTGTTCGACGAATACCACGAACGGTCCCTCGTGGCCGACACGGGGCTCGCGCTCGCGCTCGAGACGCAGGCCGCGGTGCGCGAGGAACTGCGGCTGGTGGTGATGTCGGCGACGCTGGACGGCGCGGCGGTGGCGGCGCTGCTGGGCGACGCGCCGGTGATCGCGTCGCAGGGCCGCATGTTCCCGGTCGCGGTGTCGTACCACGCGCCGCGCGACGGCGAGCGCGTGGAGGCGCACGCGAGCCGCGCGGTGCGCGCGGCGCTCGCGGAGACGGAGGGCGACGTGCTCTGCTTCCTGCCCGGCGCGGGAGAGATCCGGCGCGTGGCGGAGAACCTCGCGTCGGGAGCGCTCGCGGCCAACGTGACCGTGCATCCGCTGCACGGCACGATGGCGCCGGGCGCGCAGGACGCGGCGATCGCGCCGTCGCCCGCGGGCGAGCGCAAGGTGGTGCTGGCCACGACGATCGCGGAGACCTCGCTCACGATCGAGGGGGTGCGCGTGGTGATCGACGCGGGGCTGGTGCGCGTGCCGCGCTTCTCGCCGCGCACGGGGATGACGCGCCTCGAGACGGTGCGCGTGTCGAAGGCGAGTGCGGAGCAGCGGCGCGGCCGCGCGGGCCGCGTGGCGCCGGGCGCGTGCCGGCGCCTCTGGCCCGAACACGAGCACGCGGCGCTGCTCGACCGGCTGCCACCCGAGATCACGCAGGCGGACCTCGCGCCGCTGGCGCTCGACCTCGCCGCGGCCGGCGTGCAGGACCCCGCGACGCTGCGCTGGCTCGACGCGCCGTCGCCGGCGCGATTCACGCAGGCGCGGGCGCTGCTGGCCGAGCTGGGCGCGTTCGACGCCGCGGGACGCCTCACCGCGCACGGGCGCGCGATGTCGGCGTTGCCGCTCCACCCGCGGCTCGCGCACCTGCTGCTCGCGGCGCGCGCGCGCGGCCTCGGCGCGATCGCGTGCGACCTGGCGGCGCTGCTCGCGGACCGCGACGTGCTGCGACCGCTGGGCGCGGGGCCCGGGCCCGCCGAAGCGGACGTGCGGCTCCGCCTCGAGGCGATCGCGCGCGGCCCCGGCGCGGCGGGCCTCGCGCCGCACGCGCTCGCGGTGGACCACGGGGCGCTTGCGCGCGTGCGCGAGGAAGCGGGGCAGTTGCGGCGCGCGCTCGGAATCGCGCGGCAGGACGGGCGGGAGAGCGCGACGTTCGATGCCACCCACGACGCCGGCCTCCTGCTCGCGCTCGCGTACCCCGAGCGCATCGCGCGCCGGCGCGACGGCGGCGCGCCGCGCTACGTGATGCGCGGCGGGCAGGGCGCGGTGCTGGCCGGCGCCCAGTCGCTCGCGGCGAGCGAGTGGCTGGCGATCGCGGAGGTGGACGGGCAGGCGCAGGAGGCGCGCATCTATCTCGCGGCTCCGATGACCGACGCGGACGTCCGCACGATCGCCGGCGACGCGATCGTGACCGAGGACGAGGTCACGTGGGACGCGGCGGCCGGTCGGGTGCGGGCGAAGCGCACGGAGCGGCTCGGCGCGATCACCCTCGCGTCCCATCCCCTCAAGGCCGACGACCCGGCACTCGTGGCGCGCGCGCTGGTGGCGCACGTGCGCTCGCACGGCCTCGACGCGCTCGCGTGGCGCGACGGCGCGCGCACCTGGCAGCAGCGCGCCGCGTTCGCGCGCACGCTCGACCCGACGATCCCCGACGTGAGCGACGCGGCGCTGCTCGCCTCGCTCGACCAGTGGCTGCTGCCCGCGCTCGAGGAGCGCCCGCGCGCCGACGCGCTCGCCACGCTCGACGTCGGAGCCGCGATCACCGCGCTCCTCGGCTGGCAGGGCCGTGCCGCCGTCGAGAAGCTCGCGCCGTCGCACCTCGAGATGACGACGGGATCGCGCGTGCCGGTGGATTACGCCGACCCCGCCGCGCCCGGCGTCAGCGTGCGCGTGCAGGAGCTGTTCGGCCTGGCCGACACGCCGACCGTGGGCGCGGGCCGGGTGCGCGTGGTCCTCACGCTGCTCTCACCGGCGCACCGGCCGGTGCAGGTCACGCGCGACCTGGGCGCGTTCTGGCGCACGTCGTACGCCGAGGTCAGGAAGGACATGCGCGGACGCTACCCGCGGCATCCGTGGCCGGAGGATCCGCTCGCGGCCGAGCCGACGCGCCGCGCGAAGCCGCGCGGGACGTGAGCGCCGAACGACGAGCGCGGCGCCGGGAAGAGCTCCCGACGCCGCGCCCGTGCCGCGCCTGACCGGCGCGCGTTACATCCCCTGCTTCTGGCTCCAGGGCGGCACCACGCCGACCGTGCGCGCGTAGGCGATCGACTGTCCGAGGTGCTCGTGCAGGTGGTACGCCATGAGAAAGAGGACGCCATTGCGTGCGAGGATCACAAGTACCATGCTCGCGACGAGCAGGTTGAAGAAGAACCATGGCGGAGCGAGCGCCTTCCGGTTGCGATATGCCTCCAGGTAGCCTGCTCCATAAATCGCAGCCAGCGCGCACAGCACGAAAACAGGGACCAGAAAGAAACCGGACAACGGATCAAGCTCGAGAAAGAGGCTGCCGTAGGGGACGTCCCACGCCAGATGCAGTGACTGCGCCGGTTCTCCCAGCACCACACGCACAGCAGGAATAACGCCGCATAGACAGCCGATTAGGGTTC
>JACQES010000354.1 GCA_016200495.1 Gemmatimonadota bacterium
CATCGTCGAGCGCAACCTGACCTTCAAGCGGCAGGAGACGACCGTCGGCGCGCGCACGGTGCGCACCTGGGCCACGGGCGACCTCAAGCGGTTCAAGCCCGAGGCGTACATGCCGGACTCGAACCCCGAGGCGATGTCGCTCGTGCTCGCGTCGAAGGCGACGTGGGGCGACATCGGCGCGTGGTACGCCAACCTCGCCAAGGATCGCTACACGATCACCCCCGAGGTGGCGAAGAAGATCGCCGAGCTCGTCGCCCCCGCGAAGAGCCGCGACGACACCATCCGCGCGATCCATCGCTGGGTGGCGCAGGACATCCGCTACGTCTCGCTCTCGCTCGGCATCGGCGGCTACCAGCCGCGCCGGGTGAGCGAGATTGTCCAGACCGGCTTCGGCGACTGCAAGGACAAGGCGACGCTCTTCGTCGCCGCGCTCGGCCACGTGGGGATCACGGCGTATCCCGCGCTCCTGTCGGCCGACGGTGGCGTCAACCGTACGCTGCCGTCCAAGGACCAGTTCGACCACGCGATCGCCGCGGTGCCCGGGCCCGGCGGCTACACCTTTACCGACCTCACGATCGACCTCTACCCGTACGGCCAGCTGACGCTGTCGGAGCAGGGCGAGTTTGCGCTGGTGGTGAAGCCGGACGGCACGGTGGACGAGGCGACGATGCCGCAGCAGCCCCCGGTCGCCAACTTCTCGCGCGACCGCGTCACGGGCACGCTCGACACGTCGGGCACGCTCACGCTCCACTACACCACCGAGGTGGGCGGGGCGCGGCAGGGCCAGCTCCGCAAGTCGTTCTACCAGCCGTTCGACTCCACCGCGCGCTCGCGCTTCCTCCGCGGTTACGCCGGCGCGCTCCTCACCGGCGCCACGGGCGACTCGCTCGTGCTCTTCAACGGCAAGGACCTCGCGGCCACGCCGCGCGTCTCGATCCGCCTCGTCAAGGCGCGGACCCTCACGCACGCGGGCGACACGGAGCTCTTCACCCTGCCGTTCGCGCCGCCCGAGGACATGACCAACACCGCCACGCAGCTCGAGGCGCAGGGCGAGCGCAAGTTCCCCATCGACGCGCGCAAGGTCATCGGTCGCGTCGAGGGGCGCACGGAGCTGCGCCTGACGCTGCCCGACGGGTGGCGCGTGCGCCTTCCCAAGTCGGTCACAGCGGATTCCCCGTTCGGCTCGTACCGCACCACGTACGAACAGCAGGGCCGGGAGTTCATCCTCACGCGCACGATCACGGGGAAGACCGGCATCTATCCGAAAGAACGGATGGGCGAGCTGATCGCGTGGATGAAGTCGGTGGGCGCCGACGACGCGCGGTTCGTCGTCATCGAGAAGGGCGGCAAGTAGTGGCCGCCTGGGGCCGGCGCGCCGTGACCGGCGCCGCGGTGGGTGCGGTGCTCTACTTCGCCGTGGAGGGCGGGGAATGGGGCACCGTCGCGCTCATGCGCCAGCGCGCGCACGCCGCCGCGCGGGCCGACACGGTCACGCGGCTCGGCCGCACCGTCGATTCGCTCGAGACGTACCGCAAGCAGGTGCTCACCGATCCCGCCACGCAGGAGCGGATCGCGCGCGAGCAGTTCGGCTACGTGAAGAAGGGCGAGCTCGTCTACAAGCTCGTCGGTCCCGCCACGCGCGATTCCGCGCGTCCTCCCGCTCCCCGCCGGTGACGCCATGACGATGCGACGCTCCCCGTTCTCGACCCGCGGGGCGTCGCTCGCCGCGCTCGCGCTCGGGCTCGCCGCCTGCGGCCCCACCCCGGGGCAGCAGCTCGCCCGCGAGGCGCGCGAGCGCTACGTCGCGCGGCCCGTGCCGGCGTACGACGCGCGCATCCTCCGCGACTCGTTCGGCGTCGCGCACGTGCGCGGCCACACCGACGCCGACGCCGCTTTCGGCCTCGCGTACGCGCACGCCGAGGACGACTGGGGCACGCTCGAGGACGTGTTCCTCGCCACGCGCGGCCGGCTGGCCGCGAAGCGCGGCAAGGCGGGGGCGGGGCCCGACTTCCTCAACGCCTGGCTCCACGTGCGCGAGGACGTGGCCGCCAAGGCGCGCACCGCGATCGATCCCGCCACGTGGGCGCTGGTCGAGGGGTACGTGGCCGGCATCAACGCGTTCGCCGCCGCGCACCCCGACGAGGTCTCGTCGGTCGCGCGCGACGAGCTCCCGATGACGCCGGAGGACCTCGTCTCGGGGTTCGTGCTCACGTCGCCGCTCTTCTTCGGCCTCGACCGCGTCGTGCTGCGCCTGATGGACGACGCGGTGCTGGATCGCGAGGCGGCGGCAAAGGACAAGGGCTCGAACGGCTTCGCCATCGCCCCCGCGCGGTCGGGCGACGGCGTCACGCGGCTCCTTGCCAACTCGCACCAGCCGTGGAGCGGGCCCGTGGCGTGGTACGAGATCAGCATGCACTCCGACGAGGGAATCGACTTTGCCGGCGCATTGTTCCCCGGTGCGCCCGTGCCGCTGCTCGGCCACAACCGGACCCTGGGGTGGACCAACACGGTGAACGCGCCCGACCTCGTCGACACGTACCGGCTCCGGCTCAATCCCGACGACGACCACCAGTACTGGTTCGACGGCCAGTGGCGCACGCTCGAGCGCGAGCGCGTCTGGCTCAAGGTGAAGGTCGGCTGGTTCACCTTGCCGGTGCCGCGGGTCATCGAACGCTCGGTGCACGGACCGGTCATCCGCAACAGGAACGGCGCCTTCGCCGTGCGCTACGCGGGGATCGGGACGTCGGCCGCGCTGTGGACCACCTACCACCCGCCCGAGGCGACCCCCGCCATCGTCGCGCCACGCTCGGGCTACGTGTACAACGCCAACAACTCGCCGTTCAAGGCGACGGCCGAGGCCGACAACCTGAAGCGCGCGGACTTCGACCCGACGATGGGGATCGAGACGCGCGCGACCAACCGGTCGGTGCGCGCGTTCGAGCTGCTCGACACGATCCCGCGCATCACGCGCGAGGCGCTGCTCGCGGTCAAGTTCGACGCGCGCTACAGCCGGGCCTCGTGGGTCGGCGCGGTGCTCGACTCGATGGCGCGCGTGGACACCGTGAGCGAGCCCGCGCTGGCGGCGGCGGTGCGCCTCCTCGCCGCCTGGGACGGCGTCATGGCGGACGACCGGCCCGCGGCGGTGCTCGCGACGACGATCATCGGCCCCTCGATTCGCGCCGAGTATCGCGGGCAGCCGCGTCCGCCGGCCGCGGCTCTCCTCCGGGCGGGGGTGGCGTGGCTCATGACGCACTACCAGCGGCTCGACGTGCCGCTCGGCACCGCGCTTCGCCTGCGGCACGGCGCACAGGACCTGCCGCTCCGGGGCGGGCCGGACGTGCTGCGCGCGGTCTACGCGGCGCCGTCGGCGGACGGCCGGCTCGAGGGCGATGCCGGGGACTCTTTCGTGATGCTCGTGGAGTGGGGACCTGACGGCGTGGTGCACTCGGAAAGCGTGCAGCCCTTCGGCGCGGCGACGTCGCGGCCGGGCTCGCCGCACTACGCCGACCAGGCGCCGCTGTTCGCGACGGAGCGGTTCAAGCCCGTCTGGTTCACCGAGGCCGAACAGCGCGCCCACCTCGAGCGCGAAACGCGCGTCGGGGCGCCGCGTACCCCCTGAGCCGTACGAGGTTCCGCCCTGCCGCAGGCGTTCCCTCAGCGCTGAACCTTTCCGGATCGACGAAAAGGCGACATCGTTCAGGAGAGGCGCCGGAGCGTCGGCGTCCCATCCCCCCTTTCTCTTCCAGGAGCGCGGCGCATGAACGCTCGGAAGTTCGCGCAGGTGCTGGGAACCGCGGCGATGCTGGCGGTGGCGGCGTGCGGCGGTGGTGGTGCGACGGGCCCCGCCAACACGGGCGGAGGCGGAGGCGGTGGCGGCGGCACGGGTGGCACCGGCACGCCGCCCGCGAACACGGTGAACGCAACCACGGTGAGCTCGTTCAACCCGACGCAGCTCAACATCTCGGTCAACACGCAGGTGTCGTTCGTCTTCTTCGCGGTCACGCACAACGTGACCTTCGACGCGGTGGCGGGCGCACCCGCCAACATCGGCAACTCGAGCAACACCACGGTGCAGCGCACGTTCGCGGTGCAGGGGACGTTCCCCTTCAACTGCACGCTGCACCCGGGCATGAGTGGCCAGGTGGTCGTCGGACCCTGACGGCGAAATGCAAGGGGCGCCGCGCCGCGATCTTCACGCGGCGCGGCGCTTGACCCACGCAGGGCAACTCCTATCTTTCCCTGCACTGACGCGGGGTGGAGCAGCCTGGTAGCTCGTCGGGCTCATAACCCGAAGGTCGCGGGTTCAAATCCCGCCCCCGCTATGAACACGGACGGCCGGATCGCGAAAGCGACCCGGCCGTTCGTGCGTTCAGGGCGCCGCGGTCACCCCTCGACGGCGCGGAAGTACCGGCGTGCCCCGAGCACGTCCGGCAGGCCGATGCAGAGCATGAGCACCCCCGCCCCGATTGCCACGCCGCTCGCGGTGAACGCCCCCTGCTTCACGCGACTCAGCGGCAGGACGACGAGGTTCATCACGCACCAGACGATCGCGCCCCACGCGATGGCGGCCGCCACCACCTGCTCGCGCCAGAAGCGCCAGCGCGAGGCCAATGCGAAGAAGAGCACGGTCCAGCCCATCGCGATCCCCATGTGCAGCACGAAGCCGAGGAGCGCGTACTGCCATTCGCCCGCCATGGCGGCGGGTCCGACGAGCGCACTCGCGATGAAGTTGAAGATGCGGACCGGCGTGCGGCCGCCACGGAGGAGGTGGACGATCACGGCGGCCGATCCGTCGGCGAAGCCGGCCACGAGGCCCGTGTTGACGAGGGCGGTGGCGTAGGTGGGGCGGGCGCTCTGGCTCATCGGCGGGCGGGTGAGGGATGGAGCAGGGCACGGTCGCGGCGACCGCAGGGCTACCCAGCGCCTGCGGGGCGGGTTCCTTGGCCGGGGGCAGCCCGGGCCTTGGGTGCCGCAAGGTAACCCGCTACTTTTCAAGGCTTCTGGCTGGGTAGCTCAGGTGGTTAGAGCACGGCACTCATAATGCCGGGGTCGTGGGTTCGAGTCCCACCCCAGCTACTGGAATGAAGGCGTGGCGCCCCACGGGCGGCCACGCCTTCATTCGTTTCCGGAGCGCGCGTCCGCGCGAGTCGCCTGCGCCCCGCGCGTGCCGGCGCGGCGTCCTACGGCGTGGCCCGGTAGTCGTACACGAACGTCACGATCACC
>JACQES010000338.1 GCA_016200495.1 Gemmatimonadota bacterium
CGAGGCGCGCGAGGGCTCGCTCGCGGTGGGCAAGCTCGGCGACCTGATCGTGCTGGCACAGGATCCGTTCACGGCGACGCCGGCGCAACTCGCGGCGATGCGCGTGGACGTGACGGTGGTGGGCGGGCGCGTCGTGCACGAGCGCACGCGGTAGGCACACGCTTTTCCCGAGGACGGACACATGGTGACGGTGACGCGCGCGGGGGACCGGCTCCGCTTCGAGATCGAGGGGTTCGACAAGGTGCTCGCGCTCAAGGGAGCGCTCGAGCTGCCGCTCGCGCACGTGACCGGGGCGCGCGTGGACCCGGCCGCGGCGAAGGGGTGGTGGCACGGCGTGGGGCTCGGCGGCACGATCGTGCCCGGCGTCGTGACCGCGGGGACGTTCTACGAGAAGGGGCGGATGGCGTTCTACGACGTGCACCACGCCGACCACGCGATCGTGGTGGAGCTGGCGAACGACGACTACGACCGGCTGATCGTCGAGGTGCGCGATCCCGAGGGAACGGCGAAGATGATCAACGCGGCGGTGGCGGCGCGCTGAGCGGGCGGGGGGCGCGCGCCGTAGCACGGCGGTGATCGCACCCGCGTCGCGGCGCCCTTAGCGGACCCTTCGCGGGCACGACGTGGTAGGAGGGCGCGCACTCGCGGCCGAGTGCGGATACGTTCACGCGTCCCTCGCCCTGGTGCGCCCATGCTGCTTCGTCGTCCGTTGAAGGTCATCGGCCTGGTCGGTCTCGTCGTCCCGTCGCTCGCGTCTGCGCAGGCGGCGCCGCGCGGCAAGGGGCGCAGCAGCACGGCCGTCCCCTCGGGCGCCTCGGCGGGCGCCGCGTCCGCCTCGTCCGCGAGCGATACCGCCGCGGTGCACGCGGTCGTGCACGCGTACGCCGCCTCGCTCGTGGGCGCGCCGCCGAATCCGGACCGGACCGCGTCGCTCTATGCGCGCGACGGCGAGATGCTGCCGCCCGGGGGACCGGCCGTGGTGGGTCCGGACTCGGTGCGCGCGCTGCTGGCGGGCTTCTCGAAGTTCGTGGTGGAGGCGGCGGAGATGATTCCGCAGTCGACGACGGTGATGGGCAGCCACGCGATCTCGTGGGGCGACTACACGCAACGGGCCGTGCCGCCCGGTCAGCCGGCGGTGAACGTGGGCGGGCGGTACGTCATGGAACTGGTCAAGCAGGCCGACGGCCGGTGGCTGGTGCGGCGCCTGCTCGTGCAGCCGCGCTAGCCCCCCTCGCGGCCGGGCCGCGCGCGGCGCATCGTTCCCGTCCCACTCCACTGTCCGAGGGACGCATGCAGTCGAAGGCCGCCACCGTGGACGCGTATGTCGCGTCGCTTCCCGCCGATCGCCGCGCCATCATCGCGCCCGTGCTCGAGGTGATCCGCACGCACGCGCCGCGCGGCCTCGAGGAGATGATGCTGTGGGGGATGCCGGTGTGGGGGATCCCGCTCAGCCGCTACCCGGAGACGTACAACGGACAGCCGCTGATGCTGCTCGCGCTCGCGTCGCAGAAGAACCACTGCGCGTTGTACGCGCCCGGCGTGATGGCCGATCCGGCGAACAAGGCGGCGTTTCTCGGGGCGCTGACGGCGGCGGTGAAGAAGGTGGACATGGGGGGCGCCTGTATCCGGTTCCGGTCGCTCGAGGCGCTGCCGTTGCCGATCGTGGCGGACGCGGTCAAGCGGCTGACCGTCGAGGGCTACCTCGCGTTCTACGAGCAGAACCGTTCGGCGACGGCGGCGAAGAAGGCGAAGCCCAAGGCAGCAGCGGCCAAGCCCGCGAGCAAGGCGGGGGCGAAGGCGGCGGCGGTGCGATCGGAGGCGCGGGCGACGAAGGCGAAGGCGCGGTCGGGAACGATTCGACGTGCCAAGCCGTCCAAGCCGAGGAATACCGCGGCCAAGAAGCAGGCCGCGGCGCGCCGACGGAAGGCGCGCTGACCTCCACCTCCTCGCTCGGTACGGCACATGAAGACGATCGGCATCCTTGGCTCGGGCGACGTCGCGCAGACGCTCGCCACGGGCCTCTCCGCGGCCGGCTACCAGGTGCGCATCGGGAGCCGCACCCCGGCCAAGCTCGCGGAGTTCGCGGCGAAGTCCGGCATCACCGCGGCCACGTTTGCGGAGGTGGCGGCATGGGGCGAAGCGCTCATCCTCGCGGTCAAGGGGACCGCGGCGATCGAGGCGTGCACGCTGGCCGGCGCGGCCAACCTCGCGGGGAAGGTCGTGATGGACACGACCAACCCGATCAAGGACGCGCCGCCCACGGACGGCGTGCTGAGCCTGTTCACCACGTTCGACGAGTCGCTGATGGAACGGCTGCAGGTCGCGTTCCCGGCGGCGCGGTTCGTGAAGACCTTCAGCTGCGTGGGCGACGCGCTCATGGTCAACCCGAAGCTGCCGGGCGGGAGGCCGTCCATGTTCATCGCGGGCAACGACGCGGCGGCCAAGGCGCAGGTGACCGCGTTCCTGGCGACCATCGGGTGGGAGACGGAGGACTGCGGCACGGCGGCGGGCGCGCGCGCGATCGAGCCGTTGTGCATCTTGTGGTGCATTCCGGGCTTCCGGCAGAACGACTGGGTGCACGCGTACAAGGTGCTGCGGCCCGCGCCGTAGCTCGCGGAGGGAAGCATGCCGTCGGTCATCTCCGCCCTCACGGGCGAGTACACGCGCTACAAGGCGCTCGCGGACGGCGCGCTCGCGCAGCTGACGGACGCCGAGCTCGTGGTGACGCCGCCCGGCGGCGGCAACTCGATCGCGACGATCTGCTGGCACGTGGGGGGCAACCTGCGATCGCGCTTCACGGAGTTCCTCACGACCGACGGCGAGAAGCCGTGGCGTCAGCGCGAGGAGGAGTTCGCGCGGCGCACGGTGACGCACGCCGAGCTGCGCGCGCACTGGGACGGCGGCTGGGCGGTGCTGTTCGCGACGCTCGCCACGCTCGACGACGGACAGCTGGCGGAGGTGGTGACGATCCGACGGCAGCCGCTCCGGGTGGACGAGGCGCTCATGCGGTCGCTCGCCCACGTGAGCTACCACGTGGGGCAGGTGGTGTACGCGGCACGCGCGATCAAGGGCGACCAGTGGCGGTTCCTGAGCATCCCGCCGGGGCAGTCGGACGCGTACAACGCCAACCCGGGCACCGAGAAGCCGGAGGCGCACGCGGCGCTCGCCCGGGGCGCTACCCCTCGCGCATGACCTCGCGCATCGAGGCCCAGCGCCAGCCGTCCACCACCGCGACCCAGCGGCCGTCGTCCAGGCGGTGCGCATCGACATGGTGCATGCCGGCCGCGTTCCAGCCGTTGCCGGACCCGTCGAGCGGCCTCGTGAACGCGACCTCGCGCTCGGCGTAGCCCTCGGCGTCGAGGCGCGTGACCTCGAACGCATGCCGTAGTGCGGCACGCAGTCCTGCGCGAACCGGTAGAGCGCGCCGTCCACGCGCAGCATCCGCCCGCCGGGGCGCGCGATGGCGGGGGCGTTCTGGTGGAGCGGGCTCGCCGGATGCTCCACGAACGGCCCCGTGAGGTCGGACGAGGAGAAGAGGCGCAGCGTCTCGTTCTTCTTCTCGGGGCTCGCATCCACGAAGAGCCACCAGCGCCCGCCGTGCTGCACGATCGTGGCGTCGGCATAGACCGCGCCCGAGAGGAGCGTGGCCACGTGTTCCCATCCGCCGGGAAACGCGGTGGCCCTGTAGAGCCGGACCTCGCGCGCCTCGTTGGTCTCGGGGATCATCCAGTGCACACCGTCGTGCTCGAACACGAACGGGTACGAGAGGTGCACGGCCTCGCGGAGCACGACGCGCTCGTACGCCCAGGTGCGGAGGTCCGCGCTCCGCGCGACGCCGATCTCGCCCTTGGCGCGCGCGATGTTGTACAGCTCGAAGAAGAGCCACCACGCGCCGTCCTGCCGCGCGAGGAACGGGTCGGCGACGAAGGCGGCGCGCACGTCGGTGACGTCCTCGCCGCGGATGAGGGGCTGCGCGACGCCGGGCATGGGGCCCAGCGCGAGGGGCGACGGGCCCTCGTACAGTCCGATCGTCCAGAGGTGCTTGTTGCGTCGTTCGGCCGGTTGCGCCGCGGGTGGCGCGGCGCGGAGGCCGAGCCGGCGCGCGAGGCGGCCGAGCCATGCGCGCGGGTTCATCGGTCACCGTCCGAATCGCCGCGCGTGACGTGCCAGGCGTCCTGCGACGCATAGTAGCCGTCGGGCACCGGCACCTCGTTGATCTTGGCGACCATGCGGAGCGTGGCGCCGCGCGACGCGTAGCCGGCGCGCGCGAGGCCGGCACGGAAGCCCGCGTGCATCGCGAACGTGCGCACGACCTCGGAGCCCGCCGAGCGGGCGACGTCGTGCACCGCGGCGAGCAGCGCATCGAAGAGCGGCGCATCCGCAGGGTCCGCGAGGAAGTCCACGAGGACGGTGACCTGCCAGTCGTCGTCGGACACGTGCCGGTACACGGCCCACGCCACGAGCGCCCCGTCGCGCTCGAGGCCGAGCGCTTCGTAGCGCACGGTGGGATGCTGGCCGAAGCGCCAGGAGAGGTACGGCGCGTCGCGTCGCACGGCGAAGGCGAAGGCGGGGGCGACGCGCTCCCAGAGGCGCGTGACGTCGTCGCCGAACGCCGGGAGGGCGACGACGCGCGCGCGCGGGGCGGCGCCGCCCCCGAGGATGGCGCGCATGCCGCCCGACACGCGGGCCACGAGCGAGGGCGGGCGCTCGCCGAACCGCTCGCGCGCGCGCGGCGAGAGCGCCTTCGCGAAGCGCGGCACCGCGCCGATGAACGGCCAGTGGAGCTTCTGGAACAGCTTGTGCGACGCGTCGGTGAGCGAGAGGCCGATGGCCGCGCCGCAGCCGGCGTCCCACGTGCGGAAGAGCTCGGGACCGAGTCCCTTGCCCTGTTGCTCGGGCGCGGCCATGACGTCGCACCCCCACGCGGCGTCGATCTCGCGGCCGAGCACGGCAAGACGGACGGGCATGGTCGCGTACTGGCCGACGACGTCGCCGCCCTCGTGCGCGACCCAGATGCGCGGGAGGCCGCCGCCGAGCGCGGGGTTCCGCTGGTAGAGCCAGTCCCAGCGCGCCGCGAACGCCGTCGCACTCTCGGCGCCGAAGACGCGCGCGTAGAGCGCGTGGATCCCGGCGCGGTCGGCCGGCTGGTACGGGTCGATCGTGGTCACGCCTTCCCTGCGGCGCGATGCTCGTCGGCGAGGACGCGCTCGATGCGGCGGTCGGGCACGAGCCAGATGATCGCGACGGTCACGAAGAGGAGCTGCGACACGACCGGGCTGGCAAAGGCGATGGGGACCGCCGCGAGGTAGAGCGCGAGCGAGAGCTTCTCCTTGGTGCCGCTCTCGATGGCGCGCGCGAGCACGGACTCGCGACCGTGGGCCTTGAGCAGGGTCAGCTGCAGGATGGTGTAGGCGATGGCGCAGGCGAGGAGCACGCCGCCATAGAGGGCGACCGGCGCGGCCTCGCCGTGGTGCTCGCCCATCCAGCTCGTGACGAACGGAATGACCGACAGCCAGAAGAGGAGGTGCAGGTTGGCCCACAGCGCGCCGCCGCTCACGCGGTGCACCGCCTGGAACATGTGATGATGGTTGTTCCAGTAGATGCCGACGAAGATGAAGCTGAGCACGTAGCTCAGGAACACCGGCAGGAGCGGCACCAGGTCGGCGAGCGCGTGCCCATGCGGCACCTTGAGCTCGAGGACCATGATCGTGATGATGATGGCGATGACGCCATCGGAGAAGGCTTCGAGGCGGCCCTTGTGCATGCGTCGGGATTACCGGTCGGAAGGTCGGACGGCGGCGGCGCTCAGCGAGCCGGCGCCGGGCCGTCAGCCCGTCGTCTCCGCCTCGGCCTCAATCTCCATCAGGAACTCGTCGCCCACCAGCCGCGCCTCGACCAGCGTGTTGGCCGGCGTGATCGTGGCGAACCGCTCGCCGTGCGCGCGCGCGACGGCCTCCCAGTTCTCGACGCGCGAG
The DNA here is from genome assembly GCA_016200495.1 of Gemmatimonadota bacterium. Lineage (GTDB taxonomy): Bacteria > Gemmatimonadota > Gemmatimonadetes > Gemmatimonadales > Gemmatimonadaceae > JACPPC01. Next base: position 5,976 of record JACQES010000338.1, read on the forward strand.
ACGAAGACGCGCGTGCGGATGACGTCGTCGAGCGTGCCGCCGAGCGACTCGATGGCGCCCTGCACCTTGTCGAGCGCGAAGACCGCCTGCGCGTACGGATCATCGCCGCCGATGAGCTTGTCGCCGTGCGACGCGGTGGTGCCGCTCACGTGGATGCGGTTGCCCGCGCGTACGGCGCGCGCGTAGCCGTACGTCGTTTCCCAGCTCGTGCCGCTCCTGACCTGCCGGCGCCCGTGCGGGCCGTCCACCACGCGGTACGGCGCGGGGAAGCTCGCGAGATGGTGGCTCAGGTCGCCACTGGCGGTGAGGTAGGGCGGCTTGCGGTACTCGTCGCCGCAATCGCCGGGGATCGGGGCCAGGTGCGCGAGCGCGGCGTCGATCCCCGCGCGCGCCGCCTGGTCGAGGGCGAAGCCGAAGAGGCGCGGCGTGTCGTCCACGTGGGCGCTCTGGCTCAGGCGCGCGCCGATGATGACGCCGCCCACGCCCGGCTGCTCGAGCACCCAGCGCGAGGCGACGTTGGCGATCGAGACGCCCAGGCGCTTCGCGACCGCGTCGCACGCGTGGAGCACGCGCTGGAACGCGCCCCACCCGCCCGCCGTGTCGATGAAGCGCTTGTACTTCATGAGCGACCAGGTGCCGAGCTGCTCCGTGGCGGGCTCGGGGCGCCCGAGCCACTTCTCGCTGAGGAAACCGCCCGCGAGCGTGCCGTACGCGAGCGTGCGGAGCCCGTGCGCCTGGGCGTAGGCGCCGAGCTTGCCCGCGGCGCGCCGGTCGATGAGCGAGCAGCAGACCTGGTTGCTCACGAACGGGATGCCGCTCGCCACCGCGACGGCCAGGTGCGCGGTGTCGAAGTTGCACGCGCCGAGTGCGGCGATGAGCCCCTCCTGCCGGCACTCGTCGAGGTAGCCCAGCGCGTCGAGCCACGACGGATCGCTGAAGCGCCAGGCGTGGAACTGCAGGAGGTCGATGCGCTCGCCCTGCATGCGCGTGAGCGCGCGCGTGACGGCGGCGCGCACGTCGGCGCGCGTGACCGGCCCCGGCGTGGGCACCCACTTGGTGAAGAACTGCGCCGGCGGCGCCCCCGCGATCTTCCGGTAGCGCCCGACGATGTCCTCGGCCGACCCGTAGTGGTCGGCCATGTCGAAGGTGGTGAGGCCGGCCTCGACGTACGGCACCATCGCGCGCGCGGCGGCGTCCAGGTCCAGCGTGCGGCCGTCGCGCTCCATGTCGGCGACCTGCCACATGCCGGTCAGGGCGCGCGCCATCGTGAGGCCGGGCGCGAGCGTGATCCGTTCGACGGCGGTCATGCGCGGATCCCGGTAGGGGGGAGGCGCCACACGAGCCCGCCCCATGCGCGCCGGAACGGAATCGTCCTCATGCGACGCCGTTCTCCGGCGGCAGCTCGCGGAAGCGCGCGTCGGCGTCCACGCCGCTCGCGGTGAGCTTGGCGCGCTCGCGCCAGTAGATGAACGTCGCGACCGCCATGACGCCGAGCCAGACCGGTGTGCTGCGGTAGTACCAGGCACGCGCCGGCGCCGCGACGTCCTTCCAGACGCTCACCGCGAGCAGCGCCCCGAGCAGCACGACGCCCAGCCCCGCGAGCGGCGCCTGCAGCGCGCGCGCGCGCAACACCGTCACGCGCGCCGCGATGGCCGGATTCTTCGTGGGCAGCGCGAGCACCGTGGCGCACATGAGGAGGAAGTTGACAAGCATGCTCGTCACGAGGATGTCCACGCCGAGGAAGAAGTCGGACGCGAAGTGGCAGCCGAGGATGCCGATGGTGGCCATGACGGCGCTCGCGACGATCGCGACGTGCGGCGTGCGGAAGCGCGGATGGATGGCGGCGACGGCGCGCGGGAAGACGCCGTCCTCGGCCCAGGCGAACATGAGGCGCGAGACGGCGAGGACCATGCCGGGCAGGTCGTTGATGAGCGAGACCGTGGCGCCGGCGACGATCGCGAGCGTCCACCCCGGCGCGAGCAGGTAGCCGAGCAGCCCGGGCGCGGTGACGTCGTGCCGGCTCGCCTCCTCGGCCACGAAGCTCCACGGCACCGCGTGGTACACGGCGCCCGCGAAGAGGAAGTAGAACGCGCTCGTGGTGAGCACGGCGATGCCGGTGGCGAGCGGCAGGTTGCGCGCGGCGTTCCTGGCCTCGCCGCCCGCCTGCGCGATCGTGTCGAAGCCGATGAAGCTCGAGAAGAGGACCGTGCTCGCGGTGAGGAAGGTCGCGAGGTTGAACGGGGCCAGCGTGGCCGGCACGGCCCGTCCGGGCTCGCGCACGGCGAGCGCGGCGGCGAAGTCCACGTGGTCGTAGCGGTGGCCGGCGACGATGACGATGCCGCCCAGCACGAACATGAGGATCATGAGCGGGATGAGCGTCTTCTCGACCGCCCCCACGCCGCGGATGTTGACGCCGACGAAGCTCCACAGGAAGACGAGCGCGACGGCGAGCCGCACGGGGCCGTGGTCGAGCGCCGCGGCGATGCCGGGGAACCCCGCGGGCCCGGCCACGTCGCGCAGGAAGGGCGGAATCACGTACGAGACGACGCCGATCGCGATGCAGAGCCCGAACCACTGCGAGAACGACGCCACGAAGCCCAGGTAGGCGTTGAGGCCGCGGCTCGCGTACACGTAGCTGCCCCCCGCGCGCGGCATCGCGCTCGCCAGCACCGCGTACGACAGCGCGGCGAGCATGGCGGGGATGGCGGCGGTGAAGAAGGCCGCGAGCACCCACGGGCCGATGCCGGGCACGGTGCGCTGCAGCTGGAACGGGATGATCTGGATCGAGGCGCCGATCATCGAGCAGACGCCCGTGGCGACGAGGCCGAGCAGGCCCATCTCGCGGGCGAGGCCGGCGTTGGCGCTGCCCGGGGTGGTGGAGGCGGTCACGTGGGGCTCAGCTCGAGTAGTAGGCCGCGTTCTCGTCCACGTAGCCCTTGGTGAGGTCGCAGCCGTACGCGGTGGCGTCGCCGCCGCCGACGTTGAGCGCGACCTCGAGGTCCACGACGTCCGCCTTGAGCGTGGCGCGCACGGTGGCGTCGTCGAAGGCCAGGCGCGTGCCGTGGCCGACGACCTGCGTGCCGTTGATCCA
>JACQES010000349.1 GCA_016200495.1 Gemmatimonadota bacterium
GCCGATGGATTCGGCGAGGCGGCCGGTGATGTCGGCCGTGATCTCGTTGCACTGGCGGAAGAGCGGGCGCAGGCGGTTGAAGGCGAGCGCCATCGCGCCGCCGAACGCGGACAGGAAGACGATCGCGCCGATGGTCATCTTCCAGTTGAGGTAGAGCAGCACGCCGAGCGAGATGGCGGCCGTGAGGATGCCGCCCACCAGCTGGATCAGCCCCGTGCCCACCAGGTTGCGGATTCCTTCGGCGTCGTTCATGACGCGCGCCACGACCACGCCACTCTTGGTGGAATCGAAGTAGCTGACCGGCAGGCGCAGGATGTGGTCCTGCACGCGCTGGCGCATGGTCATGATGGCGCGCTGCGCGGCCACCGAGACCACCTGCGAGTTGGCATAGCTCGTGATCGCCTGCAGGAGCGTGGCGCCGCCCGAGGCGAGCGCGAGCGGGATGAGCAGGTCGGAGCGGTGCTTGCCCAGCACCTCGTCGATCAGGTACTTGGTGCTCGCGGGAAGGACGAGGCCGGCCACGCGGCTGATCAGCATCAGCGTGAGGCCCAGCGCGAGCTGGCCGCGATGCGCGTAGAGCAGCTGCCTGGCTTCGCGCCAGGCGCGGGCGGTGTTGACGGGGGGCTTCTTGGGCTTGGCCTTGGGTGCGGCGGCCTTGGCCCCGGCGGCCGCCGGCGGCGCGCCCGCCGCCGACTTGGGCGCGGGCGACGGCGAGTTCGCGCTGCTGCCGTTCGATGTCGTTTCAGCCACAGGATCCCTTGGGTGCGTCAATGACCGGCTTGGTGGCCGCCACATCCGTCGGCGATGGCGGCGGCGCGCTCGAGACGCGCCGCACGATGCCCTCGAACTCGGAGAAGAAGGTCGCGCTGTCCACCTTGAATGCGATGTTGTGCCCGCCCTTGATGGACACGCACTGCTTGACCGTGGAGCTGGCGGCGCTGGTCAGCGCCGCGCCCATGGACATCGGAATCGTCGAGTCCGACGGCGAGTGCATCACCAGCAGCGGCATCTTCACGCTCGGCATCCGCTCGAGCGACGGGAACCGGTACTTGGCCATCGCCTGCACGGGCAGGAACGGGTAGCGTCGCGCCCCCAGGTCCGGAATCGAGGTGTAGGGCGCCTGCAGGATCAGGGCGCCCGCCTTGACGGTGCTCGCGAGCTGCACGGCGATCCCCGTGCCCAGCGAGTGGCCGTAGATGATGATGCGCTCGGGATTCGCCTGGAATTTCTGCACCAGCAGGTCGTACGCGGCGCGTGCGTCGGCGTACGCCCCCTCCTCGTCCGGCTCGCCACCGCTCTCGCCGAAGCCGCGGTAGTCGAAGGCGAGGATGTTGACGCCGAGTCCGCGCAGGTACTCGTAGAACTCCGGCTCCTCGAGCTGCGACAGGTTGTGCGAGTTGCCGTGATGCACGAGCACCCACGTTCCGTTCGAGTCCTTGGGGGCGGCGGGCACCACCCAGCCCACGAGCGGGGTCCCGTCCGCGGAAGCGAACGTCACCTTGGTGTGCGGCGGCTGGAATCGGCCCGTCGGTTCCTTGAGCGGCCCCTTGGCGAGGTTCGCGTGGAAGACGAGCGTGCGCTCGTTGACCTTCACGTACGCGATGACCGCGACGTAGAGGCCGACGACGAGGCCGAGGATGCCGAGCAGCAGCTTCTTCATGGGATGGCGGCGGGACTGGCCAGGCGGGAACCCCTGAATCGTAAGGGAGGCGCGGCCGGGGCGCCCCCCGGGCATTTGGGGGAGGGCGCTAGCCCAGCCGGTCGATCCGCCTGAGCTCCACCGCGCGCCGCCCCAGCGCCGCGAGCGCCCTGACCGCGAGCCCCAGCGACGCGAACCGCTCGTCGGTCGTGAGCCCCGCCTGGAAGCGCGCGTAGATCTGCTGCGCGATGACCGCGAGCTTGAAGAGCCCGAACACGTAGTAGAAGACGGGATCGGTGAGCGCGCGCCCCGTGCGCGCGTGGTAGCGCGCCCACAGCTCGTTGCGGCTCAGGTTGCCCGGAAGCGCGGTGATCCCGAGCCCGAGCGCGCGCAGCTCCGGCGGATCGTCGCCGTCCACCCAGTAGCCGAGCGACGTGCCCAGGTCCATGAGCGGATCGCCCACGGTGGTCATCTCCCAGTCGAGCACCGCGATGATGCGCGTGAGGTCGGCCGGATCGAGGACGAAGTTGTCGTACTTGAAGTCGTTGTGGATGAGCGCCCCGCCCGACTCGGCCGGCCGATGCTCGTCGAGCCAGCGCGCGAGCCACGCCATGTCGGGCACGTCGTCGGTGCGCGCGCGCTCGTAGCGCGCCGCCCACCCCTGCACCTGCCGCGTGACGTAGCCCTCCGGGTGCCCGAGCTCGGCGATGCCCGGCGTGTCGAGCGGCGTGGCGTGGATGCCGATGAGCGCCTCCACGAACGCATGCGAGAGCCCGCGCATCGTGGCCGCGTCGAGGGTGACGCCCGCGGGCGGCACGCTCCGCAGGATGACGCCGGCCACGCGTTCCATGATGTAGAAGGGGGCGCCGATGACGGACTCGTCCTCGCAGTTGGCCACCGGCCGCGGCACGGGCCCGCCGCGCGCGTGCAGCGCGGTGAGGATCCGGAACTCGCGGCTCATGTCGTGCGCCGAGCCCTTCTTGACCCCGCGGGGCGGACGGCGAAGGACGTAGTCGCGGCCGCCGACCGACAGCAGATATGTGAGGTTCGAGAAGCCGCGCGGGAACTGCTGCACGGTGATCTCGCCGGCGACCTCGGGGGCGTGCGTGGCGCACCAGGCCGAGAGCTTCGCGGCGTCGATTTCCTCGCCCTTGCGGACGGGGCGGGCGGAGTCGAGGGGGGGCGTGGTCATGCGCGCATGGCGGTGGTCGGGGAATCAGCGATGCGGTGCGCATGGGGGCAAGGGCGGGCGCGGACCTTTGCCGCGCGACCGACCGTGGGCGCGGGCGTCCTGGCGCGAGGGCGCGGGGTCGATCACCGACCCGTTGTCAGAACACCTTCGGCGTCGCGTGGCTCGTGAGCGTCACGGTATCGGGGCGAACGCGCGCGCCTGGCCGCACCACGTGCAGCGTCACCGACACGCTGTCGAATGGGGTGGGGCTCCAGTACGGCGAGTAGGCGTAAAGCATGGTGCGCATCGAGTCCACTGGCGCGCGCACGAATCCCACGAGGTGCATTCGCATGGTGAACGCGCCAGCGGAAGCGAGGCTGGCCTCGCCGCCCGCGAGTTCGCCTGGATTCGACGAGTCGAACGGAACGACAAGGCGGGCGCTCCCATATGGCAATTGGCGTCCGTCAGCGAGTTGCACCCGCGCCTGAAGTGTCGCGCAACCGCCGAACTGCCCGAATCCCGGTTCGCCGTACGAGACGCACGCCCCGTCGTCGGGCGGCCCGGTGCCGCTTCCCTTGGTACAGGCGAGCACCGCCAGCGCGGCCGCGTGCAGGAATGGGCGCAGCCCGATCCGGTTACGGGACATTCGCCGTCTTCCACACGATGTTCGTCCGCGGCGGCACCTCACCGGCAGGCGTGTACTGCGCCATGATGTCGAGCGAATCCACCGGACGCGGACCGCGCCAGCCGCTCTTCGCATACAAGCGCACGTGAATCAGTTGCCGAGGCGGACGCGCCGAATCCGCGGGAAAGAAGTCGAAGACGAGGTCGCTGAGCGAGAAGCGCCCCTCGCCGTCCGTGAACGGAAACAGCGTGCCGCGCAGGCTGTCCGCGATGCCGGGAAACGTGTACGTCGCGCCGACGCTCGAGAACGGGATCGGTGTGCCATCGGGCCGGAGCAGTTGGCCCGTGATGGACACGCAACCCATCAGCTTCGCCGCCGGATCGCCACCGAGCCACGTCGGGCAGGTGCCGGGCGCGTTGCCAAGGTCACCCGTCGTCACGTTTCCGCAGGCAGCCGCGGCGACGGCCAATCCGCCCATCGCCCGCACCGCCGCGTGGATCATCGCCACCGCTCGCATGGCTGCTCCGCTGAGCCCGCGATCGTCCACCACCCGCGCGCCCCGGACCCCTTCGCCCTCCGCGCGCCCCCAAGCCCCTCTCGCACTCCTCCGTGCCCCCGTGCCTCTGTGGTGAACTCCACGAGGCACCGAGGCACGGAGACCCGCTCCTCCCTACTCCACCTTCACCCCATACCCCTTGAGCAGCCTCGTGGGCCCCCTTGGCCTCGATCTGCTGCGCCGCATCCAGCACGAACAGCCGCGCCGCGTCGGTCTCCGCGCGGCACTCGGCGATCATGTGCTGCACCGCCTGCTTGGAGCCCAGCGGCACCCCCGGCGCGATCATCCGCGAGGCGGCGTGGCGGCACATCAGGTCGATCGCGCGGTCGCAGATGCCGATCCAGCGCATGCAGTGGTGGATGCGCCCGGGCCCCAACCGCTCCTGCGCGAGCGCGAACCCCGCCCCCTCGGCCCCCAGCCGGTTGGTGATCGGCACGCGCACCTTCTCATAGCGCATCTCGCCGTGGCTCGCGTAGTCGTCGCCGACGTCGCCCATGATCGGGATGTTGCGCACGAGCGTGACCCCCGGCGCGTCCATCGGCACGATGATCTGCGAGGCGCGCTCGTGCGGCTTGGCGTCGGGGTTGGTGACCGCCATGACGATGGCGAACGACGCGCCATCGGCCGCGGAGGTGAACCACTTGTGCCCCGTGATCACGTAGTCGGCGCAGTCGCGCACCGCGCGGGTCTCCATCCACACCGGGTTGGAGCCGGCGAACTCGGGCTCGGTCATGCTGAAGCACGAGCGGATGCTCCCCGCCACGAGCGGCGCGAGCCAGCGCGCGCGCTGCTCCTCGCTGCCGTGGCTCATGAGCAGTTCCATGTTGCCGACGTCGGGCGCCTGGCAGTTGAGCGCGTAGTGGCCGAGCGGCGAGCGGCCGAGCGCGGCGCTCACCTTCGCGTACTCGGGGAGCGTGAGCCCCAGGCCGCCATGCGCCTTGGGGATCCACGGCGCCCAGAGGCCGCGCTTCTTCGCTTCCTGCCGCACCCGGTCGAGCTCGGGCTTGAGCGCCTTGAACGAGCCCTGCAGGAACGACTTCTCGATCGGGATGAGCAGCTCGTCCACGAAGGCGTTGACCTTGGCCACGAAGTCGCCCTGTGCGCCGGCGGCCTGCTGGGCCTTGATCTGCGCGCGGATCAGGTCCGCGGGAATGACTGCCGTCATATCGTGTAGCCTCCGTCAACCACGTAAGTCCCGCCGGTGATGAAGCTCGCCGCGGGGGAACACAGGAAGACGGCGAGCCCGGCCACTTCGTCCGGTTCGCCGATGCGACTGATGGGCTGCGCCTTGAGGAACCGCGCCATGAGCTTCTCGTCCTGCCAGAGCGCCTGCGAGAAGTCGGTCTTGATGAGCCCCGGGCAGATCGAGTTGGCGCGCACCCCCTTGGGGCCCCACTCGCGCGCCATCACCTGCGTGAGCGCGATCAGCGCCGACTTGCTCACGGAATAGACGCCCAGCCCCTGCCCCGGCGTCAGCCCCTCGACGCTCGAGATGTTGAGGATGGCGCCGCCGCCGCGCCGTTCCATGTGCGGCAACGCGCGCTTGGCCAGCTCGAACGGGCCGACCACGTTCACCGACATGATCTTGTTCCAGCCCCCCTCGTCGGCGTTCTCGACGGGGCCGTAGACCGGATTGGTGGCCGCGTTGTTCACGAGGATGTCGATGCCGCCCGCCTGCGCGACGGTGGCGTCCACGAGGCCGCGCGCTTCATCGAACTTGCCGGCGTTGGCCGGGATCCCGATCGCCTTGCCGCCCGCGGCGGTGATGGCCGCGACCGCGGCGTTCACGCCGTCGGCCTTGCGGCTCGAGACGACGACGGTGGCGCCGGCGGCGGCCAATCCCTGCGCGATCGCGAGGCCGATGCCACGGGTCCCCCCCGTGATGAGCGCGACCTTCCCTGACAGGTCCTGTTGGGTCATTCCCCAATATGCGACGGTGCCGGGGGCGCCGCGAGGAAGCGTTCCACCCACGGCCGGTGCACGGCGGCCTCCCGTGCCCCCATTGCGATCGTCGCCTCGAGCAGGTCGGGTCGGGTGTAATCCCATCGGTGCACCGGCACCGGGTGCGTGGGCGCGAGGTAGAGCCGCTTGCCGCGCTCGAATTGCGGTGCCGTGTCCGGATAGGCGCGCGTGAGGAGCACCAGGTTGCGCGTGGCGCCGGGGATGTCGTCGCCCACGAAGGCGGGCACGTTGTCCACCAATCCCCCATCGAGCAGGCTCTCGCCGCGGAAACGGCCGAGCGGGGTCACGGGGGGCGTCGAGCCCGACGCCACGAGCAGGTCGGTCAGTTCGTCGATCGAGCGGCACGCGCGCGCGTCGGCGACGACCGGCCGGAAGCCGAGCGAGCGACCCAGCTTGGGATGGATCCGCGTCGGCGCGACCGCCTTCTCTGCCTGGTAGCCGGCGAGCCCCAGCGCCACGGCGACGGGCCCCGGCAGCGCGCGCGGGAAGCCCGCCGTCAGCACGAGAATGGGAAAGGGGGCCGCCTGGATCTTCTCGAAGCCGCCGCCCGCGAGCATGGCGCGGATCGTGGCGGGGTAGACCTCGACGTGCGGCGCGATCGGCTTGCCCTTGAGCGCGTTGGCGAAGGTGAAGTTCCGCTTCACGTGCGCGCGCGCCTCGAACCAGAAGTCCCACGCCTCCTGCTCGCGGCCGGCGATGTAGAGGCAGATGACGTACGCACCCGCCGAACACGCGGCAACGCCGGCGGTGCGCGGCAGCAGCCACGAGCCCCATTCACGGAGCAGGCCCAACTGGTAGAAGGCGCGGTTGCCGCCGCCGGCGAAGGTGAGGGCGAGGTCGCGTTGGTGCTCGTGCATGCAGGGCTAGGCGGGCGGATAGGCGCAGCGGAATCCTACGAAGGCCACCGCGTTGGTCACCAGATGGCTGTCGCGCCAGCGCGTGCGCAGGTTGGCCGCGCCGCCGCCGAAGCTCGCGCCGCGAAGCACGCGACGGCCCGTCACCGCGCGCGGATCGGCCGGCACCGGACCGCCCGCGAGCGGATTGACCTGCGGTTCCGGTGGATAGCCCGACACCCACGCATCGAGCGTGAACTCCCACACGTTGCCCGCCATGTCGTAGAGGCCGAGCGGATTGGGCGCGTAGCGGCCCACGGGCGTGGTGCCGTTGAGCTTGCTCGCGCCGGCATTCACGCGCTCGGGCGTCGGCGGCGCATCGCCCCACGGGAACTCGCGCTCATCACCGGCGCGCGCCGCGAACTCCCACTCGGCTTCCGTCGGCAGCCGGCCGCCGGCCCACGTGCAGAAGGCCTGTGCCGCGTGCCAGGTGACGAACGTGACGGGATGGTCCGCCTTGTCCGCGGGGGGAGCGCCGTCGGTCCAGTGCTCGAGGTAGTGCCCGTTGTGCAGCGCGGCGGGCAGTCGCGCGCGGCTCCACTCGGGACGCGCCGTCACGAACGCCTGGAAGCGCGCGTTGGTGACCTCGTACCGGTCGAGGCGGAAGTCGCTCACCGTCACGTGGTGCGCGGGCACCTCGTCCTCGAACACGCCGGGATACGACAGTGCGTAGCGCCGCTTGAGCGAGTCGAGGTCCGCGACAGGCGTGCCCATGCGGAAGCTGCCGCCGCGCACCAATACGGCCTGGCTCGGCTGGGCGTGGGCGCGCATCGGGAGCAGGAGCAATGCCCCGGCCAGCGCGCCCACGCCCACGCGTCGCGTCATCCGCCCGTGGCGTCCCCGCCCGCGTGCGCCGCCGCCGTGCCGTTGCCGTTCGACGCCGGCGCCACCAGCCGCTTCACCAGCGTGAGGATCGTGTACACGGCGCACGACTCCCCGTTCTGGTTGGTCACCTCGACGTCCCACGCCACCACGCCCTGCGGGACGCCCCCTTCGGGCGTGTCCTTCACCGTCTTCTGCTTGCACGTGAGCTTCACCTGGAAGGTGTCACCCGCATAGACAGGCTTGACGAACCGAAGGTTCTCCAGGCCGTAGTTGGCGAGCACGGGCCCCGGCGCCGGGTCCACGAACAGGCCGGCCGCGGCCGAGATCACGAAGTAGCCGTGCGCGACGCGCCGCTCGAAGAAGCTCGCCTTCGCCGCGATGTCGTCCATGTGCGCGCAGAAGAAGTCGCCCGAGATGCCGGCGAAGTTCACGATGTCGGCCTCGGCCACCGTGCGGCGGTGCGTGGTGAGCGACTCGCCGATCTCGAGCTCCTCGAAGTGCTTGCGGAAGGGGTGGATGCGGTCGGTGCTGCGGTGCGCGCCCGTGGTCCACTCGCGCGTGATCGCGGTCATGGTCGTGGGCGACGCCTGCACCGCGGTGCGCTGCATGAAGTGCAGCACGCCGCGCATCCCCCCCATCTCCTCGCCGCCGCCCGCACGCCCGGGGCCGCCGTGGACCAGGTGCGGCATCGGCGAACCGTGCCCCGTGCTCTCCTTCGCGTCGTGCCGGTTGACCACGAGGATGCGCCCGTGGAAGGGCGCGGTGCCCAGCACCACGCTGCGCGCCGTGGCGTCGTCGTTGGTGAACACCGAGCCGCACAGCGACCCCTTGCCGCGCCGCGCGAGCTGGATCGCTTCGTCCACGTTCGCGTACCCCATGACCGTGTTGACCGGCCCGAACGCCTCGACGTCGTGCGGCGCGTTGGCGCGCATCGCCTTGGGCGCGGCCATGAGCGTGATGGGGTAGAAGGCGCCCTTGGCTTTATCGGCGCCCGTCACGGCGAAGTCGGCGTTGCCGCCCGAGACGAGCTCCGCCTCCTCGCGGATCCGCGCGACCGCCTTCCCCACTTCCTTGACCTGCGCCATGCCGGCCAGCGGCCCCATGCGCACCCCTTCGACGCGCGGGTCGCCGATCGTGACGCCGCCCAGGCGCTTGGTGAGC
>JACQES010000350.1 GCA_016200495.1 Gemmatimonadota bacterium
TGTCCAGAGATGGCGAGACGAACGGCCGCCACGGCGATGGACGAAGCGAATCCGGAGGCATCGTGCTCGATTGCCAGCGCCAGTGCGCGCTCGAACTCCTTCGCAGCGTGTCGCAGGTCTCCGGCGTCGATATGGCAGTGAATGCTCGGGATGAGCATTCGAATCTGAAGTTCAACGTTCGCTGTCTCCCGCGCGAACTCAGCGGCGAGTCGCGCAGGGCCTCGTGGGTCGCGCGTTGGGAAGAGAACCCGCACCGCTGTCGCCAGATCAGCTAGGGCGGTGATCTTGCTATACAGTGAGCCCGATGTGTCGCTGAGATCAACTCGGCGCGTGGCAAGGTCCACCGCGAGTCTCGCATCGCGCTTGTAGAATGCGCATAGCATCTGAAGTCTCAGCCAATCCTCCGTCTCAGGCGCCGGATACGGGGTCCTTTTCCTTACGACCGCCAGGGCGCGAGCGAGTGCGGCAGGCGCGAGCGAAGAATCCGACTGGATGATCGCCTGAGCGAATGCGCGCGGAGCGAATGGGCTCTTCGTGTCGATCGATTCACATAGTGCTATTGCACGGCCAACGCCCGTAGGTGAGCCGAAGTCCGGCGCAGACTGCGACCACAGCAACATGAATTCGGCAATATTGCGGTTGTTGACGACCTTTGATCGTCGGAGAATCTGATCGGAGATTGTGATACCAGCGCTGCGGTCCGACGAGCTGAAGATGATCTCCGCAGAAAGACGCTCCGAGAGATCTTTCAATCGCTCCACCCCAAGCTCGGCCTCCTCGTCTAGCGCTCGAACAATCTCCCACGCTGCATCCAACGAGCCAGCACGAAGCAGCTGCTTCGTAGTCGTCTCCACCAACTCGACGCCCCTCTGCTCTTGGTTCGCCTTTCGCAGGTGCTCTGCACAGGCGACGAGTAGCGCCGCATCGTGTCCCTCCCGGGCGACTGGCTCGAGCGCGGCCGCGATGTAGCCGTGAAGGAGCACAACAGTTGCCTTGCTCGCACGACCTACAGCGCGGGTCGCGATGATTCCATGTCGCACCAAGGGCGCGTCGCCTTGCGTTTCTACCAATCCGGAGGCGTGAAGCTGGTCCAGCGCCGCCATCAGGACACTGCGTGGTTCCTGCAAGACGGTCTCCACGCGGCCCACCGTACCGTGCCGCGACAGCAATGCACACACCTGGAGGCACCGCATGGCCCGCCCATCCAGCGTATCCAACCGCTGCTCGATCAGCGCCTCCAGGCTCGGCGGCAACTCGCTCATGTCCCCCGTGCTGAGCCAGTGCGTGGCCAGCGTGTGCACGTACAGCGGGTTCCCGTTCGACACGATCGCCGCCCGGCGCAGCGCGGCGGGATGGTCGGCGGGGAACTGCCCCCGCACCAGCTCGCTCAGCAGCTGGTAGCTCTCCTCCTCGCTCAGCGCGGGCACCCGCGACACGAGCGCGCGCGTCCCCGTCGCCAGCTTGGGCAGTTCCTCCCGTTGTTGGGACGCGAACACCCACGCCACGCGGCGCGTGGCGGCGTGCTCGACGGCCATCGCGTAGAAGGGCAGGCTGGTCGGGTCGAGCCACTGCACGTCGTCCACGGCGACGAGCAGCGGGCGCTCCTGGCTCACGGCGTCGATCAGGTCGAGCACGGAGCTCCGCAGCAGCCGCTGCCGGTACGCGGTGTCCTCGGCGCCCTGCGGGAGCGGCTCGTCGTCGGGATCCATCTTCGTGAGGCGCATCAGCGCGCGATGCGCCCGCGGATCGACGCCGAGCGCCCCGGGTTGCAGCAGCAGCGTCGAGGTGAGCGCCTCGAGCGCGCACAGGGGGCGGTCGGGCCAGGTCGGCTCGCACGACACGGTCACCACCGACCATCCCTCGACCGCGCCGAGCGCGTTGAGCTCGCGCACCAGCCGGGTCTTGCCCACGCCGGGCTCGCCCCACATCGAGACGATCGTGCCCGTTCCCTCGCGGGCGCGGCGCATCTGCGCGCTGAAGCTCTCCAGCAGGTCGTCGCGCCCGACGAGGAGCCGCCAGCTCGGACGGTCGCGCAGCACGGCCGGAAGGCGCTGCGTGATGCGCCGCTTGAGCAGCGTCGGCTGGATCGCGAGCTCGCCCGGGAGTCCGTCAATGGCCGCGAGGTAGCGATCCAGCAGCGCGACCGCCTCCGCCTTGCTGCCCTGCAGCGCGCGCCCCTCGGCGAGGGTGAGCGTCGCCTCTTCGTTGAGGGGGTCCACCTCCAGGATGGCGTGGCTGTACGCGACCGCACGCGTCCACTGCGTGCGCGCGCGCGCCTGGCGAAGCCCGGCGAGCAGGCGATCAACCAGACGGCGGTGCACCCGTTCGCGCCACTGCTCGATGCGCGAGGCAAAGCCTGGACCAAGCTTCGGTTCGTAGCCGGCAAGGAACTGCCAGCGCTGGGCGGGGTCGGCCTGCGGCGCGTCGGCCCGCAGTCGCTCTTCCACGTCCCATGTCGTGCCGGGCGGGAGCGCGAGTTCTTCGCCGGCCACGTCGAGCTCGCCGCCGAGCTGCCGGAGTTTGTAGAGCGCCTGACGGAGGTTGTGGCTCGCCCGGGCGCGGTCGGCATCGGGCCACAGCAGCTCGCACACCCACGTGCGCGACAATCGTCGGGGCGCCGCCTCGAGCAGCAGCAGCGCGAGGGCAAACACGATTTCGTGCTCGGGGCCCACCGCGCGGTCACCAAGGACGAGGCGCGGCTTGCCAAGGGTCTCGAGTCGCATGACGGGCGATCCGGGGGTGGAGGGACGTCCTGTGCCGGCGTGGCGGCATCGCCACGATGAGGGTCCGGCCGATCGCCTCCACGATCGTTCGCACCGTCAGCCGAGCGTCAGTTGGGGTTCCGCCAGGAGGGTCCGGGGGACAATAAGAGCAGCGGCTCGGCTGACGCGACAGGGGGCGACGGCCAGAATACACGGGGCGCCATCGTCCCGAACGTGGCGACCCACGGTCGCGGCCCGCATCTTCCGTGGGCTCGCCGGCCTCCCCCCCTTCCTTGTCTCGATGCGATCCCTCGCCGCGCTCGTCCTCGTCGCCCTCTGCGCCAGTTCGACGCGCGCGCAGGCACCCGCCGCCCTGCCCCCGGCGGGCGCAATCACGATCGGCTTGAGCGACTCGGTCCAGTCCACGATCCTCAAGGAGAAGCGGAAGCTCCTCGTCTGGACGCCGCCCTCATACCGAGACACCACGTACCCCCCGCGCGCGTATCCCGTGCTCTACCTCCTCGACGGCGACGCGCACTTCCACTCGGTGACCGGGCTCATCCAGTTCCTGTCCACCGGGATCAACGGCACCTTCGTCGTGCCGGAGATGATCGTCGTCGCGATCCCGAACACGAACCGGATGCGCGACATGTCGCCCACCAACGTCAAGGCGGGGCCCGACGGGAGGGCGATGCCCGGGCTCGAGGTGACGGGCGGCATGGGCAACTTCCTGTCGTTCATCAAGAACGAACTGATCCCGCACGTCGACTCCGCCTACCGCACCTCCGGGTATCGCATCTTCGTCGGCCACTCGCTCGGCGGGATCACGGTGGTGAACGCGCTCTACACCATGCCCGAGACGTTCAGCGCCTACCTCGCGATCGATCCCTCGCTCTGGTGGGATTCGAACCTCCTGCTCAAGCAGGCGCGCGCGCAGGCGAGCCAGCCGGGCCACTGGGCGGGCAAGGCGCTCTACCTCGCGCAGGCCAACACCCTCAACCCCGCCGACACGTCGGTCAACCAGCACTTCAACGCGATCGCGCAGTTCGACGCCGTGATCAAGGCCTACAACCGCGCGGGGCTGCGGTACGGCTTCCGGTACTATCCCGAGGACAGCCACGGGTCGGTGCCGCTCATGGCGGAGTACGACGGACTCCGCTTCCTGTTCAAGGGCTACGCGCTCGACCTCGCGCAGGCGATGGATCGGCCGGCGTTCATTCCCGAGCACTACGCGGCCGTGTCGAGCGCGCTCGGCACGCCGTTCGAGGCGCCCGAGCAGATGATCGACATGCTCGGCGCCGCCGTCGCGCAGGGCGACCGGGCGAAGGCGTTCCAGTTCTTCAAGCTCAACGCCGAGCTGCACACGGAGAGCGCGCACGCGCACCTGTCGCTCGGCATGGCCTACCTCGCGCAGGGCGACACGGCGAAGGCGATCGCCGAGCTCGAACGTGCGCTGGCCATCGCGCCCGGGCGCACGGTCGTGCGCACGATGCTTGCCGGGCTCAGGAAGAAGGGGTGAACGAACCGCGCCGCGCGCGCCGCACGGGCGAACACAACGAGGGCGCCCGACCGGCGGTCGGGCGCCCTCGCGCACACGGCAGGAGCCGCGTCGTTACAGCTTGAGCAGCTTCTCGACCGTGACCCCTTCGGCTTCCGCCTGGAAGTTGAGCAGCAGGCGGTGACCGAGCACGGAGAGCGCGACCCCCTTCACGTCGTCGATGTCGGGGGCGGCGCGACCATCCATCGCGGCGCGCGCCTTGGCGCCGAGGATGAGGTACTGGCTCGCCCGCGGACCGGCGCCGAAGCTCACGTACTTGCGCACGTCGGCGCTCGACGTGGGATCGGTCGGGCGCGTGGAGCGCACGAGGTCCACCGAGTAGCGGACGAGCGTGGGCGCGGCGGGAATGCGCCGCACCAGCTGCTGCAGGCCGACGAGCTCGCCCGCGGTCAGCACCGGCTTGACCTCGCCCGTCATGACGCCCGTGGTGGAGCTCACGATCAGCTCCTCCTCCTCGCGGGAGGGGTAGCCGACGGTGAGCTCGAACATGAACCGGTCGCGCTGCGCCTCGGGCAGGGAGTACGTGCCTTCCTGCTCGATCGGGTTCTGCGTGGCGAGCACGAAGAACGGGTTGGGCAGCTTGTGCGTCTTGCCGGCGACGGTGACGGTGCGCTCCTGCATGGCCTGGAGCAGCGCCGCCTGCGTCTTTGGCGGGGCGCGGTTGATCTCGTCGGCGAGCACGATGCTCGCGAACACCGGGCCCGGCGCGAAGGTGAAGATGCGGCGCCCGGTGGCCTGGTCCTCCTCGAGCAACTCCGTGCCGGTGATGTCGCCCGGCATGAGGTCGGGGGTGAACTGCACGCGGTTGAACGAGAGCGCGAGCGCGTCGGCGAGCGTCTGGATCAGCAGCGTCTTCGCGAGGCCGGGCACGCCGACCAGCAGCGCGTGGCCGCCGGCGAGGATCGCCGCGAGCAGGTTGTCCACGATGTCCTGCTGCCCGACGATGCGCTGGGCGATCTGCGTCTTGAGATCCTGGTGCGCCTGGCGCAGGCGCACGAGCATCTGGAGGTCGTCGTTGGTGGTGGGCGCTTGCGCGCCCGGGCGGGAACTGGCGGTCACGGCGATGGCGGTGGAAGGTCGCGAAAACTACGCCGTGCACCTGCCGTCCGCTGCACCCGCGCCCGCAGGGGGCGGGCGTGTCGTTACCGCACCGTGAAGGCGATGCGCTCCTCGACGGGATGCGACGCGCTCGTGGCGGTCGCGACGAGGGTGTAGGCGCCGGGCTTCGCGTCGCGCCACTCCTCGGTGAAGGTCAGCTGCGCGTTCTTCGCGATCGTCTCGGTGGAGATGACCTGCGTGAACATGCGGTCGCCGCTCCACTTCCACACGGTGCGCCCCGACGGATCGAGCACGGCGAAGTCGTGCGTCTGCGCGCTCGGGAACTGCAGCTCGATCACCTTGCCCGTGCGATTGGTCAGCTCGAGCATGAAGGTGACGACGGGCGCGGTGGTCACGTCGACCCGCGCCTCGATGCCATCGCTCACCGTCGCCTCGCTGTTGTGTCGCGCGCTCCGCTCGCTCGCGTGCGAGCGGGGCGAACACGCATACACGATGCTCGCGACCACGAGCAATGCGACGGCGAGGCGCTTGTTCATCGGGGGGGAGGGCAGCGGCGTGGGGTCCGACGCGCGGGTGGCGTCACGAATCGGACGGATCGAGAACTTATGCACAACAGGACGAACTGTCAAAGCAAACGTCACGCGCAAATACAGGTGAATCGGGCACTTGCAGCTCGTCGGCCCCTCTTCGGTCTTTGCTCGGTGCGCCGCCATTTCGGGGTGGCCAGGCGGCCGCCGCTGGTCGCCCGTTCTGCGAGTGTCGGCGCATGGGGCGCGATCGTGCAGCACCCCGAGCTCCCGCGGTGATCACGCCGGAGAGACGCCTCACGCCGTTTCGGGAAACAGGCTCGCTTGAACACCGTGCTAAGACCCCGTAAGTTTCGCTGGCTATGCAGGATGGCCCATCCAAACCCTCGCCGGAACCCGCGCCGCGGGAGCCGCGCCAGGCAAAGGGCGGGCTCTCCGGCGCCGAATTCGCGGGGGTGGGGGTGCAGTTCGGGGCCTCGATCCTCCTCTTCCTCTGGCTTGGCCAGTGGGTGGACGCGAAACTCGGCACCGCACCGGCCGGGGTGATCGTCGGCGTCTTCACCGGGGCCGGGGGCGCCTTCTACGCGATGTATCGCAAGCTCATGGCGGCACAGCGCGCGGACCGGGAGCGTCGCGGGAAATGACCAAGGCCATGTGGTACGTGGGGATCGTGCTCGGGGTGGTGGCCGGCCTGTCGTGGTTCGCGGGGCTCTTCTTCACCACGCCCGCGGATCATCGCGCGATCGCCACGAGCGCGGGGGTGGCCGTGGTGGTGCAGCTGGTGGGGTTCGCGATCGCGTGGCGCATGCGCCGCTCGAACGTGCTGGCGGGGTGGGCGTCGGGTGCGCTCCTCTGCGTGGTCACGCTGGTGCTCTACGGGTTCGCGGTGCGGCCGCTCGGGCTGCCCACCGAATCCGCGCTGTTGAGTCTCGCCGCCTTCTTCTTCGTCACCGAAACGCTCGAACCGCTGTGCCTCGCCTGATGCCACGCCTGCTCGCGCGCCTCGCCGCGCTCCTCGTCTTCGCCGTTGCCGCCACGCGACCGCTGACCGCCCAGGGCGCCGCGTCGCCGGCCGCCCCCGCCGCCGAGCGGGCTCCGGCCGCCGAGCCCGCCCACGAGGGTGCGGCCCCGCAGGAGGGCGCCCACGCGGCGAAGGAGGAGCACACCGACATCATCACGCCGCACATCACCGACGCGCACGCGATCGACGTGCCGACGATCTTCCCGCCGTTCGTGAAGGAAGTCGAGCTGCCGCGCTGGGCACCGGTGCACGTGGGATCGTTCGAGATCGACTTCTCGCCGACCAAGCACGTCGTGATGCTCCTGCTCGCGGCGCTGATCGTCTGCACGGTGCTCATCCTCGTCGCCCGCAGCCAGGCGCGCGACCACGACCAGTTCGGCCACGCCAAGGGGTGGGCCGGTGGCGTCGAGGCGATGGTGCTCTACCTGCGCAACACGGTGATCCTGCCGAACGTGGGGCCGCACGGCAACGCGTTCGTGCCGTTCCTGCTCACGCTCTTCTTCTTCATCCTCACCGCCAACATGCTGGGGCTCATCCCCTACGGCTCGACGGCGACGGGGAACATCTCCGTGACGGCGACGCTGGCGCTCATCACCTTCGTGGTGGTCGAAGTGGCCGGCATGCGCGCGCAGGGGATGGGCTACCTGAACACGATCTTCTTCTGGCCGCACGACATGAGCCTCGGGATGCGCATCCCGATGTTCCTCATCATCTCGCCGATCGAGATGGTCGGCAAGATCACGCGGCCGTTCGCGCTCGCCATCCGCTTGTTCGCCAACATGACGGCGGGGCACATCGTCGTGCTCGCCTTCATCGGCCTCATCTTCTTCTTCAAGAGCTACGCGATCGCGGGCGGACCGTTCGTGATGGCCGTCGCGATCATGTTCCTCGAGCTGTTCGTCGCGGTCCTGCAAGCGTTCGTGTTCACGCTGCTCGCCTCGGTCTTCATCGGCCAGGTCCGCGCGGCGCACCACTAGCCGTTCCACGGCCCGCGCGCCGGCTCGCGCGCGGGACGTCCGTACCCGGCCGGATGGCCGGGGACGCCCGCTGGGTCCCGGGACCCGATGGCGGGCAGCGCCGCTCGACGGGCGCGAGCCAGTGCGATTCACGCTTCACCACACGAGACTGACATGAGCTTCTATCCGCTTCTCCAGGCCGCCGCGGGTGCGCCGGCCAACGCCGGGCTCGCCCTCATGGGCGCCGCCGTCGGCGCCGGCATCGCCGTCCTCGGCGCCGGCCTCGGCATCGGCCGCATCGGTGGCTCGATGGCCGAGGGCATGGCCCGCCAGCCCGAGGCCGCCGGCACGATCCAGACCGGCTCGCTGATCCTGGCCGCGTTCATCGAAGGCGCCGCGCTGTTCGCGATCGTCGTCGCGTTCGTCATCCAGGGCAAGGCCGCCACGCTGTAACCCCGGGGCGCCACGGGGACCCGGGTTCCCGTGGCGCGCCACACCCGCTCGTTCCGCCGTCCCTCCTCACGCTTTCACGGCCGTCTCATGTCGCGCATGTCCTCCCGCCTCGTCGCCGCGTTGACCCTGGTCGCGCTCACCGCCGCTCCCGCGTTCGCCTCCGAGGGCGAGGCGCAGGCGCCGGTGAACCTGCTGGCGCCGAACGGCGGCCTGATGTTCTGGACGCTGCTCATCTTCCTCGTCGTCTTCGCCGTGCTGGCGAAGTTCGCGTTCAAGCCCCTGATGGCCGCGGTCGAGGCGCGCGAGCTCGCGCTCGAGTCGAGCCTCGCGCAGGCCAAGGCCGATCGCGACGCCGCCGCCAAGCTGATGGCCGACGCGCAGGCCGCGCTCGACGCCAGCCGCCGCGAGGCGCAGCAGCTGGTGGCCGACGGCCGCGCCGCGGGGGAGAAGCTCAAGGGCGACCTCCTCGAGGCCGGCAAGACGCAGCAGGCCGAACTGCTCGAGCGCGCTCGTCGCGAGCTCAACGCCGAGAAGGAGCGCGCGATCGTCGAGCTGCGCCGCGAGGCGGTCGAGCTCGCGATCAAGGGCGCGGGCAAGGTGATCGAGAAGAACCTCGACGACGCGACCAACCGGCAGCTGGTCGAGGGCTTCCTGAGCACCATCGGGCCCCGCTGATGCGCGATTCGACGATCGCCCGCAACTACGCCGAGGCCCTCCTCGAGCTCGCCCGCAAGGCGAACGACCTCGAGGGGTGGGGCGCCAGGCTCGACGCGCTCGCGGGCGCGATCAAGGCCGACCTCACGCTGCGCCGCTTCCTCGACTCGCCGAAGGTGGACGTCGCCACCAAGTCGGCGGTGCTCGGCAAGGCGCTCGCGGGTTCCTACCCCGCGACGTTCGTGCGCTTCGTGCAGGCGATCACGCGGCGCGGCCGGCAGGTGCTGATCCCCGAGATCGCGATCGAGTACGCGCTGCTGGTGGACGAGGCCGTGGGCCGCGTGCACGCCTCGGTGACGCTCGCGCGGCCGGCCGACGCGGCCGAGCAGGCGCGCATCGCGGCGGCGCTCTCCGCGTCGCTCGGCAAGACGGTGGTGCCGCACGTGGTGGTGGATCCCGCGATCCTCGGCGGCGCGATCGTGCGCGTCGGCGACCGCGTGCGTGACGGCTCGGTCAAGCGCCGCCTCGCGCTCCTGCGGCAGCGCATGGTGCACGGCGCGCGGTGATCGGCGCGCTTGTCGTGGTCGCGCTCCTCCAGGGGGGCACGACCACGCCGCCATCCCGCGACACGGTCGGGTACTGGCAGCAGCAGGCCGACTATCGCATCACGGCCACGCTGGACGAGGGCGGCGAGCGCCTGCACGCGCGCGGCACGCTCCGCTACGTGAACCGCTCGCCGGACACGCTGCGGGTGCTGTGGCTCCACCAGTACCTGAACGCGTTCCGGCCCGGCTCGCGCTGGAGCGCCACCGACGAGCGGGAGGGGCGCCAGCGATTCCAGCGCCTGACGGACCGCGAGCAGGGGTTCGAGCGGTTCACGGCGCCGCCGACGGTCAACGGGCGCGCGGTGCAGGTCGAGTACCCGTTCGCGCCCGACTCGACCGTGGCGCGCCTCGCCCTGCCCGCGCCGATGGCGCCGCGCGAGACGCTGTTCGTGCATTTCGAGTGGGATGCGCGGCCGAGCACGCTGCCGCGCCGGCAAGGGCGCCGCGGGCGCACGTACGACTTCGCGCAGTGGTATCCCAAGGTCGCGGTGTACGACCGCAAGGGGTGGGAGCCCAACCCGCTCGTGCCCGCGGGCGAGCTGTACGGCGAGTTCGGCGCGTTCGACGTGACGCTCGTCGTGCGCGAGGACCAGGTGCTCGGTGCGACCGGCGTCGTGATGCAGGGCGACCCGGGTTGGGCGCGCGTCGCGCAGGGCGAGCACCGCCCGCCCGCGATCGCCGTCGCGTACGAGGGCGACCGTCCGGACGCCTGGCTCGATGCCTCCGACTCCGTGCGCGTGCCGGCGGGCCACCGGATCGTGCGCTGGCGCGCGCGCAGCGTGCACCATTTCGCGTGGACGGCGAGCCCGCTCTACAAGTACGAAGGGGGCATCTGGGTACGCCCGGCTGGGGCGCCGCGGATGCCGTTCCGCACGTGGGACACGGTGGCGGTGCACGTGCTCTACAAGCCGGGCGACGAGGGCGCGTGGGGTAACGGGCTCGCCCTCGCCCGCACGCGGATCGCGCTCAGCTGGCTCGAGCAGGTGTACGGCCCGTACGGCTATCCGCAGGTGACCAACCTGCACCGGCTCGACGGCGGCGGCACCGAGTTCCCGATGATGATGATGAACGGGGGCGCCGACGACGAGCTGATCCACCATGAGTTCGGGCACATCTTCACGTACGGCATCCTCGCCAACAACGAGTGGCGATCGGGGTGGATGGACGAGGGGCTGACCTCGTACCAGACCGCGTGGGCGCTCGGGCTGGTGCCGCAGGCGCGCACCGCGGGCGCGTCGGCGCCGCCGCCGCGTCGCACCGGCTACCGCGCGCTCGCGCTCGTCCCATCGGACGAGGACGCCGCCGCGATGGACGCGGCCCGCCTCGTGGCGCGCGGGCTCACGCAGCCGATCGGCACCCCGGCCCACGAGTTCCGCGAGTTCGCGCTCTACAACCTGATGGTGTACGATCGCGCCAGCGACATGTACTCGGCGTTGCGCGACGTGGTCGGCGACTCCGCGTTCACGCGCTTCCTCCGCGGCTACTACGCGCGGTGGGGCATGAAGCACGTGGACGAGGAGGCGATGCGCGCCGAGGCGGAGCGCGCGTGGGGCGGGCGTGACCTGTCGTGGTTCTTCGCGCAGTGGGTGCACGGCACCGGACTCGTGGACTACTCGGCCGAGCGCGCCGACAAGCGCCGGCAGCGCGACGGCACCTGGGAAACCGACGTCACGGTGCGGCGCGTGGGCGCGTACCAGCACCCCGTGCGCATCGGCATCCGCACCGACAGCGGCTGGACGGTGATGCCGCTGGCCGACGCGACCGTTTCGCGGCAACTCGTGACGATCCCGACCCGGTTCGAGCCGCGCGAGGTGCGCCTCGACCCGCAGGGCACGAGCGGCGACTGGCGGGCCGAGAACGACGTGGTGGCGTTCGGCGACGCGGCGCGCCCGAGCATGGACCAGTGGAACTGGGACTGGCCCTTCCTCGACCAGCGCGTGCGCGGCGGCACGCTGCACCTGCACCGGCCGGCGCTCTGGTTCACGGACCAGGGCGGGCTCGCGCTCGGCTGGTCGGTGCGCGAATCGATGGACGGGTGGCTCTCGCGCGTGCGCTGGGGGGTGTCGGGCCCGACGCGCACGCGCACCGCGGTGCTCTCGGGATGGGCGGGCGTGGACACGCTGGGCCGGTCGGCCGAGTGGCAGCCGAATCTGTGGTTCGAGTGGGAGGACCCGTACGTGGGCGGCGCGGTGCTCGCGGGGGCGCGCGCCGGGCTTGCGGTGCGCGACGGGCTCGCGCGCGTGCACCTCGGGCAGACGCTCGACCTGAGCCCGTTCACCTTCGCGGCGGGGGCGCGCCGCACGCTCGACATGGACGTGACGGCATGGTCGGCGCGGGCGCTCGCCTACGTGGATCCCGCGCGCTGGAGCGGCACGGACGCGGTCGAGTTCTCGGCCCGGTATCAGGCGCGGATGACCGACCGGTTCGCGCCGACGTGGACGGCGCGCGGCGGGATCGGGGCGCGGCGCGGCGGCGGGCCGTGGCTGCGCGGCGAGCTCACGGGCACTGTGGGGACGCGCTGGCTGGGCGGGGCGCAGGAGAGCTGGCTGCGGGGCTATGCGGGATGGGTCAGCAGCGGGGCGCCGCGGGAGCGCGAGGTGTACGCCGGCATGGAGGCGCCGCTCGAGACGTACGACCTCGACTGGTACCGCGGAGCGGGGGCGCCGCTGGCGCGCCGCGACGTGGGATTCGTGCCCCTCGGCGGGGCCGCGTTGCGCGGCTTCGCCCCGCTCGCGCTTGGCGCGGTGGCCAGCGTGACGGGCGAGCACGACGTGCGGCTCGCCCAGCTGGGCGGGACGCGGCCGCTCGCGATCAGCGCGAGTATATTCGCGGACGTGGGGGTCGTGCTGCGCGACGGCGCGGTCGCCGCGGGGACGCGACTGGCCGATGCAGGCGTGGGACTGGTGGCACGGGGCGCGATCTACGACCGGCCCGTGCAGCTCCGCGCCGACGTCCCGCTCTACGTCTCGCGCCCCGCGCTCGCCGTGGGCACGTCGGGCGGCACCAACCAGATCGCGTTCCGCTTCACCTTCTCCTTCTCCGACCTCTGGTAACGACCGTGACGCACGTATCGAAGCCGCAGCAGGGCGCCGGCCGCTCGGCCATCACCATCGTGCAGAAGCCGTGGGGGCACGAGGTGATCTGGGCGCACACCGACCTGTACGTGGGCAAGGTGCTGCACATCAAGGCGGGGCAGGCCCTGTCGGTGCAGTACCACGACTTCAAGGACGAGACGATCCACCTGCTGAGCGGCGAGATGATCTATCGCGTGCAGGTGGACGGCAAGCTGGTCGACCAGCACCTCAAGGCGGGCGAGTCGTACCGGAACACGCCCGGGGTGATCCACCAGATGGAGGCGGTGACCGACTGCCAGGTGCTCGAGGCGAGCACGCCGCACCTCGACGACGTGGTGCGCCTCACCGACCGGTACGGGCGCGAGGGGACGAGCGCCGCATGAAGGTCATCATCCCGCTCGCGGGGAAGGGGACGCGCCTCCGCCCGCACACGCACGTGACGCCCAAGCCGATGCTCAAGGTGGCGGGCAAGCCGGTGATGGACTACGTGCTCGACGACGTGCGGCGCCTGGGGAACGTGGACCAGGTGGTGTACGTGACGGGGCACCTCAAGGACGCGGTCGAGCGCCACGCGAAGGCGGAGTACGGCGACCTGCCGAGCGTGTTCGTCGAGCAGCGCGTGCAGGACGGCACGGCGGGGGCGGTGGCGCTGGCCAAGCCGTGGGTGGACGGCCCGGTGCTCATCATCTTCGTGGACACGATCTTCGAGACCGACCTGTCGGTGGTGCACACGACCGACGCGGACGGAATCATCTGGACCAAGGAGGTCGAGGACTACCAGCGCTTCGGCGTGGTGGTGACCGACGCCGACGGCCACATGACGAGGATCGTGGAGAAGCCGAGCACGCCGATCAGCAAGCGGGCGAACATCGGGCTCTACTACATCCGCAACTGGCAGCTGCTGTACGAGGGGATCGACCACGTGCTGCGACAGCCGCAGCACAAGGGCGAGTGGTACCTCACCGACGCGTTCCAGTACATGATCGACAAGGGCGCGAAGATCAAGGTGGTGGACGTGGCGGGGTGGTACGACGCGGGCAAGCTCGACACCCTGCTCGACACGAACCGGGTGGTGATCGAGAAGTGGCGCGCGCGGCGCCCCGCGTTCAGCGAGGACGTCACGATCGTCGAGCCGGTGTACATCGAGGACGGCGTCACCGCGCGGCACGCGACGATCGGGCCCAACGTGTCGATCGGGAGCGGAAGCGTGATCGAGCGCTCGGAGCTGCGCGACACGATCATCGGGCACCGGAGCAAGGTGCTGGCGTCGACGCTGCGGAATTCCCTCGTCGGCGACGACACGCTCATCGACGGCGTGAAGGGGGAACTCACGATCGGCGACCATTCCGAGGTGCGGGTCGCTCCCTGACGACAGCGTCGGCGCCGCCCTGTCGGCGCCCCTGCCGACGTCGCGCATGCGCGACGAAGGCGCGCAGCACCCCGGCAATCGCCCGACGCGATCACGCGTCGGGCGATTCGCGTAGCGGGATCGCCGTGCGCGCGTCGAACCCGTTGCGGCGGGCGACGATGCGCGCGTGCGCGGCGTTGAGACGCATGCTCAACCAGCGGGCACGAACGATGCGCCCACGTGATGCACCGGCGCGCTCGGCGCCGTCAGCAGCACGGACCGTCACCTCTCCGGAGGGTCGCATGCTTCACACGGGTCGCCTCGCGATCGGCATCCTCGCCGTCGCCGCCTGCGCCAGCGCCGCGTCGGCGCAGAAACACTTCGGGCTCGACTATGGCAACAGCGGCAGCCCGCCGGCCACGTTCGCCAACTCGGGGCTCGCGCGCACCAGCTTCCTCGGCTCCCTCGTGGGGGTGGGGACCGAGACGTTCGAGTCGTTCAGCGCGGGCACGGTGCCCGCGACGCTCACCTTCCCGGGGGCGGGCACCGCGTCGTTCGCCTCGGGACTCGGGGGATCGATCTACAACACCGGCATGGCGTGCTGCGGCCGCTACCCCGGATCCGGCGTCAACTACCTCGAGACGCAGAGCGCGAGCTCGGGGTCCACGTTCAGCATCAGCTTCTCGGCACCGGTGGCCGCGTTCGGGTTCTTCGGGACCGACATCGGCGACTTCGGGTCGCAGCTCTCGCTGCAGTTCTGGCTCGGTGGCAGCGTCATCGACACCTGGCTGTTGCCCTACGTCGCGGCCTCGTCGTACGACCCGACGCTCGACGGAAGCGCGATGTATGTCGGCTACATCAACACGGGGCTGTTCGACCGCGTGGACTTCCTCGGCACCAACGGCAGCGACTACTTCGGCTTCGACGACATGACCGTCGGCTCGCTGCAGCAGGTGAACACCGCGCCGGAGCCGGGCACGTGGGCCCTGATGGCCACCGGACTCGGCATGGCGGCGCTCGTGATGCGGCGGCGTCGTCGCACCTGACCGACGCACGACGCCGTGCGGGACGGCGCGGGAGGTCCGCAGTGGCGGGCCTCCCGCGCCTGCGGCATACGGCCCAGCGGCGGCGGCGCGCGGCGGACTCCGGCGCCGCAGGGGGGCGGCGTCCGCGCGACTACGGCGCGGCGGCCCGGCGGCGCAGCGTCACGCGCCACACCCACTGCCCGATCACCCACTGCAGCGGCAGGCGCGCGACGAGCGCGGTGATCCAGGCGGTGGAGGCGTGGGCCGCGATCGCGTCGAGCAGCATCTGCACGTTGGCGGGAAAGACCGCCACGAGGAGCGCAAGCAGGCCCCACCCGGCCGCGCGCCGCGTGCCATCCACGAGCACGCCGAGCCCGAGGACGATCTCGGCGATGCCGCTCACCTGCACGAGGCGCGCGTGCGCCGGGAGCCACGGCGGCATCATGGCGAGGTAGAACGGCTCGATCACGAAGTGCAGGATGCCCGCGCTCACGAAGACGATGGCGACGATGATCGGGCCGCGACGCGGCATGTTCATGCGAGCCCAGCCGCCGCGGCGACGATCGCGAGCGCGCGCACGCGGCCGCGGGCCGAGCCGCGGTCGTCGTACCATTCGGCCAGCGTGTGGGCTGCTCCCGCGCGGCCGCCGGCGCCGATCGTGATGGCCGGGATGCCCCGGGCGATCGGCACCGAGGCGTCGGTGCTCGCGACGTCGAGCGTGGGGACGCCGCCCGTGAGGCGCGTCGCCGCCGCGGCGGCGACCACGAGGGGATCGGAGGCGGGGAGCTCGCCGCAGGGACGGTCACCGATGGTCGTGACGGCCACCTCGAGCCCGTCGAGGTCGCGGCGCGCCCGCGCGTTCTCGTCGTCGGTCGCGGCCTGCGCGGCGCGCTCGACTTCGCGCACGAGGCGGTCGAGCAGGCCCTGGTCGGTGCTCCGGATGTCCACCTCGAGCCACGCCTCGGCGGGAATGGCGTTGATCGCGTGGCCGCCGGCCATGCGCGTCACGGAGAGCGCGGCCTGCGCGTCGCGCGGCAGCCGCAGGGCCGCGAGGCGTGTCGCGCACCCGGCCGCCGCATGCAGTGCGTTGGCGGCGCCGAACGCTCCCCACGAGTGGCCGCCCGGTCCCTGCCAGCTCGCGCGGAGGCGGCGGGCGCCGAGGGCGCGATGCACGATGGCCTCGTCGCCCGCGCCGTCGATCATGACGGCCGCCGCGACGTGGGTGCCCAGTTCGCGGAAGAGCGCCTTGGCGCCGCGCAGGTCGCCCGCGCCCTCCTCGCCGGTGGTGGCGACGAAGAGGAGCGGACGGCGCGTGCGCACCACGCTGCCATTGCAGGCGGCCGCGAGGGCCACGAGGGCGGCGAGGCCGCGCGCGTTGTCGGCGATGCCGGGGGCGACGTAGCGGAGCCCGTCACGCTGCACGGCGAGGGGCGTGGTCGCGTCGAACACCGTGTCGAGGTGCGCGCCCACGACCACGGGCGCGAGGCCGCGCTCGCCGGGACGCTCGCCGCGCACGTTGCCGGCGGCGTCCACGATCACGTGCTCGAGGCCGAGGGTGCGGAATCGGTCGGCGATCCAGGCGGCGCGGGTCCCCTCGAGGCCGGTCGGCGCGGGGATCGCGTGCACCTCGAGCTGGTCGTGCAACACCAGCGCGGCGCGTGCCTCGAGCGCCGCGTGCGCGGGGGCGAGCGCCTGGAAGAGCGCGCGCATGGCGTCGTCGGATCGGGGCGCGGGGGGCACCACCAACGGTGGCGACAAGGGATGCGCCACCGCAAGTCGGGGGCGACATTGCACGCATGTCCACGGACGCCTCCGCGCGCCGCCCCCTTGGTCCGACGGTGATCGCCCTCGCGGCGGTCTCGTTCCTCACGGACGTGTCGGCCGACATGATCTATCCGCTGCTGCCGGGATTCCTGGCCGGCACGCTCGGGGTGAGCGCGGCCTTCCTCGGCGAGCGGCTGGTGGTCCGACCGGGTGCGCGCGCGCAGGCCGCTGGTGATCCTTGGCTACGGCGTCGCCGCGCTCGCGCGGCCCCTCGTGGCGCTCGCGACGAGCGGCACGCAGGTGCTCGCCATCCGCATGACGGACCGCGTGGGGAAGGGGATCCGCTCGTCGCCGCGCGACGCGCTGATCGCGGACGCGGTGGATGCGCGCGACCGCGGCCGCGCGTACGGGGTGCACCGGGCCGCCGACAACGCGGGCGCCGTGCTGGGTCCGGTCGTCGCGTTCGTGCTGCTGCAGGCGGTGGGGCTGCCGCTTCGCACCGTCTTCGCGATCGCGGCGGTGCCGGGGGTGCTGGCGGTGGTGGTGCTCGCGATCCGCGTGCGGGAGCGCTCGCATGGCGCGACCCCGCCGGCGCTGGTGACGCGCCACGACGAGGCGGACGCACCCGGCGTGGTGCCGGCGGTTCAGCCGGAGCCCGGCTGGGCGAGGGCCGCCGCCCCGACGGAACCGTTCAAGCCGGGCTTCCGCGTCGTGATGGTCGCGGTGCTCGTGTTCACGCTCGGCAACTCGACCGACGCCTTTCTGCTGCTCCGCGCGACGAGCGTCGGCGTACCGCTCGCGCAGGTGCCCCTCGTGTGGGCGCTCTTCAACGGCGTGAAGTCGCTCGCATCCACTCCCGGCGGGGCGCTGTCGGACCGGATCGGGCGGCGGCCCGTGGTGCTCGCGGGGTGGACCCTCTACGCGGCGACCTACGCCGGATTCGCCGTCGCGCAGGCGACCTGGCAGGTGTGGGCGCTGTTCGTGTTCTACGGGATCACGTTCGGCATGACCGAGGGCACCGAGAAGGCGCTCGTGGCCGACCTGACGCCGGCGTCGCGGCGCGGGGCCGCGTTCGGCTGGTACAACCTGGTGATCGGCGTCGGCGCGCTGCCGGCGTCGGTGCTGTTCGGGCTCCTCTGGTCATCGGCGGGGCCGGCCACGGCATTCGCGGTCGGAGGCGCGCTGGCGCTCGTGGCGTCGGCGCTGCTGCTGTCGGCCCCGCTCGGTCGAGGACCCGCGAACGCCCCGGGAGGACCCTGAGATGTGTGGACGCTACACCATCCGGCATCCGCAGCGCCTCGACCCGGCGCTGTTCGGCGCCGAAGGCGTCGGCGTGCCTGTGGCACGCTACAACATCGCGCCGGGCCAGGCGGTGCCGCTCGTGCGGTCAGTTGGCGGCTCGCGCGCGTTGACCATGGCGCAGTGGGGCCTCATTCCCTCGTGGGCCAAGGACCCGGCCATCGGCGGCAAGCTGGCCAACGCGCGTGGCGAGACGCTGGCCGAGAAGCCGAGCTTCCGCTCGGCGTGGAAGGCGCGGCGCGGGCTCATGCCGGCGGACGGGTTCTACGAGTGGCAGAAGGTGCCGGGGGCGAGATCCAAGCAGCCGTGGTTCATCGCCATGGCCGACGACGCGCCGTTCGCGCTTGGCGCGCTCTGGGAGACGTGGCGCGAGCCCGACGGTGCGCACCGCGTGACGTGCTGCGTGATCACCACGGAGCCGAACGACGTGATGCGGCCGATCCACGAGCGGATGCCGGTGATCGTGCCGCGCGACGGGTGGGCCCGCTGGCTTGGCGAGGCCGGAGGCGTCTCGCCACCGGACGACCTGCTCGCGCCCTACGACGCGTCGCCGATGCGCGCGTGGCCGGTGAGCACGATGGTCAACGCGCCGACGCGAGACGATCCGCGGATGGTGGAGCCGCTGGCCGAGTGACGCGAACGGGGCGCCGCGCGTGCGACGCCCCGATGCTTGCGGCCGCTCGACGCGCGTGACGCCTCAGCAGCAGCGCTGTCCGGGCTTGCTGTACTTGTCGCGCATCCGTTCGGCCAGGAACTCGTCGCGGGAAAGCACGTCGCACTCGGGATGGTGCGCGCGCATGTGCGCGAGATAGCCGTCGTAGTCGGGCACGCCGATGATGCGACGGAGGATCGCGAGGGTGCGCGCGACGCGCGAGGGCGGCGTCGCCGTCGGCGACCGGTCCCCGTCGGCGTGCGGCGCCGACGGAGCGCCGCGGGATGCGAGCGTCGCGTCGCGCACCGTCATTGGCCGGCCTTGCTCCCCTTCGGCCCGATCGTGCGCTCGAAGAGCGCGAGGATGCGCCGGTACTCGTCGGTCCAGCTCGAGGGACGGACGAAGCCGTGGTCCTCGACCGGATAGCTCGCGAGCTCCCAGTCGCCCTTGCCGAGTTCGATCAGGCGCTGCGCGAGGCGAGCGGAATCCTCGTAGTGCACGTTCACGTCCACCATCCCGTGCGCGATGAGCAGCGGGTCCTCGAGCCCCTCGGCGAAGAAGATCGGCGATGAACGCCGATAGGCGACCGAGTCCTCCTGCGGGAGGTTGAGGATCTGGCCGGTGTAGGGATGGTTGTAGTGCGCCCAGTCGGTGACCGGGCGGAGCGCGGCACCGGCGCCGAACGACTTGGGCGCGGTGAACAGCGCCATCAGCGTGATGAAGCCGCCGTACGAGCCGCCGTACATGCCGATGCGCTCCGGGGAGATGCGATACTGCGCCGTGAGCCACTTCGAGGCGTCCACCTGGTCCTGCAGGTCGCGCCCGCCCATCCAGCGGTAGATCGCGGTGCGCCAGTCGCGGCCATAGCCGGCGCTCGCGCGGTAGTCGAGGTCGAGCACCACGTAGCCCTTCGACGCGAGCAGGTGGTTGAACATGTACTCCCGGCTGTAGCTCGACCAGAACTTGTGGACGTTGTGCATGTACCCCGCGCCGTGCACGAAGATCACGGCCGCACCGTTGGGCGCCGCGCCCACGTCCTGCGGGCGGTAGATGCGCGCCGGCACCTTGATGCCGTCCGAGGCCGGGATCTCGACGATCTCGGGGTCGAGCCACTTGTACGCGCCGAACTCCGCGCTCGGCGACGTCGTGAGCTGCGCCGGCGGCGCCATCTTGCACTTGGCACCCATCGGGCAGGCGCTCGCGAGGTAGAGCTCGGGCGGCTTGTTCGACATCGAATAGACGTCGGCGTACTGCTTTTCGTCGGGGCTCGGCACGGCCGCGTGCGAGCCCACGCCGGTCGTGACGCGCTCGCGCGCTCCGCCCATGGTGCTCATCCGGAACCAGTGCCGCTCGTACGGCGAACCCTCGCTCGTGTGCAGCCAGAACGACTTCCTGTCGAGGGAGAGCTGGACCGTGTAGACCTCGAACTTGCCGTCGGTGAGCGCGCGGCGGTCGCTGCCATCGGCGGCGACCGACCAGAGGTGCGCGTAGCCCGTGGCCTCGCTCACGAACCAGGCGCGCGTGCCGCCGTCGTACCATCCCGCGCAGCCACCGCACGGGCCACCCACCCATGCGGTGTCGCGCAGCTGGTCCAGCACCGCGGAGCTGCCACTCGCGTCCACGCGCGTGAGCACGCGTCGCTCGTAGTCGCGGCTGGTGGCGGTCACGAGTGCGCTCGTCCCCTGCTCGTTCCAGCCGATCGCGGCCAGCTGCGCGGGGGGCACCGTGTCGGCGCCGAGCACCTTGATCCACTTGACCGTGCCGGCGGGCAGGGTCACGAGGCCCAGGCGCGGCGTGTTCTGCGCGTCGCCGACCTTGGTGCGCGCGTCGATCTCCTCGACGTAGCCCGAACCGGTCACGTAGTTGGGCACCTGCGCGGTGCGCGCGCTGCTCGCGGACTGTGACGTCACGATCAGCGCGGCGGTGCCCGTCGGGTTCACCTGGATGTTGACCACGCGCTCGCGCGCCTGCAGCCAGACGGTGGCGGGGAGCAGCGCCTCGACGCGCTTGCGCTCCGCCTTGGCGATCGAGTCGGCGCGGTCCTTGTCGCGAATGGCCTGGAGCAGGAGGCGCTGGTCGGCCTCGAGCGCCTTGCGCTGGGCGGACGTGCGCGTGGTGGTGTCGGGCGCGGGGCCGGTGCGAATGTCGGTGAGGACCGTGAAGCCGCCGCGCGCCACCTCGAGCGCGTACGCGTTGCCCTCGCGCGAGAAGAACAGCCGGTTGCCGTCGGCGCTCCAGAGCGGATTCACCATGTTCACGAGACCGCTCGCGATCCGGCGCGCCGTGAACTTCTTCTGGTCCACCAGGTAGAGGTCGCCGCGGAACTCCACCGCCCGCACCTTGCCGTCGGGGGAGAGCGGGCCGTCGGCGATAAGCGGGCCGGCCGAGTCCATCTGGACCTCGCTCACGCGCTCGGGCGTGGCGCCCGCCTTCGCGCGCACGCGGTAGGGCCAGGGGTTCTCGCGCCAGTCGGTGCCCGGCGGGTTCCACTGGAAGTAGATCCACTCGCCGTCGGCGCTCCACCGGACGCGCTGCGGTTCGCGGCCATAGAGCTCGGGGCCGCGCATGATGTTCGCGACGGAGAGGTCGAAGCGCTGCTGCGCGCCGGCGGGGAGCGCGGCGGCGAGCGCGAGGCAGGAAGCGATCAGGCGCGTGCGCATGCGGGTGACGGAGCGCGGGAGCGGCGCCGGCCCGGGGCCGGCAGAGGGGGCGATGGGGGGCATGCTCAGTCGCCGGCCGCGAACGCCGCGCGCGGCTGGAACGGCACCTCGGAACTGACGGCCGGCTTGTGGCCCGCGAGCACCTTCCACCACTCGAGCGCGGAGGCGACGAGGATGACCACGACCGAAATGATGAAGAACGCGGCGACGGCCGCATCCACGCGGTCGTTCGCGATCACGCGCGCCGCGTCGGCCGCCGTCTTGATCCCCGCCGGCAGCGCACCGGACGCGACCTTGTCGGCGATCAGCGTGGCGTGCGAGAGGAACCCCAGCTTGGGATCGGCACTGAACAGCTTGGTCAGCCCCGCCGTCATCGTCACGAGCGTGAGCCAGCAGAGCGGGAGGATCGTGATGAACGCGTAGCGCTGCTTCCCCATCTTGATGATGACGGTGGTGCCCACGCACAGCGCCACCGTGGCCAGCAGCTGGTTGGCGATCCCGAACAGCGGCCAGAGCGAGTTGATGCCGCCGAGCGGGTCGATCACCCCCTGGTACAGGAAGTAGCCCCAGGCGCCGACCACCATGGCGCTCGTGAGCAGCACGGCCGGGTACCACGACACGCGACCGAGCGGCGCATACACGTGCTTGAGCAGGTCCTGCACCATGAACCGGCCCACGCGCGTGCCGGCGTCGAGCGTGGTGAGGATGAACAGCGCCTCGAACATGATGGCGAAGTGGTACCAGAGCGCCATCGCGCTCGTGCCGCCGATGGCGCGCGAGAAGAGGTGCGCCATGCCGACGGCGAGCGACGGCGCGCCGCCCGTGCGCGACAGGATGGACGCCTCGCCCACGTTCTTCGCCAGCTGGTCGAGCTCGGCCGGGCTGATCGTGAAGCCCCACTGCTGGATGGCGACCGCGGCCGATTCGGTGGTGGTGCCGAGCAGCCCCGCCGGGGCGTTGATCGCGAAGTAGGTGCCCGGCGAGAGCACGCAGGCCGCGATGAGCGCCATGATCGCGACGCCCGATTCCATGAGCATCGCGCCGTAGCCCACCATGCGCGCGTCGGTTTCGTGCTGCAGCAGCTTGGGCGTGGTGCCGGACGAGATGAGGGCGTGGAACCCCGAGATCGCGCCGCACGCGATCGTGATGAACGCGAACGGGAAGAGCTTGCCGGCGAACACCGGGCCGGTGCCGTCCACGAACCGCGTGATGGCCGGCATCTCGAGCGGCGGGAGCACGACGAGAATGCCCACCGCGAGCGCGAGCACCACGCCGATCTTGACGAACGCGCTCAGGTAGTCGCGCGGCGCGAGCAGCAGCCAGACCGGCAGCACCGCCGCCACGAAGCCATACGCGATCACCATGAGCGCGATCGTCGGCCCGTCGAAGGTGAACATCGGCGCCAGCGTCGGGTTCTCGGCCACCCAGCGCCCGGCATAGAGCGCGCCCACCAGCATCACGAGGCCGATCGCGCTCGCCTCGAGCACGCGGTGCGGCCGGATCCAGCGCAGGTACACGCCCATGAAGAGCGCGGCGGGAATCGTGAGCCCGAGCGTGACGATCCCCCACGGGCTCGCCTTGAGCGCGTTCACCACGACGAGCGCGAGCACGGCGATCAGGATGACCATGATGCCGATCACCGCCACGAGCGCGGTGTAGCCCGCCACCGTGCCGATCTCCTCCTTGGCCATCTGGCCGAGCGTCTTGCCGTCGCGGCGGAGCGAGGCGCAGAGGATCACGCAGTCCTGCACCGCACCGCCGAGCGCGACGCCGATGATGATCCAGAGCGCGCCCGGCAGGTAGCCGAACTGGGCCGCGAGCGTCGGGCCCACGAGCGGCCCGGGCCCGGCGATGGCGGCGAAGTGGTGGCCGAAGACGATCCAGCGGTTGGTCGGCACGAAGTCGCGCCCGTCGTTCAGCCGCTCGGCCGGCGTCGCCCTGTTCGGATCGAGCGCGAAGATCTTGGCCGAGATGATCTTCGAGTAGAAGCGGTAGGCGACCGCGTAGCTGCAGAAGGCCGCGACGAGGAGCCAGGCGGCGTTGATGGACTCGCCGCGCCTGAGCGCCACGACGCCCAGGGCGCCCGCGCCCGCGAGGGCGACGATGGTCCACGTCAGGATCGAACGGATGCGCGCCATGCGGAGTCGGTCGCCGGTGGAGGGAAGAATGAAGCCCGGGAAAGCTGCGACCCGGACGCGCACGGGGTCAACCAACGCGCGTTTCGGAGGGCGGGACCGGGTCGTCACCACGGTATGACCACGCCGCGTGCCGACGCTACATTCCCCCCCGTGCTGATCCGCAGGCGCTTCCGAGCAACGCAGCGCGCCGTCCTGGCGCTGAACGCGGCCCTCCTGGCCGCCGGCTGCGCCTCCGCGCCCGTGGCCGCCGAGGCGCAGCGGCCCGTCAACCCGGCCGCCAATCCGGCCGACACGGCCGCCGCGGTGGACAACACGCGTCCGCTCGCGCCCTTTGCCTCGCGTCCGCTCGCGCTCGCGCCGGTCCAGTACCTCAACCCGGCCGATTCGCTCGGCTTCACCGCCCGCGTCGGCGACGTGACCGCCTACCTCGCGCAGCTCGACGAGGAGATCCAGTTCGCCCTGACGTCGCGCCGCACCGCGAAGCAATGGCAGGGCCCGAAGGTCCTCGCGCGGCGCATGCGCGCCAACGGCCCCTACGGCGTGGACGTCTACGACCTCGGCACGGCGCCGCTCCGCAATCCGCAGCTCAACGTGAAGCTGCCGATGCCCGACCCGTTCGCGTCGAACCTGCGCAACCTGATCGCGATGGGGACCGAGTCGCGCTACGTGCTCGTGCCGTACGAGCTGCTCTTCATGGGACCTCGCGGCGCGGGGCGTGCGGTGCTCAAGCTGGCGCTCGTGGACGCGCGCGGCGCGCAGCTCGTCTGGCTGGGCGCCGTGGTGAGCGATCCGGTGGCCGCGTTCTCGCCGGCCATCGCCACCAGCCTGGCCGAGCACGTCGCCGACCTGGTGGCGGCCCCCTGATCACGCTCCTGCACGTCAGCGACCTGCACTTTGGTCGCCATGCGGTGCCGGCGCACGTGGACGCGATCGAGCGCCTCGTGGCGGAGCGGCCGTTCACCGCGGTGATCGTCTCGGGCGACCTGACCCAGCGCGCACGCGCCGGCGAATACCAGCGCGCCGCCGTCTTCCTGCGCGACGTCGAGCGGCACGCCCCGGTGATCGCGGTGCCGGGCAACCACGACGTGCGCTGGTGGCTCGCGCCGATGAAGGTGGGGCGCGAGGCCGACCTCACCGACGCCTGGCGCCGCTATCTCGCGCGGCCCGTCGAGCCGGTGCTGCGCCTGCACGGCGCCACGCTCGTGGGGCTCAACACCGCGCAGGGGATCACGCCGCGCACGCTGACGTGGAACATGCGCGACCTCTCCGTGATCGGTGACCTCCGCGCGGCGCAGCTCGCGTGGGCGCGCCAGCAGTTCGACGCGGCCCCGCCGGGCGACCTACGCGTGCTGGTGCTGCACCACAACCCGGTGCGCGGCGAGCTGTCGCGCCGCCACGGCCTCAAGCGCGCGCCGGAGATGATGCGAGCGATCGCCGAAACGGGGGCGAGCGTGGTCTGCTGCGGGCACGACCACCAGGAGGCGATCCACTTCGTCGAGCACCCCCGATCGGGCACTATCGTGAGCACCGCCGGCACGCTCTCGGACCGGTCGCGCGGCGGGCGCCCGTCGGCGTGCAACGTGATCACAGTGAGCGCCGACGAGATCGCGGTCGAGACGCTCGCGTGGTCGCACGCCTCGCTCGGCTTCGGCACGAGCCACCGCCAGTGCTTTCCGCGGTAAGGGACCTGTTCGGGTCGCTCTGGTCGGCGGCGCCGCGCGCGACGCCGCCCAAGCCGCGCGCGCCGCGCCCTCGCAAGCCGCGAGCGCCCAGGCTGCCGACGGCGCAGCTGGAGCTGGGCGTCATGGACGCCGCCGCGCTGCAGCGCGCAGCCGCGTCGGTCGGCGCAGCGCCTCAACCCGCGCCGTCGCCCCGCGCGCCGCACGCCGCTGGCGAGGGCGCGCCCCCGATCCAGCGCGACCGCGACGGCCGTGCGGAAACGGTGGCGGTTCCGCGTGGCACGCCCGTGCGCGACGCGGCGACCCTGCTGGCCACCCTGCGCGCCCTCGGACTCGCCCACATCACCACCCTCACGCTCACGCGCAATCGCACGGTCCTCGTCTCGTGGCGCGGGGCGCGGCTCCGCGTGCACCAGGGCTTCGCTGCCGCGCCCGACCATGTGCTCCGGGCCATCGTCCGCTTCGTGACGGCCCGCCGCCGCAGCGAGCGCGCCGCCGCCGTGGCCGAGCTGCGCACCTTCCCGCTGCCCGAGGCCCCGGCGCGCGCGCCGCGCCGCCTGCGCACGCTGCCCGAGGACCAGCCGCTCGCCGAGCGGCTCACGCAGCTGCACCGCACGCTCAACGCCGACCGGTTCGGCGGGACGCTTTCCGACGTCGAAGTCGTGGTCTCGCGCCGCATGAAGACGCGGCTGGGCCACTACGCGCTCCGGCGCGGAGACGCGCCGGGGCAGATCGCCCTCTCGCGTCGGCACCTCAAGCGGCACGGGTGGGCGCAGGCCGCCGAGACGATGTTGCACGAGATGGTGCACCAGTGGCAGGACGAGACCGGGCAGCCCGTGGACCACGGGCGCGCCTTCCGGCGCAAGGCGCGCGAGCTTGGCATCACCCCGGCGGCCCGGCGCGCGGTCTAGCCCTCGGGGCGCCACGGAGTTGGTCCACTCGGGTGCAGGCCCCCGGCGGGGGGGTGTGGTCGTCGGGCCGTTGCGATGCACGTCCCCACGGTCGGGCCCCCGCTATCTTTCCCCGGCGGCCCGCTGCCCCTGCCGGCCGCCCGACTCCGACCTCGCCCCGAGCGCCCCATGGCCCTCTCCGCTGACACCGATCTGCACCTCGCCTCGCCGACGCTGACGCCGCGCGCCGACGACCTCTTCGGCATCGACGCCGCCCTCACCGAGGAGGAGCGCTCGATCCGCGACAACGTGCGCCGCTGGGTCGACGAGCGCGTCATGCCGATCATCGGGCAGGCGTACATCGACGGCCGCTCGCCGAAGGAGCTGATTCCCGAGATGGCCGAGCTGGGCATGTTCGGCGCCAACCTCCCCGAGGAGTACGGCTGCGCCGGGCTCTCGAGCGTCTCGTACGGGCTCATCATGCAGGAGCTCGAGCGCGGCGACTCCGGTCTCCGCTCGATGGCCTCGGTGCAAGGCTCGCTCGTGATGTATCCCATCTTCGCCTTCGGCTCGGAGGCGCAGAAGACGTACTGGCTGCCGAAGATGGCCAAGGGCGAGGTGATCGGGTGCTTCGGCCTGACCGAGCCCGACTACGGCTCGAACCCGAGCGGGATGATCACGCGGGCGAAACAGCAGGCCGACGGCTCGTGGGTCATCAACGGCGCCAAGATGTGGATCACCAACGGCACGAACGCCAAGGTCGCGGTGATCTGGGCCAAGACGGGCGACGACCAGAGCGACAAGTCGATCCGTGGCTTCCTCGTGCCGACCGACACGCCGGGGTTCACGGCCAAGGACCAGAAGGGGAAGCTGTCGCTCCGCGCGAGCGACACGAGCGAGCTGGTGCTCGTGGACGTGAAGGTGCCGGCCGACGCGATCCTGCCCAAGAGCGGCGGGATCAAGAGCCCGCTCATGTGCCTCACGCAGGCGCGCTACGGGATCTCGTGGGGCGTCATGGGCGCGGCGATGGCCTGCTATGAGGAAGCGGTGTCGTACAGCAAGAACCGCGTGATGTTCAAGGGCCCGATCGGCGGCACGCAGATCCAGCAGGTGCACCTCGCCGACATGCTCACCGAGATCGTGAAGGGGCAGCTGATCGCGCTCCACGTCGGCCGCATGAAGGACGCCGGCACCTTCAGCCCGGTGCAGGTCTCGATCATCAAGCGCAACAACGTGAATGTCGCCACGAACATCGCCCGCGAGGCGCGCCGGTTGCTCGGCGGCAACGGCATCCTGGCCGAGTACGCGAGCATGCGCCACATGGCCAACCTCGAGAGCGTCTACACGTACGAAGGGACGCACGACATCCACTCGCTGATCATCGGGCAGGCGATCACGGGGATGAACGCGTTCTGAATCGGACGGGGCCGTCCGCCTCGGCGGACGGCCTCAGTCCCGCCGGTGCCGCCCTCGGAGCGGCGCGAGCACCCACGAGAAGTGCCTGAGCAGGAAGACGATCACCTTGTAGCGCGTGCCCGGGACCACCACCACCGGTCCTCCACGCCGGGCGGCGGCGAGCGACTCGTCGATCACCCGCTCGGCGCCCATCCAGAGCCACCGGGGGATGCGGCCGCGGTCCATCC
>JACQES010000351.1 GCA_016200495.1 Gemmatimonadota bacterium
ATCCCGCAGATGGTCGCCTTGGTCGAGACGTTGATCGCCAAGGGCGTCGCCTACGTCGCCGAAGACGGCTCCGTCTATTTCGCGATCGACCGATTCCCGCAGTACGGCCGCCTCTCGCGCCTCGACACGCGCGAGGTCAAGTCGGGCGCGCGCGTCGCGCAGGACGACTACGCGAAGGAGAACGCGCAGGACTTCGCGCTCTGGAAGGCCGCCAAGCCCGAGGACGAGGCCTGCGGCGCCGCGTGGGACGCGCCGTTCGGCCGCGGTCGTCCCGGCTGGCACCTCGAGTGCTCCGCCATGGCCATGGACCTGCTCGGCGAGACGCTCGACATCCACTGCGGCGCCGTGGACCTCGTCTTCCCGCACCACGAGGACGAGATCGCGCAGTCCGAGGCCGCGACCGGCAAGGAATTCAGCCGCTGCTGGATGCACGGCGAGTTCCTGCAGATCGAGGGCGCCAAGATGGCCAAGCGCGTCGGCAACGTCACCAACGTGGCCGACCTCCGCGCGCAGGGCGTGAGCGGCGCCGCGCTCCGCCACTTCGTCTTCAGCACGCACTATCGCAAGCAGCTCAACCTGTCGCCCGACGCGCTCGAGGCGTCGCTCGCGGCCGTGCGACGCGTCGGCGACTTCGCCGCGCGCCTCGCGTCGGCCACCGGCGGCACAGCGGCCCTCGCCGACGCGGCGCACGAGGCCGAGGCCGCGTTCCGCGCCGCGCTCTACGATGACCTGAACGCTCCCGAGGCGATGGCGGTGCTCTTCACGTTCGTCACCGCCGCCAATCGGGAGCTCGACCAGGGCGGCGCCGACGCGGGCGCGCTCGCCGAGGCGCGTCGGGTGTTCGGCCTGATGGATGGGGTGCTCGCGATCGTGCCCGAGGCCGCGCAGGCCACCGGCGAACTCGCCACCTGGGTCGAGGAGCGCCTCGCCGCGCGCCAGGCCGCGCGCAAGAAGCGCGACTTCGCCGCGGCCGACGCCATCCGCAAGGAGATCGAGGCCAGGGGCGTCATCCTCGAGGACACGCCGCAGGGCACGCGCTGGAAGCCGCCGGCGTGAGCCGCACGGCCGGCGGCGGAGCGAGCGTGACCTGATGTTCGCGCGCCTCGTCGCTTGACTGGTCGTGCGGCTCCCGTTTGTTTTCCTTGCTCGCGCAGCGCACCGCACGCTGACGTAGCTCAATTGGCAGAGCACCTGATTTGTAATCAGGCGGTTGCGAGTTCGATTCTCGCCGTCAGCTCTGGGGGCAACGACACCGGGCGGAGCCTGCCGTCCCCCGGTGGGGTACTCAAGTGGCCAACGAGAGCAGACTGTAAATCTGCCGGCGCAAGCCTTCGAAGGTTCGAATCCTTCCCCCACCATTGTTCACGACGTTTCACTGTGGGCACCTGCCTGCGGGAGTAGCTCAGTTGGTAGAGCGCAAGCCTTCCAAGCTTGATGTCGCGGGTTCGAGCCCCGTCTCCCGCTCGTCCTGGTCCGTCGCTTGAGCCGCCTCCGCCCGGGGCGGCTCTTTCGATGATGGCCCCCGTCACCCGCGCCGACGAGCGCCAGCCCTACTCGCCCGAGATCGACGGCCTGCGCGC
The DNA here is from genome assembly GCA_016200495.1 of Gemmatimonadota bacterium. Taxonomy (GTDB): domain Bacteria; phylum Gemmatimonadota; class Gemmatimonadetes; order Gemmatimonadales; family Gemmatimonadaceae; genus JACPPC01. The sequence goes on from JACQES010000351.1 coordinate 1,581, forward strand.
CATCGCCGTTCTCGGCGTCGTCCTCTTCCACGTCGGCCTCCCGGGCGTTGGCGGCGGCTACACCGGCGTCGACGTCTTCTTCGTCATCTCCGGCTTCCTCATCTCGCGCCTGCTCGTCGCGGAACACGCGCGCGCGGGCCGCATCGCCTTCGCCGCCTTCTTCGCGCGGCGCATGCGACGCCTCCTGCCGGCGCTCCTCGTGCTCGTGGTCGTCACCGTCGCCGCGGCCTGGTGGCTGCTCTCGCCGGCGCTGGGAGAAGTCCAGGCCACCGCGCGCGCCGGCGTGGCCTCGCTCGGCCTCGTCTCCAACGTCTTCTTCCTCGGCGAGACCGGCAACTACTTCGATCGACCCGCCGGGCAGGTGCCGCTCCTCCACATCTGGTCGCTCTCGGTCGAGGAACAGTTCTACCTCGTCTGGCCGCTCCTCGTGGCGCTCACGCTCAAGGCCGGCGTGCGTGGCATGCGGTGGGGCGTTGCGGTGTTCGCGCTCGCGTCGTGGGCGCTCGCGTTCGAACTGGCGCGCACGTATCCGCAGGCGGCCTTCTATCTCACGCCGGCGCGCGGCTGGGAGTTTGCCCTGGGCGGGCTCGTGGCGCTCTGGCGTCCGCAGCTCGCGTCCGCGCGGGCGCGTTCGGCGCTCGTGAATGCGGGGCTCGTCGCGACCATCGCCGGCTTCATCCTCACCCCGGACACGGTCTGGTTCCCGGCGCTCGGCGCGCTGCTTCCGGTGGGCGGCACGGCACTGATGCTCGCCGGCCTCGGCGCGGGTGAGCCGACCGGCCTCGGTGCCCGCCTGCTCGGCGGCGCGCCCACCGTATATGTGGGCCGACTTTCCTATTCGTGGTACCTCTGGCACTGGCCCCCGCTCGCGATCTACGCCGCGGCCACGCTCGAGGGCGGCACGCTCGCAGGACGCCTCGCCATCGGCGTCGCGACCCTCGGCATGGCCGACCTCTCCACGCGCTTCGTCGAGGCCCCGTTCCGGCGGCGCGTGATCGGCGGCGCCTGGAGCGATGCACGCACCCTGCTCACCGGCGGTGCCGCGAGCGCCATCGCCATCGCCGGCATGCTCGGCGTCGGGTATGTCGCGCGCGAGGAGATGCCGCGCCTGCTCGCCGCGATGCACGCCGAGCCGGCCCCCGCGGAAGATCCGTGCTCGGTGCACCCCGGTGCCACCACGCTCGCCGACATCGCGCCGCCATGCCTCGGTGGCCCCGCCGATTCCGCCGTCGTCGTGCTCTGGGGCGACTCGCATGCCGTGGCCTGGAAGCCGTTCGCCGAGGCGCTCGCGCGCGACCGCGGCTTGGGCTTCGTCATGATGACGTACACCGGGTGCCCGCCGCTCGCCGTGCGCTACTCCGATCCGGACGGGCGCCGTGGACTGCACGAGCGCATGTGCAACATGTCCAACGTGCGCGCGGCGCGCGCGCTGCACGCGGGCACGATCGCGGGGCGCCGCATCGCGACCGTCGTCATGGCGCAGCGATGGTTCGCCAACGTCCGTCGCGGCTGGTCGGTCGTGGACCTGCCCCGCTACGACGCGCGCACGGCGCAGGTGCGGGCCGCCGAGCACGACGCGCTGCTGGCGGCGCTGGCCCCGACGCTGTCGCACGTCAACCCGGCCGTCGAGCTGCTCTACATGGGCCCGCTCCCCGAGCTGCGCAACACCGCGCGCTTCTGCCTCGCGCGCCACGTCGAGGACGCCTGTGCGATGCCCCGCGCGCTCTACGATTCGCTCCGCGCGGACGTGCTGCCCGCCATCGAGCGCGCCATCGCGCCGCACGCCGGCCGGCTCATCGACGCCGGCGAGTACTTCTGCGAGGCCGCGCGCTGTCCGCTCGTGCGCAACGGTGTCGTGCTCTTCGGCGACGACGACCACATCGGCCCGTCCGCCGCGCGCGCCGTGGCCGCGCAGGTCATCCCGATCCTGCGCGCGACTCCTTCGGCGCCCGGCGCGCCACCGGTGCGCGTGCACCCGTGAGCGACCGCGCGCCGGCGGACGCGGGTATCACGCCCGTCGGCGCGCCCGCGGATGCGGGCGCCTTTCCCGTCGGCGCCGCGGTAACGCTCGCGCAACTCGACGTCGATCCGTATCCCGTGCTGCATCGCCTGCGCGCGGCGGAGCCGGTGTCGTGGATTCCCGCGGCCGGGCAGTGGTTCGTGACCCGGCGTAACCTCGCCATGGAAGTCATGCGCGATCAGGAGCGGTACCGCACCGACGATCCGCACTCGCCCATCCGCGACACATTCGGCGCGCAGATGCTTTCCACGGAAGGCGAGGAGCAGCGGCGCTACAAGTCGGCCTGCGCCCCGCCGTTCACCGGACGCGCCGTCGAGGCCACCGAACCGCTGGTGGCGCGCGTCGCCGACCGGTGGCTCGGCGCCCTGCCCGCCGCGGGACCGGTGGAAGTGCGCGAGGCGTACGCGGCCCCGGTCGCGCTCGAGGTC
>JACQES010000352.1 GCA_016200495.1 Gemmatimonadota bacterium
CCTCCTCCTTTCCCTCGGGGACCGTAGCGCCCGCGGCTACCGGGTGGCCGCAGCCCTGCCCGCCGACCGACTGCGCGGCGACGCGGCACGCCTCGGCAAGGTTGATGCCCTTTTTCGTCAGGTACTTCGTCGCTCTCGTTGAGACCTTTGTCTTCCCTTTGAGTTTGGAGAGGGCGAACACCGGCCTCTCGGAATCGAGTATGTACCACAGCCCCAGCCCCGCGATTACGCCGCCGAGGCTCGCCCGGGGGTGCTCGATGACCTGGATGGCGGGGCACCCCGAGTACGTGGGCGTCACCACCACCTCGGTGCCCGATGCATCAACGGTGATGGACCGGACTATTCCTAAGTCCACCACGCTCAGCACCGGCACCTCGGGGTCCAGCACTCCGCGGAGCACCTCCCAGAGCTGCTCCGCGGTGGGCGCGGCCGCTACCACGTCGCCCCCGGGTGCGCGCGCGTCAGCGACTGCAGCTCCGCCAGCACGTGCCCCAGGTGCTCGGTGTGCCGTCCGATCCGCCCGCCCGTGGCCTTCCAGCCGTCGGCCGGCAGCGCGATCGTCGCCGCCTGCGCGACGCGCTCCACGCTCGAGCGCCACGCCCCCGCCAGCAGCCGCACGTCGGCGGCCACGCCGCTCGCCGCCAGCGCGTCATCCACCGCGTCGCCCCACGTCAGCTCGTGCACGTAGGGCCACAGGTGCTCCACCGCGCGCTGCAGCCGCGCATGCGACTCGTCGGTGCCGTCGCCGAGCTTGAGCATCCAGTCACCGGCGTGGCGCAGGTGGTATGTCGCCTCCTTCCGCGCCTTGGCCGCGATCCCGGCCAGCGTCGCGTCGGTCGAGCGCTCGAGCTGCTCGAGCAGCGGCACCTGCAGCGCGCTGAAGAAGAACACCCGCGCGATCGTCTCGGCGAAGTCGCCGTTCGGGAGCTCCACCAGCTGCACGTTGCGGAACGCCGTCTCGTCGCGGAAGTAGGCGAGCTGGTCGTTCGTCCGCCCGTGCCCCTCGAGCTCCCCGGCGTGCGCGAGCAGCAGCGACGCCTCGCCGATCAGGTCGAGCGCGATGTTGGCGAGCGCGATGTCCTCCTCGAGGATCGGCGCGTGCCCGCACCATTCGCTCAGTCGCTGCCCGAGGATCAGCCGGTCGTCGGCGAGGCGGAGGAGGTACTCCACGTGCGGATTGTCGGCGATCCCGCTCGTGGCCGTGCGCACCACCTTGGCCGCGCGGTCGGAGAGCGGCGCCACCGGCGCCGGCGCGTCGGACCCGGCGCCGAACTCGGGCTCGTCGGGAAGCGTGCCGTAGCCCATCTCAGTAGATCCGCACGCCGCGCGGCACCTTGTAGAACTGGGGGTGGCGATACGCCGCCTCGTTGCCCGGCTCGAACATCGGCCCCGCGTCGCTCGGCACCGAGGCCACGATCGCCTCCGCGGGCACCACCCAGAGCGACACCACCTTGCCGCGGCGCCCGAAGACGTCGCGCGCGTTCTGGATCGCCTGCTCCCCGTCCACCGCGTGCAACGAGCCGGCGTGCTCGTGCGGATCGCCCGTCTCCGCCTGCGTGAACACTTCCCACAGGGGCCACTGCGACCCGGTCGTCTCGTTGGCCATCGTCAGTCTCCTCTCAGGCCGCGGCCGTCGAGCGCGCGGCGCGCTTGGCCGCGTGCGCCTCGGCGGCGGCGCGGACCCAGGCGCCGTCGTCGTGCGCCGCCTTGCGGGCGGCCACGCGCTCGCGGTTGAGCGGGCCGTGTCCCTTCACCACCGCCCAGAACTCGTTCCAGTCGATCGCGCCGAAGCGCCACGACCCGCTCGTCGGGTCGTACGCGAGGTCGGGGTCGGGCAGCGCGACGTTGATCGCCTGCGCCTGCGGCACGGTGAGGTTCACGAACCGCTGGCGCAGCTCGTCGTTGGTGTAGCGCTTCACCTTCCAGCGCAGCAGCTCGTCGGAGTTGGACGAAGCCGAGTCCGGCGGCCCGAACATCATGAGCGACGGCCACCACCAGCGGTTGACCGCGTCCTGCAGCATCGCCTTCTGCGCGTCGGTGCCCTGCGACATGACGGCGCAGATCTCGTAGCCCTGGCGCTTGTGGAAGTTCTCTTCCTTGCAGATGCGGATCATGGCGCGCGCGTACGGGCCGTAGCTCGCCTTGGCCAGCACCGTCTGGTTCACGATCGCCGCGCCGTCCACGAACCATCCGATGACGCCGATGTCGGCCCAGGTGAGCGTCGGGTAGTTGAAGATGGACGAGTACTTGGCCTTCCCCGCGTGGAGCTCGTCGAGCAGCTCGTCGCGGCTCACGCCGAGCGTCTCGGTGGCGCAGTAGATGTAGTGGCCGTGGCCGGCCTCGTCCTGCACCTTGGCCAGCAGCGTCATCTTGCGGCGCAGCGACGGCGCGCGGGTGATCCAGTTCCCCTCGGGCAGCATCCCGACGCACTCGGAGTGCGCGTGCTGCGACATCATGCGGATCAGCTGCCGGCGGTAGCGCTCCGGCATCCAGTCCTTGGGCTCGATATGCTCGCCGGCGGCGATGCGCGCCTCGAAGGCGGCGAGCTTGGTGGCGTCCTCGGGCGTGCTCTGGACGGTGGGCGTCATGGTCATCGGTGGCGTCAGGGCCGGGCTGACGCGGCATCCCGCGCCAGACTGGTGGAATGTAGGGGTCCGGAACGGCTCGCCACAGGGCCCGCGACACGGTAATCTCCCCCGCATGACGACCCCTGCCACCGCACCCGATCCGGGCACCGTCACGGCGACCATCGCCGACGGGATCGCCACGGTTTCGTTCTTCCATCCGAAGGGGAATTCGCTCCCCTCCGCCCTCCTCCGCCGCCTCGCCGAGACCATCACCGAGGTCGGCCATTCGCGCGACGCCCGCGTGATCCTCCTCCAGTCCGAGGGGGGCGGCTCCTTCTGCGCCGGCGCCTCGTTCGACGAGCTGGTCTCGATCAACGACGAGGCCACCGGCCGCGACTTCTTCATGGGCTTCGCGCGCGTCATCCTCGCGATGCGCGCGGTGCCGCAGTTCATCGTCACGCGGGTGCACGGCAAGGTGGCCGGCGGCGGCATCGGGATCGTCGCGGCCAGCGAGTACGCGATCGCGCGGAGCGACGCCGCCATCAAGCTCTCCGAGCTCGCCATCGGCATCGGCCCGTTCGTCGTGGGACCCGCCGTCGAGCGCAAGATGGGCGTCGGCGCCTTCCAGGCGCTCACGGTGGACGCCGACTTCTTCCCCGCCGCGTGGGCCGCTCAGCACGGCCTCTACGCCAAGGTGGCCGACACGCAGGCCGAGTTCGACGCGGTGCTCGCGGGGACGCTCAAGAAGCTCTCGCATGCCAACCCCGAGGCGATGGCGCAGCTCAAGCGCATCTTCTGGGCCGGCACCGAGCACTGGCCGACCCTGCTCCCGGAGCGCGCGGCCATGAGCGGCACGCTCGTGCTCTCGGAGTTCACGCGCAACGCGATCGCGCGGTTCAAGGGGAAGTGAGCGGACGGCGCGTGCCGTTGGCTTCGAGCTAACGGCCGCCCCCCCGCTGGCGTGGAGGTGGCCACCCGTCAGATTTCCGGGGTGCCCCGTGAACCCCGCTCCCTCGAACAGGGTAGAACCGTCATGCCTCGCCCTGTCCTCCTGATCGCCGCCCGGCCGAGCCGCGGCCTGGGTCGCCGCCTCGGCGCGTCCGCGTTCGCGTGCGCCCTCCTGTTCCCGGGCGCCCTCGCCGCCCAGGGGGTGCACGGCAAGGTCCTCGAGATCCCGGGCAACCGCCCGGTGCCCGAAGCGACGGTCCTGCTCTTCAGCGACTCGATCACCGTCGCCGCGCAGACCAAGACGGACGCCGAGGGCAACTACAGCCTCAAGGCGCCCAGGCTGGGCACGTACTCCATCCGCGTGCGGAAGGTGGGCTACACGGGCGGCGAGACCGGCACCTTCAACATCGCCGTCGCCGACTCGTACGAGCTCAACATCAAGACGCCGCGCGTGACCCCCGTGCTCGCCGGCGTGAAGATCAACGAGAAGGCGGTGCCCCGCGGCTACGAGTGGCTCCAGGGCTTCGAGGAGCGCCGCAAGCAGGGGATCGGCACCTTCATCACGCAGCAGGAAATCAACGACAAGAACAGCCCGAGCGTGGGCGAACTGCTGCGCGGCGTGCCGGGCGTCGGCGTCGAGCCGGGCCCGAACGGCTGGTATCTGCTCACCTCGCAGCGCGGCGGCCGCTCGATCGAGAACAGCGCCTGCCTGATGGACGTCTACCTCGACGGCATCCCGATGGACCAGGAGGCGATCCACCGCACCACGCGCCCCGTGGACCTCGAGGCCATCGAGGTCTATCACGGCCCCGCGACGGTGCCGAGCCAGTTCAAGAAGCAGATGACCGGCTCGTGCGGGGCGATCCTGCTCTGGACGCGCGTGCGCAACCAGAGGTACTCCTCCACGGCGGTGAGATAGCCCATCATCCCGCCGAACTCGGTCGGCGCGTAGATCACCTGCGCCGCCGCGAGCAGGTCGGCCGCCGTCGGATCGGGCATGACGAGGTTCTCGCTCCCGCACACGATCGCGAGCTGCGGGTTGGCCGCGATCACCTCGCACGCCGCGCGCGACAGCGTGCCGCCCCGCGCATTGACCACCACCGCCTGCACTGGCTCGGCCAGGAACTTGAGCAGCGCATCGGGCGCCCAGCACCGGATCCCCGCCGCCTCGAGCTCCGTCCGCTTGGCCGCGTTGGACTCGATCGCGATCAGCTCGCAGCCGTCGGCCACGAGGCGCTGGCGCACGTGCTCGCCGATGTTGCCGACGCCCACGAGCGCCACGCGCGCGCCGTGCACCGAGCCGCCGAGCCCCGCCATCAGCCCGCGCAGCAGGCGCCAGTTGCCTTCCCCCGTGGGCTTGGACGTGTCGGCCAGCACCGAGCCGCGGAACCGCGCGTGGAGGAACGCAAGCGACGCGGTGACGCCATCCGACATCGTGCCGTGTCCGAGGTCCTGCCCGGTCACGGGATGCACGCCGGCATCGTGCTCGAACTGGTTGAGCGCCGCCGCCGCCCACGCGAGCAGCTCGGCATCGCGTGGTTCGCCGACGCGCGTCCCCGCCGAGGGCAGCAGCACGCACTTGCCGCCGACGAGCTTCGCGAGGTGCGGCCTGGCGCGCGGTCCCGCGCATCCGATCAGGCGCGACCAGCGGATCTTCTCCTCCATCCCCATCGCGAGCCCGACCGCCTCGCGCGCGTTGTCGTAGCCGGGCGCGCTCGCGCGGTCGAGCGGCGCGATGCGGAACCCGCCCAGCGACAGGGCGCCCGAGCCGGGGGCACCGTGCGTCGCGATCGACAGGCGCCAGCCGTCGGGGCCGTCGTACTCCCACACCCACACGTCCGGGTTCGCCGTCTGCGCGAGCGCCGGCACGAGCCCGCGCACCTCGCGGGGCGCGCGCATCCGCCCCGGTCCCACCCCCGCGAGCGTGCCGCTCACGAGGTCGGCGGATTGAAGGCCGCGTGCGTCGCGTCGAGCCAGCTCTGGTGGTACTTCGGGTCCTCGATCGTGAGGGCCTGCTTGGCGATCTTGAGCGGGCGGAACGAGTCCATCATCACCGCGAGTTCGTTGGTCGCCTTGGCGCCGATCGACGCCTCGGCGCGACCCGGGTGCAGGCCTTCTTCCGGGTCACCCTCCCGCTCTTGCGCTCGAGCCTGTTATCCGGCGCGATCTTCGCCTTTATCATCTCGTTCTCGGACATCAACCTGGCGCTCTTCCTGGCGGGACCGGAATCCACCAGCCTCCCGGTGTACCTGTTTTCCCAGCTGCAATGGCAGGGCGACCCGACGATCGCCGCGGCATCGACGCTGCAGATCCTGATCATCGGACTGCTGATCCTGGTGGTGCAGCGCATCTTCCGCTTGCGGCTGATGGTGTAGCGGCCCCTT
>JACQES010000337.1 GCA_016200495.1 Gemmatimonadota bacterium
CCGCGCAGGATCTCGATCGCGTTGACCGACACGCGCCCGATCTCGACCGGAATGCGGACGGCCTCGTCGCCGCCGGGGAGCACCTTGAAGAGGTCCATCGACCCCGCGCCGGCGCTGCCCGCGGGCCGGCCGGAGTACAGCACGCCGGTCATCCGGTCGACCTGGATGATGCCGTCCACGCTGAGGTCGGGCACCGCGCCGGCCGGCAGCGGGCCGTCGAGCGTCACGTCCACCGTGACGTTGCCGCCCTGCGCCGAGGGATCCTTGCGGGCGACGTGCCCCTTCACGATCCCGTTGCGCGTGTCCACGAGCACGGGCTGGCCCAGCAGCACGTCCTTGGCCTGCGACTCCGGCACGCGGAGCACCGCCTTGAGCTTGCCGGGCTGCACGACCTTGGCGAGCGTGGTGCCCTCGGGCACCCACTGGCCCAGCTGCAGCGTGAGGTCCTGCAGCACGCCGCCCTCGGGGGCGCGCACCTCGAGCGAGCGCAGGCGCGCGACCTGGTTGTCGGCGATGGCGCGGAGCTGCGCCACCTGCGCAGCCTGCACCGCGAGCTGCGAGTCGATGGACTGCCGGAGCAGGTCGAGGCGCTCGCGCTCGACGCGATAGCGCACGGTGAGCTCCTCGGCGAGCGCGCGGCGGTTGGCCGCGTCGTTCACCGACATGAGCTTGCGCTGCACGAGCGAGTCGGCGGCCGCGCCGTCGGCCGACGCGCTCACGTACTGCGTGCGCGTGGTCGCGACGAGCCCTTCCTGCGTGAGCAGCTGGCTGCGGAGGGTGGTGCGCAGGTTGAGGAGCGCGATCTGCGCCTGCTGCACCTGCTGCTCGGCCTGCATCGTCTGGATGCGCAGGTCGGGGTTGGACAGCTCGAGCAGGATGTCGCCGGCCTTCACCGTGCGTCCCGACTCCGAGCCCAGCCGCTCGACGCGCGCCGACGCCTGCGCGGTGATCCAGCGGATCTGCTCGGGCACGAGCGAGCCCTGGCCGCGCACCTCGCGCACGACGTCGCCCCGGCGCACCGAGTCGATGAGGATCGCGTTGCGCTCGACGGTCTGCGCGGCGGGGCGCAGGCCGAGGAGGAGGAGCGTGGCGACGAGCAGCGCGCCGCCGCCCACCCCGACGAGGAGCAGGCGGCCGCGCCGCTTCGGGGGATCGCGTGCGATGTCCATCAGTCGTACCGGAGGGCCTGCATCGGGTTCACGAGCGAGGCGCGACGCGCCGGGATCCAGCCCGCGCCGATCGCGATCAGCGCGAGGAGGACCGCCGACGCGCCGAAGACGACGGGATCCTGCGCGCTGACGCCGTACAGCAGCGCCCGCGCCGCGGCGCCGAGGCCAAGCGCGGCCACGAGGCCGATCGTGCCGCCGATGGCGAGCATCCCCAGTACCTGGCGCAGCACGAGGCGGCGCACCGCGCCCCCGTCGGCGCCGAGCGCCATGCGCACGCCGATCTCGCGCGTGCGCTGCGTGACGGAGTACGCGAGCACGCCGTAGAGGCCGACCGCCGCGAGGAGCGTGGCGAGGATGGCGAACGACGACGTGAGGATGCTGATCATCCGGTCGAGGAAGATCGTGGTGCGCGCCTGCTCCGGCATGGTGCGCAGGTCTTCGACGGGCACGAGGGGCGCGATGCGGCTCATCACCGCCCGGACGGTGCCCAGCAGGGACTCGCCGCCGAGCGCCGTGCGAGCATAGAAGTGGACGTTCCCGACCCGGCGCTCCTGGCGAAGCGGCACGTAGAAGACCGGGGGGATCGAGTCCTTCACGTTGTTGTACTTGACGTCGGGCACGAGCCCGACGATCTGCGCGTTGAGCGCGCCGGTGTCGTTCGTCGTCATGAACTTGCCGACGACGTCGGGGCCGAGGCGGAACTTGCGCACGAACGCCTCGTTCACGACCACCACCTTGGACGCGCCGAGTTCGTCCTGCTCGGTGAACTCGCGGCCGCCGAGGAGGTGGACGCCGAGCGCCGCGAAGTAGCCGGGGCCGACGGCATTGAACCGGGAGTTGCGGTCGATGTCGGGGCCCTCCGGGAAGCCCTGGGCGCGCACGTTGTTGCCCCAGCTCTCGCCCGCCAGGAGCGGCACCTCGGCCTCGGTCACCGCCGTCACGCCGGGGACCGCGCGCAGGGCCTCCGACACCTGCCGGAAGAGCGCCCGGGCGCGCACCGAGTCGTAGCCCGCGCGGTCGGGGCCGATCGAGAAGGTCACCATGTCGTCCAGCTTCACGCCGAGGTCGACGCGGCTCACGTTGGCCAGGCTGCGCAGGAAGAGCCCCGAGGAGATGAGGAGCGACATCGCGAGGGCGATCTGCACGGTGACGAGGCCGTTGCGGAAGCGCGCCGCGACCTGTCCGCCGGCGATCTGTCCCGCACCGGCGCGGATGGCGGTGATCAGGTCCGCGCGCGTGCTGTGGAGCGCGGGGAACATGCCGAAGACGAAGCCCGTCGCGATCGAAAGCGCCGCCGTGAAGCCGACGACCGCCGGGCGCAGGGTGAGCGTGAAGGTGTCGTTGGCCTCCGGGGGCATCATCGCGCCGATGCCCGCGAGCGTCCACTGGGCCACGAGGAGGCTCGCCACGCCGCCCGCGAGTGCCAGGAGCAACGACTCCGTCATGAGCTGCGTCAGCAGGTGCCGGCGGGTCGCCCCGAGCGCGAGGCGCACCCCCATCTCGGTCGCGCGCGCCGCACCGCGCGCCAGCAGCAGGTTCGCCACGTTCGCGCACGCGATGAGCAGCACGATCCCCGTGATGCCGAACAGCAGGAGGAGCGGCGTCTTCGCCTCGCGGTGCATCTGGCTCTGCCCGCGGCGCCCGTCCACGACGAGGATC
>JACQES010000339.1 GCA_016200495.1 Gemmatimonadota bacterium
CCTGGTGGTGGACGACGAGCAGGGGATCCGGGCCGCCCTGTCGCAGCTGCTGGAGTTCGAGGGCTACGAGGTCAAGGCGGTCGGCGGCGCGAAGCAGGGGTTCGACGCCATCGCCACCTGGAAGCCCGACCTCGTCTTCCTCGACGTGAAGATGGCCGGCATGGATGGCCTCGAGGCGCTGCGCGAGATCCGCACGCGCGACCCGCAGGCGCTCGTGGTGATGATCTCGGGGCACGCCACCATCCAGACCGCGGTCGAGGCCACGCAGCTTGGCGCCTACGACATCCTCGAGAAGCCGCTCGACACCGACCGGATCCTCGTCCTCCTCCGCAACGCGCTCGCCACGCGCGCGCTCCGCGAGGAGGTCTCCACCCTCCGCGCGCGCGTCGAGGCCCGTTGGCAGATCGTCGGCGCTTCGTACGCCATCCGCGCGCTGCTCGAGCAGGTCGAGCGCGTCGGCGCCACGCAGGCCCGCGTCCTCATCACCGGCGAGAACGGCACCGGCAAGGAGCTCGTCGCGCAGGCGCTCCACCAGCGCTCCACGCGGAGCGCCGCCCCGTTCGTCGAGGTCAACTGCGCCGCCATTCCCTCCGAGCTCATCGAAAGCGAGCTCTTCGGCCACATGAAGGGGTCGTTCACCGGCGCCACGCAGGACCGCGCCGGCAAGTTCGAGCAGGCCGACGGCGGCACGATCTTCCTCGACGAGATCGGCGACATGGCCCTCGCCGCGCAGGCCAAGGTGCTCCGCGTCCTCGAGGACGGCGAGGTCACCCGCATCGGCGGGCAGAAGTCGCGCACCATCGACGTGCGCGTGCTCGCCGCCACCAACAAGGACCTGCAGGCCGAGATCGCGGCGGGACGCTTCCGCGAGGACCTGTTCTACCGCCTCAACGTCGTCCCCCTGCACCTGCCGCCGCTCCGCGAGCGCCGCGAAGATATCCCGCTGCTGGTCGAGCACTTCATCTCGCGGCTGGCCGAACGCGAGGGGGTGCCGCCGCGCCCGGTCACCCCCGAGGCGCTCGCCGCGCTCGAGAAGCTCGACTGGCCCGGCAACGTGCGCGAGCTCCGCAACACGATCGAGCGGCTCCTCATCCTCGCGGCCGGGCCGCAGGTCACCCTCGCCGACGTCGAGCGCCTCACCGGGCGCCGCGCCGCCGATGCGGGCGGCTTGGGCGCCCTCGGCGACGCGCAGACCTTCGAGGCGTTCAAGCATGCCGCCGAGCGCGCCTACCTGCTGCTCAAGCTCCGGCAGTTCGACTGGAACGTGAGCGAGACCGCGCGCGCGATCGACATGCCGCGGTCGAACCTCTACAAGAAGATCGAGCGCTACAAGCTCGTGCGCGAAGGCGGCTGACGCCGCGCCCTCCCCCTCGGGGCGCGCGGTCACTACACTCCCACCGGATGGCTGACCGCAACTGGGACCAGGAACTCGCGAAGATCGACAAGCAGCTCGAGTCGGTCTCCGATGCCGCCCTCTTCCCCGCGCCCAAGCAGGCGACGGCGGCGGAGCGGGCCGTCGTCGGCGAGCAGCGCGCGACGACGCGCACCTGGGGCGCCTTCCTCCGCCTTGCCCTGTCGAGCGCGGTCGGCATCGGCATCCTGTTCTGGCCCTACGACGCGCGCTGCGGCCTCGGGCTCGCGCTCTACCTCGCCGCGGTCGCGGGGGTCATCACGGGCGGCGTGTGGAGCGCCGTCTGGACCTGGAAGCACCGCACCCCCAAGGCGCACGGCCTCTCGCTCCTCCTCGTCGCGTGGGGCCTCGTCCTCGGCGCCACCGAGGTGCTGCCGCGCGTCGGCTACGCCATTCCCACCGCTGCGCATCCCGCGCAGTGGACCTGTCCCTGACCGCGCCGCGGCGCGCCCTCGGCGCGCCGGTGCTGTGTCCGTCCCCATGGAATTCCGCAACTTCATCAACGGCCAGTGGGTTCCCGCCAAGTCCGGGGCCACCTTCGAGAATCGCAATCCCGCCGACCAGCGCGACCTGATCGGCACCTTCCCGCGATCGGCCAAGGCCGACGTGGACGCCGCCGTCGCCAGCGCGCAGCGCGGCTTCGCGCTCTGGAAGGCGACGCCGGCTCCCGCGCGCGGCGACGTGCTGCGCAAGGTCGGCGAGATCCTCGAGCGCCGGAAGGACGAGATCGCGCACCTCATGACGCGCGAGATGGGCAAGCCGGTGGCCGAGACCAAGGGCGACGTGCAGGAGGGAATCGACACCGCCTTCTACGCCGCGACCGAGGGTCGCCGCCTCTTCGGCCACACCGTGCCGAGCGAGCTGCGCGAGAAGTGGGCGATGTCGTTCCGTCGCCCGATCGGCGTCGCCGGGCTCGTGACGCCGTTCAACTTCCCGCTCGCGATTCCCACCTGGAAGGCGTTCCCCGCGCTCCTCTGCGGCAACGCCGTCGTGCTCAAGCCGGCCGAGGACGTGCCGCACACCGCGACGGTCCTCGTCGAGGTGCTCCTCGAGGCCGGCCTGCCGCCCGAGGTCATCCAGCTCGTCCACGGCATGGGCGAGGAAGTCGGCAAGGCGCTCGTCGAGCACCCCGACGTGCCCGTCATCTCGTTCACCGGCTCCACCGAGACGGGGCGCCTCGTCGGCGAGACCTGCGGCCGCATGCACAAGCGCCTGTCGCTCGAGATGGGCGGCAAGAACGCGCAGATCGTCCTCGACGACGCCGACCTGGAGCTCGCGCTCGAGGGCGTGCTCTGGGGCGCGTTCGGCACCACCGGGCAGCGCTGCACGGCCACGTCGCGCCTGATCGTGCAGAAGGGGATCCACGACAAGCTCCTCGCCGAGCTCGAGCGGCGCGCCAAGGCGCTGCGCCTGGGCGACGGCCGCAAGCCCGGCACCGACGTCGGTCCGCTCATCCACGCCGCCTCGCGCGAGAAGGTCGAGCGCTACGTCGGCATC
>JACQES010000340.1 GCA_016200495.1 Gemmatimonadota bacterium
GCCACCGGCGCGGCGCCCGACGCGGCGAGGAAGATCCGGTCCACGGGTGCCCCCTCGCCGCTCGCGAGGTAGTCGCGGCAGGCCTTCGCCCGCGCCTCGGCGAGCGCCTGCAGCTCCGCCCCGCCCACCACGATCGCCGCGAGCACGCGGGCTTCCACGTCGCGGCCGGCGAGCGCCTCGGCGAGGGGCCGGCTGCGCGCGCGCGCAGCGGACACGACGCTGTCGGTGGGGAAGAGCGTCGCGAACTCGGTCGCGAGCCGCGCCGCTCGCACCGAGGGAAGGAGGAGCGCGGTGTCGGCCAAGGCCGGCGCCTGGAGGCGCAGGCGACGCTCGAGCGCCACCTTGCGCAGCGCGTCGCGATCGCCGGCCGAGTCGATGGCCCCCTCGATCGAGAGCTTGAGGTCGGGCCGCTCGACGAGCGACTTGCGGAGCGCGTCGAGGCGGGAGCGTGCCTCCGCGGTGAGCGCGCTCGACCCGGCCTCGAACGGCGCCTCGCTCAAGTCCGCGCTCCCGCCGCCGAACAGCGAGCCGAGCAGCTTGAATGGCGCGGTGACGATGTTGCGGAGGATGTTGAGCAGCGCGCGCACGATCACCCGCCCGAACGAGAAGTCGGGATCGTCGAGCGAGCCCTCCACGGGCACGTCGAGCACGATCTGCCCTGAACGGTCGCGCAGCACGGCGAAGCCCAGCTTGACCGGCATGGAGGTCGCGTCGGGGTGGTTCACCTTGTCGCCGAAGGTGAATCCGTCGAGCGTGAGCACGTTCTCCGACTTCACGCGGCGCTGCTTGACCTGCCAGTTGAGCCGCGTCTTCATCTTCCCCTTCGCGATCAGGTAGCCGAGGTAGCGGCCCGAGAAGCCGGAGAAGGGGAGGAGGTCCACGCCCGTCGCGTCGAACTGCAGGATGCTCTCCTGCGCATCCGACAGCGGATTGAGCTGGCCCTTGATCGAGAGCGGCGCCACCTCGTCGACCATCGCCTCGAGCGCGAGCTCGCCGCGATTCACGTTGTCGGAGTCGAACCGCCCCGTGGTGCCGGTGATGCGACCGACCGTCAGGCGCAGCACGGGCGCCACCGACGCATCGGCGATGCGGACGGCGCCGTTGGCGAGCGTGACCTTGCCGACGGTGATGCGGCGGAGCTTGCTCGTCGAGTCCTGCGGCAACGCGGTGTCGCTGCGCGCGGCGGCGGGGCCCGCCGCGGTGGTCGTCACGACCGGCACGGCGGCCGAATCGCCGCGCGCGCGCGCCGAGTCGGCGGCGGTCTTCGGCGCGCGCGGGAAGAGGTGCGCGAGGTTGCTCGTGCCGCCCGAGTCCACGTCGATCTGCACGACGGGGCGGTCGAGGCTCACCTGCGCGATCTCGAGCGTCGCCGCCCGGGTGTCGTACGCGATGCCGTCGAAGCGGAAGCTGCGCCAGCTGAGGAACGGATCGCCGTCCTCGCGTTCGCGCGTGACCAGGTTGTCCACGCGCAGCGCGCCCTTCACCGTGGCCGCGGGACGGGCGGGGTCGCTCGCGTCGAACGGGCCGGCGAGGTCGAGGTGCAGGCGGCCTGACGCGAGTTCGAGGCGCCCGCCCGCCGCGGCGATCCACGGATCGGCCTGGAACATCGGGAGCGAGTCGAGCAGGAGCTTGAACGTGCCGCGCTTGCGGGCGAGCGGGCCCGCGGCATCGAGCACGAACCGCCCGCCGCCCTCGAGCGTGAACTCGCCGTGCGCGCGGCTCGCGACGTCGGGGTCGGACGAGAGCGTGTCGAGGCGCGCCGCGACGTACGTGGCCGTCAGCTTGCCCACGCGTGCGGGGACCGAGTCCGTGAACGCGACGCGCATGCTGTCGAGCGCGACCGTGTGCACGGTCCAGCGCCACGGGGCCAGGGAGGCCGAATCGCCCGAGGCGGCGCCGGCGACCGACGCCGACGCGTCCGATGTCGCGGCACGCGGCGCCCGCGCCGGTGGGGCGGCGGTCGCCGCCTCGCGCCCTGCCGTCGCCCGACTGCCGCGCGGCGCGTTCGGGCGCGCTCCCTCCGCGGACGCGACCAGCGAGGCGAGGTTGATCGTGCCGCGTGACGAGCGCACCACGTCGAGCGCGAGGCGCCCGATCCGCAGCTCTCCCAGCGTCGCCGTGCGGTTCACCGCGTCGGCCTCGAGCCCGCCGACGTGGAGCGTTCCCAGCGTCACCGTGGTCCGGTCGCCGAGGCGGAGCGCGAGGTCGCGCACGTCGAGCGCGCCAGCGAGCAGCCGGCTCTCGCGCCGATTCGGATCGGCGCGGAAGGCGTAGCGGGCCTCGAGCCCGAGCGTGCCGCTCGTGACCTCGGCCCGGAGGCTCTCGCCGTAGTACGGGGCGTATTTCGGCAGCTTCAGGTTGTCGAGCTTGATCTCGCCCTCGCTGGCGAACGGCGTCACGCCGAGCGTCCCCTTCCAGCTGAACTGCTCGTCCTGCTCGGTGCGTCCCGCGAAGGTGTACCGCGACAGCGAGTCGCGGCGCGTCGTGAAGTCGCGCAAGTCCATCGAGGCGGGCCCGAGCTGCGTGTAGAACGGGCGCGTGCGCGCCGAGTCGTACCACTCGACGCGCATCTGCTGGATCACGAGGTGCCCGATCGCGAGCGGGGGCGCCGGGCGCGACGGCGTGGCCGCGACCGAATCGAGGATGTCCTGGATCGAGAGGGCGCCCTCCCGCGAGAGGCGGAAGCGCGCGTAGGGGCGCACGACCTCGATCTGCGTGAAGTCGAGTTCGCCGGACTGGATGAAGGTCCTGAGCTTGTAGGTGACGGCGAGTCGGTCCCATTGGAGGAGCGGCCCGCCGTCGCGGTCGGTGATGCGGACCGAGTCCACGCGGAACGTGAGCGTGTACGGATTGACCGAAATCGGCCCGAGGTGCGCCGGGCGATGGATGTACTGCGAGATCCGCTCCTCGACGCGGCGCTTGAACCAGCTGGGCCCGAACACGGCGATCACGGCGCCCCAGGCGGCCACGAAGCCGACGGCCCCGAGGGCCAGGTTGCGCCAGAGGTGGCGTCGCGGCCGGGCCGGTGGCGCGGGCGGGGCGGAAGGCAGGGGCTCGCTCATGGTCAGCGGGGAAGGCTAGCGGCGCACGTCGCCCGGACGCCAGCGTCGGGGTCGGCCGAAACCTCACGCCGCCGGATGACGTAACTTGGGAACGGCAGGGACCTTCGACGGGAGCGGCTCGTGGACAAGATGAAGATGGAATTCGCGCTGATGGTGATCCTGATGGGATGCACCACCGCGGTGGCGATCACGGGCATGATCGTCTGGGCGTTCCGCAACCGGCAGCGCCCCTCGGCCCTCGGCGACGCCGGGGTGCAGCGGCTCTCGGCGCAGCTCGACGCGATGCAGCAGCAGATCGACGCCATGCACGTGGAGGTCGAGCGGGTGTCGGAGGGACAGCGCTTCACGACGCGCGTGCTGACCGAGCGCACCGCACCGGAGCGCATCGGCGGCTGAGCGACGGGTTCGTCGATCACGACGGCTCGCCGCGGCGCGCTCCCCGGCGGCGCGGACCGACGGATATCGGGCGGGCCGGCGGTTACGGCGCGATGCGGACGGTTCGTTCGCGCACTTCGGGCGGCGGCGTGCGAAGGAACTGCGACCGCCCGATCCCCCACACGCGCACGACGGCC
>JACQES010000341.1 GCA_016200495.1 Gemmatimonadota bacterium
CCATCCGAGGGCGCGCGTTCCCATGCGCAGCTGCGCGGGCCAGGGGTCGTCGGCCGAGTCGGGCACGACCAGCACGCGGTAGTACCCCTTGGCGTTGCTCACGTAGTCCACCACGCGCACGCGCGCGCCGAAGGTGCCGAGCGACACGCGCGGCCAGCCCGAGAACTGGAGCGCCGGCCAGCCGTCGAACTGGAGCCGCACCGTGCGGCCCGGCCGCACGAGCGGCACGTCGCGGGCGCTCACCATCAGCTCGACGGCCTGCTGCGGGCCGGCGGGCTGGATCGTGACGAGGGGATCGTTCTCCTTGACGGTCTCGCCCACGCCGGCCTTGAGCGCCTTGATCACCGTGCCGTCCTGCGGTGCCTTGATGACGTACATGCCGGCCCGGATCTCCATGCTGGCGAGCTCGGTGCGCAGCTTCGCGATCTCCGCCTGCCCCTCGCCCACTTCGGCGCGCGTCGCGTTCCGGTCGGCGCGCGCCTTCGCGATCTTCTCGCCATACTCGGCGCCGATCGACGCGATCTCGATCCGCGCGTTGCGCAGCTCCTGGCGCTTCTCGACGAGCTTGGCGATCCCCTGCTGGTTCGACTTGCGGAAGGTCTCGAGGTCCACCTTGGACGCGAGCCCCTCGCGGAAGAGCTGCTCGCGCCGCGCGAACCGGTCGGCCTCCACGGCGGAGTCCACGGCGGCGGCCTCCACGGCCGCCTCGTAGAGCTCCAGCTTGTTGCGCGCCTTCTGCAGCGAGAGATCGCGCGCCTGCTCGAGCGCGAAGATGAGCGAGTCGAGCGCGATCACCTTGGCCAGCTTGTGCTCCACGGCATCGCGCTTCCCGTCGAGCATGTCGCGCGTGCGCGGCACGAGCTCGGGGTCGAGGAACTTGTCCTTGACCTCGGAGATCTCGACGAGCGGCGTTCCCCGCGTCACGAACTCCCCCTCCTGCACGTGCCAGCGCTCGATGCGCCCGGCGATGATGGTCGGCACCACCTGCGGCCGGTCCTGCGGGCGCAGCGCGGTGACCGTCCCCTCGCCGGCGATGCTCTGCTGCCAGGGCAGGAAGAGCGCGGCGGCGCCCGCCAGCGCGAGGCCGAGCACCCAGCGCGCGGCCGCGCGGTGCGTCGTGCCACGGTTGAGGAGCGAGGCGGTGGCGAGCCCGGTCATGTCGAGCTCGACCGGCACCGGTTCGCGCGGCCCGGCCATCACGCCACCTCCGACATGCCGGCGCGCGACGCGCCGGCGGCGCCATCGAGCAGCGGGCGCGCCCACGGGTCTTCCGCGCACTCGGCCGGGGTGCCGGCGCGCGCCACCGCGCCGTCGCGCAGCACGATGACGCGATCGCATGCGGCGAGCAGCGCCGGGTCGTGCGTCGCCACCACCAGCGTCCACGGGCGGGCGCGGTCGGTGAGCAGGCGCGTGATCGCGGTGCGCGGCTCGAGCTCCGCGTGGCCGAGCACGTCGTCGGCGACGACGAGCCGCGGACGGCCGGCGATGGCGCGCGCCACGAGCAGGCGGGCCGCGACCGAGCTTGGCAGCCGCGAGCCGCTCGCGACGATTGGCGTCGCGAGGCCTTGCGGCAGCGCGCGGATCCAATCGCCGAGACCGACCGCCTCGAGCGCCGCCAGGACGTCCTCGGGGCGCACGTCGGGGCGCCCGAGCGCGACGTTATCCAGCACCGACGCATCCACGAGGTCGTTGCCGTGGAGCATCTGCCCGATGTGCGCGCGGAGCGACCAGGCGTCGAGCTCGCGCAGCGAGACGCCGTCCCACGCCACGGACCCCTCGTAGCCGGCAAGGAGCCCCGTCATGACGCGCAACAGCGTGCTCTGTCCCGCGCCGTCGAAGCCGGTGATGGCCACCCGTTCGCCCGGGGCGACGTGCAGCGTGACGCGCGAGAGCGCACGGCTCCGCGCGCCGGGGTAGGTGTACGACACGTCGGTGAGGGTGACCGCCGCGGGCGCCGTGTCCGGCGCGGGTGCACGCCCGCCGGTGCGCTCGAGCGGCAGGTCGGTGACGTGCCCCGCCTTCTCGACCGCCGTCAGGACGTCGTAGATCGTCGCCATGCTCGCCAGCAGCTTCTCCACCGCGCCGAGCACCGTGACGATGATGAGCTCCGAGGCGACGAACTGTCCGAGCGAGATCTCGCGCCGCACCACGAGCACGGAGCCGAGCACCAGGAGGAGCGCCGTGACCAGCACCTTGAAGAGCACCGCGGCGGCGCCCTGCCAGACCAGGACACGGAAGTGCCGACGCCGGTAGGTGAGCCAGCCCGCGAGGAGCGCGTCGGTGCGCGCGAGCGCGAGCCCCGAGCGGCCCGCGAACTTGAACGCGGTCACCGCCCGGGCGACGTCCTCGAACCAGTGGACGAGGCGGTACTTGTACTTGGACTCGACGAGGCTCGTGTCGAGCCCCGTGCGCCCGGTGAGGGCGAAGGTCACCCACAGTCCGAGCGCCAGCAACACGCCGGCGAGCGTGAACGACGGATGGTAGAAGGTGAGCAGGACCAGGCCGAGCACGATGCTCAGGAGCGCCGCCGTCATGTCGGTGAGCAGCTTGGCGAGGCTCTTCTCGATCGTGAGCGCCTCGAAGAAGCGGTTCATCTGCTCGGGGAGCGATTCCCCCAGCACGCGCTCCAGCTCGAGGCGCGGCACGCGATAGGCGAACTCGAGCGCCATCCGCGCGAAGACGCGCTGCTGGATCGTCTCGACGACGGCCAGCTGCATGAGTTGCAGCACCCCCGAGGCGAGCGAGCCGCCGACGACGAACACGATCAGCAGCACGACCGGCTGCAGGATGAGCCCGCCGGAGATCAGGTTGATGATCGACTGGACGCCGAGCGGGAGGGCGAGCGAGAAGAGGCCCACGAGGGCGGCGTAGACGTAGACGATCGCGATCTCGCGGCGTTCGCGCGCCAGCAGGGCGAAGAGGCGCTCGACGGGACGGGGTGGTGCGTGCGCCGCGCCGGCCACCGGCAGTTCGCGGGTGTCGGTGGGCGTCGCCACCGACCCGACCGCGACGGCGGTCAGCAGGCGCAGTCCGCGCCCGCCGGGGGCGAGACGCGCGAGGTGCTCGTCGAGCGAACCGACGAGGCGTTCGTCGTCCCCCGCCGGTCCGACGCGCCAGGCGACGAACCCGCGCCCTTCGGCGCCCGTGAAGACGAGCGCCGGGACCTCGCCCTCGATGGCAGGTCCGGCGAGCACGAACGGAAAGGCGCGATCGGCCACGAGGGGCGCGACGGCCTCGCGCGACGCGACGCGGGCGAGGAAGCTGACGGGGAGGCCGCGCCCCGCGGCGATGACCTGCTCGAGGAGCTCGTCCGGGGTCGCGGCAACCCGCGCCCCCGCCGCCTGGAAGGGCGGGTGCGGCACGTCGACGCCGAGGGTTCGGGCGGCGTGGGCGAGGAGGGCGTAGGCCTGCGGCGAGGGCATGGTCTTAGTATAATCTAAATACCACTGTAATTCAAGGATGTTTGCCAAATACAACGAAAATACCAAATCGTCTGGCATCGCCCGACCGGTGGACGGGCTGGTTCCGGCCGGGGGCCGCCGACACCTTTCCCGCACCCGCGCGACGCCTCCCTCCACCCAGTGCAGCCATGCGTCTCCGCTCCGTTCGATCGCTCCTGCTCGCCCTCACGCTGGCCGGCGCGTCCGCCGCAGTCGGCCACGCGCAACAGGGCGCGGCGCCTGCGAAGCTCGTCATCACACCCGCCACCCGCACGCTCACGGCGGGCGACACGCTGCGGCTCCGCGCCGAGGCGCGCGACGCCGACGGCAACGTGGTGCGGGCCCGGATCCGCTTCGCCCAGGCCGGCGGGCGGTTCGAGGGGGTCGTGGACACGAGCGGCCTCGTGACCGCGGGCTCCACCGGGACGCTCGAGATCGTTGTCTCGGCCATCGTGCCGGAGGCCCGGCCGGTCATCGAGCGGGTGAGCATCAAGGTCGTCGCGGGTCCCGCGGCGCGCGTCGAGATCGATGCGCCGCACGCGCCGATGGTGGTGGGCCAGCGCATCCGCCTTGCGGCGCGCGCCTTCTCGGCGCTCAACGACGTGCGCGACGAGCGTCCGCGGTTCGTCTCGTCGGCGCCGCGCGTCGCGGAGGTGGGGGCCGACGGCTTCCTGGTCGCCAAGGCGGCGGGAACCGCGACGCTCACGGCGACGGCCGGCAGCGCGTCAGCCACGCGGCAGGTGACCGTGCTGGCTGGCCCGATCGCGAGCGTCGAACTTACGCCGAACACGACGGATGCGCGCACCGGCGACGTGATCCGGTTCAAGGCGGTGGCCAAGGGGCCGAGCGGCCAGGCGCTGGCCGGCGTGGCGCCCACGTGGAGCGTGTCCCCCGGCAACGCGATGATCGACGCGGACGGCGCGTTCGTGGGCTACGACGCCGGCGAGTACACGGTCATCGCCAACTTCGGCGCACGCACGGCGGAGGCGCGCGTCGCGCTCACCGCGCGCGACGTCCGGCGGCCGCTGCGCGTCGTGGGGCGCCTCCCGCGGACGCGCTTCACGACCGAGGAGGTGTGGATCCATCCGGACGGCAAGCACGCCTACCTGGGCTCGGGCTCGGGTGGCGACGTGCTGTACGCGATGGACATCTCGAACCCGTCCAAGCCGGTGGTGACGGACTCGCTGATCGAGAACACTCGGCGCGTGAACGACGTGATGACCACCAAGGACGGCAAGTGGATGGTGTTCACGCGCGAGGGCGCCGCCGATCGCAAGAACGGCTTCGTGATCGCGTCGCTCGAGGATCCGGCGCACCCGAAGAAGGTCACCGACTACACGCAGGGGATGACCGGCGGCGTGCACTCGGCCTTCATCTACGAGCAGCCGAAGTACGGCCGGCACGTGTACGCCACGAACGACGGGACGGGCGCGCTCCACATCGTGGACATCAACGACCCGGCCCACCCGAAGGAGGTGGCCGTGTGGAAGACCGCGCGCGCCGACGCCGGCCGCACGCTGCACGACATCGACGTGCAGGACGGCCTGCTCTACGGCTCGTGGTGGAACGACGGGCTGGTGATCCTCGACGTCGGCAACGGGATCAAGGGCGGCTCGCCGTCCAACCCGCAGCTGGTGTCGCAGTACAAGTACGACCTCAACGCGCTCTACCGGCAGGTCGAGCTCGCGGGCGGCCCGGGGTTCATCCGCGGGACGCACACGGCGTGGCGGCACAAGAATTACGTCTTCATCGCCGACGAGGTCTTTCCGTCGAGCGGCGTGGCGGGCGCGAAGGACGCGTCGGCGGGCCGCGCCTACGGGCGGCTCCAGGTGCTCGACGTCTCGGACATCACGAAACCCAAGTCGGTCGCGTGGTATGAACCCGAGTTCGGCGGGGTACACAACGTGTGGGTCGCGGGCGACACGCTCTACATGGGCGCCTACAACGCCGGGTTCCGCGTGTTCGACATCTCGGGCGAGCTGCGCGGCGACCTTCGGGCGCAGCAGCGCGAGATCGGGCACCTGAACACCGCGGACCTGGACGGCTTCGTCAAGAACGCGGCGATGACGTGGGGCGTCGTGGTGCGCGACGGCCTCGCCTACGTGAACGACATGTACAACGGCCTCTGGG
This sequence comes from Gemmatimonadota bacterium, assembly GCA_016200495.1. GTDB lineage: Bacteria > Gemmatimonadota > Gemmatimonadetes > Gemmatimonadales > Gemmatimonadaceae > JACPPC01. The sequence goes on from JACQES010000341.1 coordinate 5,571, forward strand.
TGGTGAAGATCGAGCCCAAGCCGGCGGTGGTGCCATGACCCTCAGCCTCCCATTCCCTCCCATGCGCCTGCGTCACCGGATCCCGTTCGTCTTCGTGGTCGCCCTCGCGGCGCCCGCCCTGCGTGCGCAGCAGGGCGCGAGCGCCCGCCTCGTGATCACCCCCGCCCGTCCGTCGGTGGCCGTGGGCGACACGGTGCGCATCAAGGCGCAACTCGTGGACGCGCAGGGCAAGGCGGTCGAGGGGGCCAAGATCCTCTACGCCGACGCGAGCCAGTCGGAGACCGGCTCGGTCAATCGCGAGGGGCTCTTCACCGGCGTGGCGATGGGCCCGTCGCCCATCGTGGTGAGCGGCGTGGTCACGGGCCAGAAGCCCGTCATCCAGCGCGTCACGGTGCAGGTGGTGCCCGGCCCCGCCGCGCGCATCGAGCTCGACCCGCGGCCCGCGCGGCTGCTCGCCGGGCAGGTGGCGCGCATCGCGCGGCGCGTGCTCGCCGCCAACGGCGACCAGCGGCCTGACGTGCCGACGTGGACGTCGTCGGCGCCGGGCGTCGTGAAGGTCGTGGGCGACGGGATCCTCGAGGCGGTGGCGCCGGGCAAGGCGACGGTGACGGCCTCGGCCGGTGCCGCGCGCGCGACGCTCGACCTCGAGGTGCCGCGCGCGACGCTCGCGTCGGTGACGGTGACGCCTGGCGCCGCGCAGGCCCGCACCGGCGACGTGGTGCGCTTCACCGCCACGGCCAAGGACGCCTCGGGCGCCGCGATCGGCGGCCTCACCCCGACGTGGAGCTTCGCGCCGGGCCAGGGCCAGGTGGATCCCGACGGGGCCTTCGTCGCGTACGAGCCGGGCACCTACGCCGTGACGGCGCAGCTGGGCAACCGCGTGGGGACGGCGACGATCACCGTCGCCGCGCGCGACGTGCGCCGCAAGGCGACGATCGTCGGCACGATGGTGCGCACCAAGTTCCCCACGAGCGAGGTGTGGGTGCACCCGAACGGCAAGGTCGCCTACCTCGGCACCCACCTGGGCGGCGACCGGTTCTACGCGATCGACATCTCCAACCCGGCCGCGCCCGTGATCGTGGACTCGGTCATGGCCAACACGCGGCTCGTCAACGACATCATGACGAGCGCCGACGGCAAGGTGCTGGTGTTCACGCGCGAGGGCGCGGCCGACCGCAAGAACGGCATCGTCATCTGCTCGACGGAGGACCCGCTCCACCCCAAGGTGATCAGCGAGTTCACCACCGGGGTCACGGGCGGCGTGCACTCGGCCTTCATCTACACGCAGCCCCGGTACGGCACGCACATCTACCTGACCAACGACGCGATCGGCACCGTGCACGTGATCGACATCAACGATCCCGCGCACCCGAAGGAAGTGTCGCAGTGGAAGACGCCGCGCTCGGACATCGGCCGCTACGTGCACGACATCGACGTGCAGGACGGGCTCCTCTACGGCTCGTGGTGGAACGACGGGCTCGTGATCCTCGACATCGGCAACGGGATCAAGGGCGGCTCGCCCTCCAACCCGCAGTTCGTGTCGCAGTACAAGTACGACCTCAACGCGCTGTACAAGCAGGTGGAGCAGGCCAACAGCCCGGGCTTCATCCGGGGCACGCACACCGCGTGGCGGCACAAGAACTACGTCTTCATCGCCGACGAGGTGTTCGCGCAGGAGGCGGCCACCGACCTCTTCAACGGCAAGGTCTCGCGCGCCTACGGGCGGCTCCAGGTGCTCGACGTCTCGGACATCACGAAGCCCCGGTCCGTGGCGTGGTATGAACCGGAGTTCGGCGGGGTACACAACGTGTGGGTCGCGGGCGACACGCTCTACATGGGCGCGTACAACGCCGGCTTCCGCGCCTTCGACATCGGCGGGGAGCTGCGCGGCGACCTGCGCGCGCAGGGCCGCGAGATGACGATGGTGAACCCCGTGGACCCGAAGGGCTTCCTCCCCAACGCCGCCATGACGTGGGGCGTGGTGGTCAAGAACGGGCTCGCGTACGTGAACGACTTCAACAACGGGCTCTTCATCGTGCGGATGGAGCCCAAGCCTGAGGTGGTGCCGTGACCATGACCTTCGCGCGGGGGGCTGCCGCGCCCCGCGCTCCGCGCGTCGCGCTCCGCCGGCGCGGGTTCCGACCGCTCGCCGCGCTCGGCGCGCTCGCCGCCCTGCTCGCCGCGCCCGCGGGCGCGCAGGTGCGCGTGGGCCCCGATCGCATCATCACCGAGCAGGTGCCGGCCCCGCCGACGCGCGAGTACTTCGCCTACGTGGGCTCCGAATCGGTGGACAAGGTCTCGCTCATCCGCTTCGGCCCCAGGGGCGCCACCCTCGACCACGCGGTGGACGTCGGCATCATGCCGACCGACCCCGACGGCCCGCACGGCGTGGCGGTCGCGCCCGACGGCAAGACGTACGTCGTCTCCACCGCGCACGGCACCCCGTTCGGGCGCCTCTGGCGCTTCCGCACCGGCACCGACGAACTGCTGGGCCAGGTGGTGCTCGGCAACTTCCCCGCCACCACGCAGGTCTCGCCCGACGGCTTCTACGCCTACGTGGTGAACTTCAACCTCCACGGCGACATGGTCGCGAGCGACGTCTCGGTCGTCGCGCTCGACGAGATGGTGGAGATCGCGCGCATCCCCACCTGCACGATGCCGCACGGCTCGCGCCTCAACGCCAAGGGCACCAAGCACTACTCGGCGTGCATGATGGACGACATCGTCGTCGAGATCGACACCCGGCAGCTCGGCGTGTCGCGCCACTTCATGCTCACCAGGGGCAAGGAGATGGGGATGAGCGGCGCCCCGCCCCGCCGCAGCGCCAACGCGCACGCCGGCATGGACATGGGCGGACACGGCATGGAGATGCCCAAGGCCGGCGATCCCGGCTGCTCGCCCACGTGGGCCCAGCCGACGCCGGACGGCGAGTTCGTGTACGTGGCCTGCAACAAGTCGAGCGAGATCGTCGAGATCGAGACGCGCGGCTGGACCATGACCCGGCGCCTCCCGGCGGGAAACGGCGTGTACAACCTCGCCATCACGAGCGACGGCGCGACGCTCATCGCCACCAACAAGCGCGACCAGTCCATCTCGATCATCGACCGCGCGAGCGGCAAGGAGAAGGCGCGCATCAAGACGTCGCGGCGCGTGGTGCACGGCGCGGCCGTCACCGCCGACAACCGCTACGTCTTCGTGTCGTGCGAGGGGATCGGCTCCGAGCCCGGCACGGTGGACATCTTCGACCTGGTGGCGCTCCGCCGCGTCGCGAGCGTGGACGTCGGCCAGCAGGCGGGCGGCATCGACACGTGGGTCGGCCCGGCGGGCAGCCGCTGATGGTCCGCCGCGCCGACGACGAGGAGGAGACGGACGCCGAGCGCGAGGCCGCGCTCGACGAGGACTTTCCGCTGGGCGACGGCACGGCCGCGATGGAGGCCGACGTCACCTGCCCCTACTGCGGCGAGGAGGTGTCGATCGCCCTCGATCCCGGCAGCGGCACGCACCAGCGCTACGAGGAGGACTGCCAGGTGTGTTGCCGCCCCTGGACCGTGTACGTGACCTACGACGACGCCGGTGACGCCGACGTCGCCGTGGAGGCCGCCGACGAGGGAGACCTCGAGTGAGCCGCCGCGGTGGGGCCGATGAGGATGCCGACGCCGACGAAGGCGGTCGCGTCCGCCTCGACCAGTGGCTCTGGGCCGCGCGCTTCTTCAAGACGCGCTCGCTCGCAGCCGACGCCATCGACGGCGGCAAGGTCGAGGTGGGCGGCGAGCGCGCCAAGCGCGCGCGGGTCGTGCGACCGGGCGACGTGGTGACCGTGCGCGTGGGCCCGATCGAGCACGAGGTCGTCGTGCGCACCCTCGCCGCACGGCGCGGCTCGGCGTCGGTGGCGCAGGGGCTCTACGAGGAAACGCCGCTCGGGAGGGAGCGTCGCGAACGGACGCAGCTGCAGATGAAGCTCGCCCACGTACAGTACGACTTCGAGGAAGGACGGCCGGACAAGAAGCAGCGGCGCGAGATCGACCGCTGGCGCGGGCGCGCATGAGCCACGAGACCCCGTTCTGGCGCATTCGCGCCGTGCTGTTCTGGGTCCACCTCGTCATGGGCACCACCGCCGGCGTGGTGATCCTCGTGATGAGCGTGACCGGGGCGATGCTCGGCTTCGAGCGCGAGATCGTGGATGCGATCGACGGCGCACCCAAGGCCACGGTGCCCGCCGGCGCCGTGCGGCTTCCGCTCGACACGCTCTTCGCGCGCGCGAGGCTCGCCCCGTCGGACGTGAGCCTGCTCTCGATCCGGCGCGACCCGGCGGAGCCGGTGGTCGCGCGTGCCCGCGCACGGGGCGCACCGACCCGCCTGCTCGACCCGTACACCGGCGCCGACCTGCCGCGCCCGACGACCGGCCGGGCGGCGGAGACGATGCAGGCGGTGCGCCGCTGGCATCGCTTCCTCGGTCAGGAAAACGGACGCGGCGTGGGTCGCACGCTGACCGGCGCGGCCAACCTGCTGTTCGTGTTCCTCGGGCTCACCGGACTCTGGCTCTGGTGGCCGCGCCGCTGGACGGCGGCGATCGTGCGCTCGACGACCATCCCGGCCTTCCGCCTGAGCGCCAAGGCGCGCGAGTTCAACTGGCACCATGTCGCCGGCATCTGGCTCGCGATCCCGATCATCCTCGTGTCGGCGAGCGGCGTGTTCCTCTCGTACGAGTGGCCGCAGGTGATGCTGGGGGTGGGCGTCGGTGGCGGTGGCGAGGGGCGCGGCGGCGGTCCGCCGGCGGGCG
>JACQES010000347.1 GCA_016200495.1 Gemmatimonadota bacterium
CTTCGGCACGATGGACGAGCTGCGCGCCGACGCCGCGAACGCCGGCAAGGGACTGGAGGAGATCTTCCTGCGCCTGACGGGCGACAACGCCGCACGCGAACTGGTGAATGTCCTCGACGCGTAGCGCGCTGGGAACGACGGCCGAGGTGCCGGCGCAGGCCCTGCCCGACCCGGCGCTGCTCCACCTGCTGCTCCCCAAGTGGCTGACGGCGCGCGCGCGCGCGGCGGCCGAGGAGCGCGGCAAGGGGGCGCGGATCGCGATCCTCGGCGGGATGGCGCTCCTCTTCTGGGCGTTCATCTTCACGGTGCTCTACCGGCTGCTCGTGTACTTCCGCGGCGTCGAGGAGATCGGGCCGCTGCTCGCGGGCAAGCTGCTCGGCCTGATGATGGTGAGCTTCTTCTCGATCCTGCTCCTGTCGAACGTGATCACGGCGCTGTCGAGCTTCTTCCTGGCGAAGGACCTCGACATGCTCGTGGCGGCGCCGGTGGACTGGCTCAGGCTCTACGGCGCCAAGCTGATCGAGACGGTGGTGGCGTCGAGCTGGATGGTGGTGCTGATGAGCATCCCGCTGTTCAGCGCGTTCGGCGCGGCGTACCATGGCGGGTGGCTGTGGCCCGTGGTGGCGGCGGCGGTGATGCTGCCGTTCGTGGTGATCCCGGCGGCGATCGGGAGCGCACTCACCCTGGTGCTGGTGAACGTGTTCCCCGCGCGGCGCACGCGCGACATCCTGAGCCTGATCGCGGTGCTCGCGGCGGGCGGCGTGGTGCTGCTGTTCCGGCTGGTGCGACCGGAAAAGCTGGCGCGGCCCGAGGGATTCCGGTCGCTGGTGGACTTCATCTCGGTGCTGCGCACGCCGACGTCGCCGTTCCTGCCGAGCGAGTGGGGGCAGAAGGCGGTGATGTCGTGGCTCACGGGGCCGGTGGACTGGCTTCCGTTCTACCTGCTGTGGACGACGGCCGCCGCGGTGGTGGTGCTCGGCGCGCTGCTCCACCGGCGCCTGTACGACGTGGGGTTCAGCAAGGCGCAGGAGAGCGCGCAGCGGATCGTGACGGGCGACGGGCGGAGCGGCGCGGTCCGCGGGCTGCTCGGCGTCCTGTCGGTGCTGCGGCGCGAGCTGGTGTTCAAGGAGATCCGGCTCTTCTTCCGCGACACGACGCAGTGGTCGCAGCTGATCCTGCTGGGCGTGCTGGTGGTGGTGTACGTGTTCAACATCAAGTTCCTCCCGCTCAACCAGCAGGGGGTGACGTTCTTCCTCGTGAACGTGATCCCGTTCCTCAACCTGGTGCTGGCGGGATTCGTGCTGGCGAGCATCGCGGCGCGCTTCCTGTTCCCCGGCGTGTCGCTCGAGGGGCGGACGATGTGGCTGCTGCGCTCGAGCCCGATGTCGATGCGCGACCTGCTGTGGGCCAAGTTCTGGGTGGGCACGCTGCCGCTGCTCATCCTCGCGATCGGGATCGTGGGGGTGACCGATTACCTGCTCAAGGTGAGCCCGTTCATGTTCGCGGTGTCGGTCGTGACGATCGGGATGATGACGTTCGCGCTGGCCGGGCTCGCGGTGGCGTTCGGGACGCTGTTCCCGCAGTTCGAGACGGAGAACGCGGCGCAGATCCCGACGTCGTTCGGCGGTCTGTTGTTCATGATGTCGTCGGTGACGCTGATCGGCGCGGTGGTGATCCTCGAGGCGCGGCCGGTGTACACGTACCTCGCCGCGCAGGCGTACGGCGGCGAGGCCGACCCGCTGGGCATGGTGCTGGGCTTCGGGAGCGCGGGACTCCTGTGCGTGGCCTCGACGGTCCTGCCCCTCCGGTATGCGCAGCACCGGCTGGAAGGCCTCGAGCACTGACCCTGCGGTGCTGGCGGCGACGGACCCGCAGTTAAGAAATCCGTAACGTGCGGAACCATCGAATCCGTATCAGCTTATGTAGGCTGGGCCCACCCAGTGGGAGCCTGCTGATACCCCCAAGTCGGCGCACCAGTCGTGCCGGCCACACACCACCAATGGAGTCCTTTCAGATGAAGAAGCTGATCGCCGCCGCGCTGCTTGCTGGGATCGTCACCGTCTCCGCCAATGCCCAGGCCGCCGCCCCGGCGCAGGGCGAGAAGAAGATGGAGAAGAAGGGCGAGATGATGGAGAAGAAGGGTGCGATGATGGAGAAGAAGGGCGACAAGATGGAGAAGAAGGCCGACGCCCCGAAGAAGCCGTAACCCTGCTCCACCGTGCGCCGGGCTCGCGCCCGGATGACCGACGGGGCGTCACCTCTGATGAGGTGACGCCCCGTTCCGCTTCCGCCCCGCCGACGCGACGCTACGCGCGCGCGAGGTTCACGCCGCAGTGGCTGCAGTACGAGGCGCCATCTTCCGTCACGGCCGACCGGCAGCGCGGGCAGGCCTCGGGGAGGTAGCGCCCGCAGGACGAGCACCACGTCGCGCGCCCGGCCGCAGCGCAGCGGCGCGCGCTGAGGCTCGCGTAGTCGTCATCCGACAGCTTGCCGGTCGCGCGGTCGAACTCGACCTCGCGCAGCGCGCCGATCGCGTCCTCGGCCTCGTCGGGCGCGGCGCCACCGCGCATGCGCATCACCGCGTCGCCGCGCACGACCGGCACGAGCACGAAGGCCAGCGCCGCGAGCGCGAGCAGCCCGCCGGCGACGAACGCGCCGATCATGCCACGCCGGCGGCCGCGGGTTCGCCGGCGATCGCGGTCGCGTAGCCGGCCTGCAGGCGGCGGCGCGTCGCGGTGGGCCACATGACGATCAGCCCGCCGAGCGCCATGATCCCGCCGCCGAGCCAGACCCACACGACGAGCGGGTTGAAGGTGATGCGCACCTCGGCGCGTTCGCCCGGCGACACCCCGGCGAGCACGACGTAGGTGTCGCCCTTCGCGTCGTACTGGATGCCGACCTCGGTCGAGGGCTCGAAGGTGGGGTTCCCCTGCGAGTCCACGTGCTGCCGCTTCTCGGTGACGATGTTGTCCACCGGCTTGCCGTCGCGCACGACCTGCAGGTTGAGCGCGACCACCTGGCGGTTGAGCTGCTCGTAGCGCGAGAGGCCGAGCGAGGTGAAGCGCCACTCGCGCCCCCACGCGTCCCTGGCGGCGAAGGTCTCGCCGGGGCGCAGCGTGAGGTCGAACTCCTTGCGGAAGGCGAGCCCGGCGAAGGCGGCGAACACCATCGTCATGCCGGCGTGCACGATGTAGCCGCCGTACCGCCGGCGGTTGCGCGCCACGAGGCGCACCGACGCCTGCGCGAGGGAGTCGCCGTACATCTTCCGCCGCGCGCCGATCCCCTTCCAGAACTCCTGCACGATCGTGCCGGTGACGAAGGCCGCGAGCAGGTAGGCGATGAGCGCATAGGGGTCGCGCATGCCGGCGATCGCGAGCGCGGCGCCGAAGGCGAGTCCGAACACCACGGGTCCGGTGAACTGCCGGCGCAGGTTGCCGACGCTGGCCTTCCGCCACGCGATGAGCGGGCCGATCCCCGTGAGGGCGAAGAGGAGCAGGCCGAGCGGGACGTTGACCGAATTGAAGAACGGCGGCCCGACCGTAATCTTCGCGCCCTTGACCGCCTCGGACAGCACCGGGAAGAGCGTGCCCCAGAGGACCGAGAACGCGATGCCGACGAAGAGCAGGTTGTTGTAGAGGAAGGCGGCCTCCCGACTCACGAGGCTCTCGAGCTCGGTGGTCGGCTGCATGTCGTCGAGCCGGAACGCGATCAGCAGCACCGACGCGATCGTGGCGACGATCAGGAAGCCCGCGAACCACTGCCCCACCGGCGACTGCGCGAAGGCGTGCACGCTCTGCACGATCCCCGAGCGGGTGAGGAAGGTGCCGAGGATGGCGAGCAGGAAGGTGCCGATGACGAGGAGGACGTTCCACTTGCGCAGCATTCCGCGCTTCTCCTGCACCATGATGCTGTGCAGGAAGGCCGTGCCGGTGAGCCACGGCAGGAGCGACGCGTTCTCGACGGGATCCCACGCCCAGTAGCCGCCCCATCCGAGCTCGACGTACGCCCACCACATGCCGAGCGTGATGCCGATGGTGAGGAAGAACCAGCTCACGAGCGCCCAGCGCCGCACGGCGCCCAGCCACTCGGCGTCGAGGCGCCGCGTGATGAGCGCGCCGACGGCGAACGCGAACGGCACCGCCGTGGCGACGTAGCCCAGGTAGAGGTTGGGCGGGTGGATCGCCATCCCCGGGTTCTGCAGCTGCGGGTTCATCCCGCGGCCATCCGGGGGAATCCAGTCGAGCCGCTCGAACGGGTTGGACCCGAAGACGGTGACGGCGAGGAAGAAGGTGAGCACGACGCCGAGCGTGCCGGTCACCCACGGCATCATCTCGCGGTTGCCGTTCCGGTTGGCGTAGACCGCGATGACCGCGTAGATGCCGAGCACCAGCGCCCAGAAGAGCAGCGAGCCGCTCTGTCCGCCCCAGAAGGCGGTGATGGTATAGACGGTGGGGAGGTTCGCGCTGGTGTAGCTCGCGACGTACTTGAGGGAGAAGTCGTGCGTGACGAGGGCCGTGAGCAGGCCGGCCGAGGCGATGACCGTGAAGCCGGCGGCGGCGTAGATGCCGCGCTCGCCCGAGAGCACGAGCTCCCCGCGGCGGAGCCCGCCGCCGGCGTACGAGGCCACCACCGCCCAGGTCGCCATGACGAGCGCGATCCAGAGCGACAACTCCCCGAGCAGGATCACGTGGCCTTGCTCGGCCGCGCCTGCTGGTACCCGGGCGTGTCCTTGTACTTGTTCTTGTCGGGCGCGTTCTCGTAGCGCGACGCGCACTTGGCGAGCAGCACCGTGGCGCGGAAGGTCCCGTCCTTGCCCAGCCGTCCCTCGACGACCACGTCCACGCTGTCGGTGAAGGTGTCGGGGATGAGGCCGCGATAGACGACCGGATAGGTGCGGGCGCCGTCGGTCATGTCGAAGGCGACCTCGCGGCCACCGGGGGCGCGCTTGATCGTGCCGGGCACGACGCGCGCGCCGACCTTGACGCCGGTCTCCATGAAGGCCGGGTCGGCGGCCACCTTGGTCGCGAGTTCACCGGGCGTCAGGTAGTACTGCGCCGTCTCGTTGATGGACGAGGCCATCAGGTACCCGGCAGTGCCGAGCACGATGGCGCCGCCGATGATGAACCTGGTGCGGGCGTTCATGTGCGGTGGGGCTTGGAGGGAGGCGCGGCCAACGGCACCGCGCCCGGAGCACAATATACGCCCCAGCCCCCGGGGTTGCTCCCTGTCCCCCCGTGCGGTCAGTCCCGGTCGCGCGCGTGCGCGAGCGTCGCGCGCACCGCCCGCGCCCAGCCGCCGCGCGCGGCCTGCGCGGACGCCTGCCCCGCCCCGGGCGCGAAGCGCGTGAAGTGGCGCGACGCCTGGAAGTCGGCGCCGTCCTTCCAGACGCCGGCGGCCAGTCCGGCGAGCCCCGCCGCGCCGAGGGCGGTCGTCTCCACCATGTCGGGGCGTTCGACGGGCACGCCGAGCACGTCGGCCTGGAACTGCATGAGCCAGCCGTTGTTGGTGGCGCCGCCATCCACGCGGAGCCGCTCGAACGGCGTGCCGCTCCGCTCGCGCATCACGCCGAGGACGTCGGCGGTGCCGAACGCCATGGCCTCGAGCGCGGCGCGCGCGAGGTGGGCGCGCGTGGTGCCGCGCGTGAGGCCGACGATCGTGCCGCGCGCATCGGGCTCCCAGTGCGGCGCGCCGAGGCCGACGAGCGCGGGAATGAAGTAGACCCCGTCGTTCGAGGCGAGACCCGCGGCCATCGCCTCGGTCTCCCCGGCCTTGGAGAGGATGCCGAGCCCGTCGCGCAGCCACTGCACGGCCGCGCCGGCGATGAAGATGGCCGCCTCGTAGGCATACGCGGCGCGCCCCTCCGCGTCGCACGCGAGCGTGACGAGGAGGCCGTCGCCCGTGGCCGGCCGCGTGCCGCCCGTGTTGAGGAGGAGGAAGGCGCCGGTGCCGTAGGTGTTCTTGCCCTCGCCCGGCCGCCAGCAGCCCTGGCCGAAGAGCGCGGCCTGCTGGTCGCCGGCGACGCCGCGGATCGGGATGGCCGGGCCGAACGCGGTCGTCACGCCGAAGTCACCCGACGATGGACGCACCTCGGGCAGCATGGCCGCGGGGACGCCCAGCAAGGCGCACAGGTCGGGACTCCACGCATGCGCGCCGATGTCGTAGAGCAGCGTGCGGCTCGCGTTGGTGGGATCGGTCGCGTGCACCTGGCCGCCGGTGAGCTTCCAGACGAGCCAGCTGTCCACTGTCCCGAACGCGAGCTCGCCGTTGGCCGCGCGATCGGCGAGGTGATGCTCGCGCAGCAGCCACTCCACCTTGGTGCCGGAGAAGTAGGCGTCGACGACGAGTCCGGTGCGCGCGGTGATGTCGGCGGCGTGCGGCGCCAGCTCGGCGCACTGCGGCGCGGTGCGCCGGTCCTGCCAGACGATGGCGCGCGCGACGGGACGGCCGGTGGCGCGTTCCCACACGACGGTGGTCTCGCGCTGGTTGGTGATGCCGATGGCGTCGGGCACGACGCCCGACTGCGCGATCGCCTCGCGGCCAGCGTCGAGGACGCCCGTGAGGATGTCCATGGCGTCGTGCTCGACCCACCCCGGCTTCGGGAAGTGCTGCGGCAGCTCGCGGTAGGCGCGGCCGGCGACGCGGCCGTCGGCGGCGACGACGAGGCAGGTGGTGCCGGTGGTGCCCTGATCGATGGCGAGGACGTGCCGCATGGCGGATCCGGTGCTCAGGTGGAGGAGGTGGCGACGACGCCACGCGAGAAGTCGTACGGCGGGCGATGCACGCCGCGGTCGGTGACGATCGCCGAGACGAGGCGCGCGGGGGTCCAGTCGAATGCCGGATTGTACGCCTGCGCGCCGGCCGGCGCGGCGGCGGCCCCGAGCGGCATCGTGACCTCCGCGCCATCGCGCTGCTCGATGTGGACGTCGGCCCCGCGCGCGGTGGCGGGATCCACGGTGGACGACGGCGCGAGGACGTACACCGGCACGCCGTGCGCGTGCGCGGCCAGCGCGACGCCATACGTGCCGACCTTGTTGACGACGTCGCCGTTGGCGCAGATCCGGTCGGCGCCCACGAGCACGGCCTCGATGCCGCGGTCGCGCAGGGTGGCGGCGGCCATGTTGTCGGTGATGAGCGTGGCCTGCACGCCGGCGTGGAGGAGCTCCCACATGGTGAGGCGCGCGCCCTGGAGGAGCGGGCGCGTTTCGTCGGCGTACACGTGGAGGCGCCAGCCGCGCCGCGCCGCGAGGTGCACCGGGGCGAGCGCGGTGCCGATCCCCGCCGTCGCGAGCGCGCCCGCGTTGCAGTGGGTGAGCAGCGTCATCCCGTCGCGCAGCAGCGCCAGCCCGTGCGTCCCGATGGCGAGGCACATGGCCTCGTCCTCGGCGCGGATCCGCTCGGCCTCGTCGTGCAGCAGGCGGAGCGCGCTGGCGGGCTCGCCGAGGCGCGACGCGACCGCCGCGCGCATGCGGGCGATGGCCCACGGCAGGTTGACGGCGGTGGGGCGCGCGCGCGCGATCGCGGTGGCCGCCGCCTCGAAGTGCGCGGCGAACCCCGCCTCGCGCTCGCGGAGCGCGACGGCGAGCCCCATGGCCCCCGCGACGCCGATGGCGGGCGCGCCGCGCACGGCGAGGGTGCGGATCGCGTTCACGACCTCGTCCACCGTGCGCAGGTCGAGGAAGGCGAGCTCGGCGGGGAGGCGGCGCTGGTCCACGATGCGCACCGCGCGGCCGTCGTCACTCCACGCCACGGTGGGCGGCAGCCCGCTCACGCGCCCTCCGCTCCCGAGGCGGGAATCTCGAACCAGAAGATCGTGCGCACGCCCGGGTGCGAGTCCACGCCGATGCGGCCCTTGTGCATCTCGACGATCGAGCGCGAGATCGCGAGGCCGAGGCCGGTGCCGGGCTTCCGCGACGCCGCGTCGCCCACCTGCTGGAACCGCTGGAAGAGGCGACCGAGCTGGTCGGCCGGAATGCCCGGGCCGTGGTCCTCGACCTCGACGCGCACGTGGCCGCCGGCGCGGCGCGCGCGCACGCGGATGACGTCACCCGCGGACGAGTACTTGATCGCGTTCGAGACCAGGTTGGCGAGTACCTGCAGCACGCGGTCGCGGTCGCCGACCATCATCGGCGCGCTCTCGGCGTCGCCCACGAGCCGCAGCTGCTGCGACGTCGCGAGCGGGCCCAGGTCGCGCAGCGTGTCGGCGACGACGTCGCGCGTGCTGAGGGGCGACAGGGTGAGCTCGAGCCGCCCGGCCTCGATCTTGTTCAGGTCGAGCAGGTCGTTGACGAGGCGCGTGAGGCGGTCGGTGTTGCCGAGCGCGATGCCGAGGAGCTCGGCCGCCTTGGGCGGCAGGGCGCCGGCGGCGCCGCCCTGCACGAGCCCGAGCGCCCCGCGGATCGAGGTGAGCGGCGTGCGCAGCTCGTGCGACACCGTGGACACGAACTCGCTCTTGAGGCGATCGACTTCCTTGGGCCCCGAGATGTCGCGCAGCACGAGCACGCGCGCGACCCGGCCGTGGAGCGAGAGCGGGCGCATCGCGATCTCGAGGTCGAACGTCGCGCCGGTGCGCCGGAGCCCGACGGTCTCCATGGTGCCGTCGAGCCCGCCGGTCAGGTACCCCGCGAGGCTCGGGCGCTGCTCGGGCAGCACGAGCTGCGTGACCGGCATGCCGATCAGCTCCGCCTCCTCGATCTGGAACATGCGGGAGACGGCGCGGTTGGCGTCGCGGATCACCTTGTCCACGACGACGATGCCGTCGCGCGACGCGTCCGAGAGGCGGCGGAACCGCTGCTCGGACTCGCGCATCTCCTCCTCGGCGCGCTTCCGCTCCGAGATGTCGTGCATGATGGTGGAGAGGAACCAGACGCCGCCGCGCGCCGACTCGTGCGCGACGATCACCTGCGAGACCGGATATTCGTGGCCCTGGTCGTCGCGCACGGCGGTCTCGCCGCTCCAGCTGCCCTCGGCGATCGCGGCGGGAATCGCCTCGTTGACGATGCGCGCGTAGGCCCAGTCGGGATGGAGCAGCGAGAGCGGCACCTCCACCACCTCGGCGCGGCCGTGCCGCCCGAGGAGGGCGCGGCCGGCCTCGTTCACGTACGAGACGAGTCCGTTGACGTCCATGATGGCGACGACGTCGGTCGTGGCCTCGAGCGTGGCGATCAGGCGCTCGCGCTCGGACTGGATGGTGGTCTGCGTGGTGACGTCGCGGAAGACGGCCTCGATGGTCGGCGAGCCCGATTCCTCGTCGCGGCGGCGCAGGTTGCCGGTGACGACGACGCGGCGCCCGGTGGCGTGGCGCAGGATGGTGCTCACCCCCCGCACCTCCCCGGCGGTGTTCGCGAACTCGAGCGCGGCCTCGAACGCGTCGCGCTGGTCGACGGCCACGAGCTCGGCGACGGTGAGGCGCGGGATGTCCTCCTCGCGATAGCCGAGCGCGTCGCGCCAGGCCCGGTTGGCGTAGCGCAGGTGACCGTCGGCGCCCACCGCCTGCACGAGGTCGGTGGTCGAGTCGAGGAGGTCGCGGAGCCGGCGCTCGGAGTCCACGAGCGAGGCCTCGATGGACTGGCGGATCTCGATCTCCTCGACGAGCGCCATCGCCGTCGCCGTGGCGTACGCGATGTCGGCGAGCGCCTCGCGCTCCTCGGTGGTGTACGCGCGGCCGGGCGCGTCGAGGACCGCGACGCACCCGCGCACCGCGCCGGACTGCGCGCTGAAGGGCGCGAGGACCGCGCTGCCGAGCGGACCGGCCGCATCGGGGGCGTGCCGCGCGAGCTCGGGGAGGCGATCGGCGTCGGCCACGACCTGCGGCGTCCCGGCCCGGGCGCCCATCCGGAGCAGCGCCGCCAGGCGCGGGCGCACCACGGCGAGGTCGTCCACCTCCTCGACCTGCGTGCCGTCGAGCGTCATGACCGCTTCGCCGACGAGGACGCAGAACACGGCGCGCGGCGCGCCCATCGCGCGCGCCGCGATGCGCGAGACCCGGCCGAAGTGCGCGCGGCGCACCGCCTCGGCGAGCGCCGGGGCGACCACGGCACCGGAATGCCGGAAGGTGGCGGAGGGGCGTGAAGCCATGCGGCCGTGCCCCAAACGTAGCGCCCGCGTGAGCGCGCGGCGAACGGTGCGCGGCGCCGTGCGCGCACGCCCCTACGCGCCGGGTGGCCGCACCGCGAACGCGCCCACGCCATGGACGGTCGGCTCCTTAGGGGGACGCGCCTCGGCGCGCTCGTAGCCACCGCTGGCCGCGCCGTGCTGGTCGAGCCAGTCGAGCATCTGGCGGATGCTCCCGGTCGCGAGCGCGATGCAGGTATCGGCGGCCCCGTAGTAGATGCGCACGGTGTCGCCGTCATCGGCCACCGTCACGCCGCAGGGGAAGGCGACGTTGCCGACGTCGCCGTGCGTCTCGTAGCGCGCCTCGGGGCCGAACACCCACATGTCGCCGCGCAGGAGACAGACCTCCGGTTGCTCGCGGTCGAGCAGCGCGAGGCCGAGGCGGTAGAGCGCGCCGCCCGCCGTCTGGCGGACGCCGTGGTAGATCATGAGCCAGCCGCGATCGGTCTCGATGAGCGGCGGCGAGAGGCCGACCTTGTTCGCGTCCCACCAGGCGCCGCGGCGCGCGGGGAGCACGAGCTTGTGGCTGCCCCAGTTCCTGAGGTCGGGCGAGTAGGAGATCCAGATGTGCGCGCCCGAGTCGGCCAGCGGGCGGTGGAGGAGCGCGAAGTTGCCGTTGACGCGCCGCGGCAAGAGCGCCGCGTCCTTGTCATCGGGCTGCATGACGAGGCCGTAGCGCCGGAACTCGCGGAAGTCCTTCGTGAGCGCGAGCGCCACGCCCGGCCCCGCGCGCCCGAAGGCGGTGTAGGCCACGACGTACGCGTCGAGTTCGGGCACGAAGGTGATGCGGGGATCCTCGACCCCCCACAGCTCCTCGGGATAGCGCTCGTGGTCGGCGCAGAAGGTGGGCGCGGGATCGATGCTCCAGCCGTCCACGCCGTTGGCCGAGCGGGCGGCGCAGAGGTGCGAGTGGCCGCGGCGATCCTCGACGCGGCAGAGGAGGAGCGTGGTGCCGTCGGCGAGGCGCGTCGCGCCGGGGTTGAAGACGGTGTGGACCGGGTACGGCCAGTTGGCCGCCGAGAGGATCGGGTTGCGCGCGTGACGCTCGAACAACACGTCGTACGCCTGGTGGTCGGGCATGGACCCTGCTGTGTGGCGGGACGGCTCAGCCGAGCGCGGCGCGCTCGATCGCGTGCATGTCGTGCAGGGCGGCGAGGTACGAGATCGTCGACTCCGCCCCCTGGTTCTCGTTCGCGCGATCGCCGTGCAGGCCGTCGCGGCAGCCGCCGGTCGCCACGTCGAACACCGGCATGGCGAGGTGATTGCGTCCGACGAACCAGTCGAACGCGGCGCGGGCGTCGCGCTTCCAGGCGAGCGTGCCGGTGATGCGGTACGCGTCGCGGCAGGCGGAGACCATGCCGGCGGCCTCGATCGGCTGCTGGTCGAAGGGCGCCGCGTGACCGCCGCGCGCGAACCGCTCGTCGGAGCCCACCGGCTGGAAGGTGCCGTCGGGGGCGCGCTGCTGCGCCGCGAGCCAGCCCAGCGCGCGCAGCCCGGCCGCGCGCATCGCATCACGTCCCATGGCCGCGCCGGAGACGATGAGCGCCTGCGGCAGCCGCGCATTGGCGTAGCTCAGGTGCTCCTCGAACCACGGCCACGCCTGGTCGGCGACGCGATCGTGCAGGTGCATGAGGCGGTCGGCGAACCGGGCGCGCGTCGCGCACGCGCCCTCGTCGCCCGGGAAGGTGCGCAGGTACTCGTCGAGGCCGAGGAGCGCGTAGGCCCACGCGCGCGGACTCGTGAGCAGCTGGAGCGAGGGCAGCGCGGCACGGAAGAGGTCCACCGCGTGGCGGCGATGACCGGCATCGCGCGCGCGGGCGACGACCGTGCCGAGGGCCCAGAGCGAGCGGCCGTGCGAGTCGTCGGACCCGCAGGGCTCCATCCACTGCCGCGCATAGCTCAGGAAATTGCGGAAGCGTCCGGTCTCGGCATCGAGGGCATGGGCGACGAAGGCGAGATAGCGGCTCACCTGCGTCCGCGCGACGCGCGGATGGACGGCGCCGTCCTCGTCGAGGCGCACGACCAGGGCGAGCGCGCGCGCGTTGTCGTCCACGCAGTAGCCGTCGGCATAGCGCGGCACGAGGTACGCCGCGTGCTGGAGGATCCCGGTGTCGTCGGTCATCGCGCGCAGGTGCGCGAGGTTGATCGCCGGCAGGCGATCACGGGCGGGCGGCGCCGCGGGCGCGTGGCGTCCGTTCTGCGCGGGCGCCGCGGGGGTCGCGCGCCGGCGCCGCCAGCTCTCCTCGGCGCGGGTCATGCTCGCGACGTGCTGCTCCGCGACCTGCGGCCAGCCCATCGTGCGCCCGAACGCCGCCGCGCGCGCGCTCATGGCCCCGCGCCGGGCGGGATCGTCGAGCAGCCCGATCGCGGCGTCGGCGATCGCCGCGGCATCGCGCGGCGGCACGAGCAGGCCGCGGCCCTCGGCCAGCACCTCGCACGCATAGCGGTACGGCGTGGAGATGACCGCGGTGCCGGCGCCGACGGCGAAGGCGAGGGTCCCCGAGGTGCTCTGCTCGAGGTTGAGGTACGGCGTGACGTAGACGTCGGCGGCGGCGAGGAAGGCGGCGAGCTGCGGCTCGGTGACGAACGCGTCGTGGAAGCGCACGCTGTCGGCGACGCCGAGGCGCCGCGCGCGATCGGCGAGCATGGCGCGGTAGGACTCGCCCGCGTGCGCCTTGACGTGCGGGTGCGTGGCGCCGAGCACGATGTAGACGGTGTGCGGGTGCACGGCGAGGATCGCGGGCAGGGCGTCGATGACGTGCTCGATCCCCTTGTCCGGCGAGAGCAGCCCGAAGGTGAGCAGCACCTCGCGGCCCGCGACGTCGAGCTCGGCGATGTCCGACGGGGCGAACATGACCTCGGGAATGCCGTGCGGAATGAGGTCCACGCGGTCGGCCGGCACGCCGTGCACGCGCATCAGCGTCGCGGCGGCATGGGCGCTCATGACGACGAGGCGCTCGGAGCGCTGCACGATCTCGTCCATGACGGCGCGCTGGGCGGCGTCGGGATCGGCGAGCAGCGTGTGCAGCGTCGTGACGACGGGCATCTCGAGCCCGCGCAGCAGCTCGAGCACGAGGCTGCCCGCGGCACCGCCGAAGATGCCGTACTCGTGCTGGAGCGAGACGACGTCCACGCCGGTCACGTTCAGGAACTCGGCCGCGCGCCGGTACGACGCGGCGTCGGCCTCGTCGATTTCGGCGCGGACCACGCCGGGATAGGGATGCCGCTGGCCGCCATCGTTCATCGCGACGACGAACTCGTCGAGCGCGGGAAAGGCGGCGGCGATGGCGGCGCCGAGGTCGCTGGTGAAGGTGGCGATGCCGCAGCGGCGCGGCAGGTGGTTGCCGACGAGGGCGACGCGGCGCAGCCGCGAGCTGCCCGGCGCCCGCGCCTCGAGGGCCATGCGCGGCCGGACGAGCGCGGGGGCGGGCGTCGGGGCCACGAGCGTGGACGGTGCGGCGTCCGCGAGCGGACGCCGCACCTGGTCACGCACGCGCACTAGTGCTTGGTCGCGGCCGGAGCCGCCGCCGGAACCTGCTTGTCCTGGGCGTGCTCGTCGCCCTGCTTCTCGGCGCGCCGGTCCTGATGCTGGTCGCTGTGCTTGTCGCCGTGCTTGTCGCCGTGCTTGTCGTTCTGCTTGTCGGCGTGCTTGTCGGCGTGCTTGTCGCCGTGGCCGTCGTGCGAGCCCTTGGCGCTGCCCGAGGCCGCGCCGTCGGCGGGCATGTTGCCCCGACCCGACGACTTGTCGTTCGCGTCCATCGGGGCCTTGCCGGCGTCGGCGGGGTGCAGCCCCTTCTTGGCCGTGTCGTCCATGCTGCGGAAGCCACCGCCCGCGGGCCTGGTGGCGTTCTTGGGGGAATCGTCTTGCATCGACATGGTGTGCCTGTGTGATGAGGAACCAGCGGCGTACCAGCACGGCGACCGGACGTCCTCGCGTCGCGATCACGGACCCCGTGTCGAGCGGGTCGGGGCGTGGCGCGCGTGAACGCGTCGCCGATACGCCAGCCTACATCGGCTCCCCGGCACCACCCATCCCACGATGGGATGACGCCGTGCTCCCCCTATCCGACGGCGTGCATCACGGCGACGAGCACGCCGAGCGCGACCACGCCGCCACAGATCACGCTAGTGGCGAGCGTGGACGCGTCGGCCCACGTCATGCCGACGCCGACGACCACCGCCGCGAGCGCGAACGCCAGCGTGCCGGCGAGGTAAGGGGCGCGCTGGGCGAGCGACGCGTGCGACGGCCCCCGGCGGAAGTAGCCCGGCAGGTCGCGCGGGTGCTCGCGTTCCGGCATCACCGGCACCGGCCGGCGCCGCTGCATGCGCGCGCGCACGCGTCCGACGTCATCGGCGATGTCACGGTTGGAGCGGGCGTGGGGCATGAGGGCGGGGAGCGGAATGTGGGAGCGCGTGACGAGGGCGGAGGCACGCCTGTCCCGCATCGTGCGCCCATGATGGAGGGTAGCGCGGCACGCACCGGCGCGAACTCGCGCGAAGGGAGTAATCCCCCGTGCGCGCCCTGCCCGCCCACCCGGGCGACGGGCTAACTTCCCCACTCCCGCCACGCCGACTCCGCCCCGTCCACGCCATGACGTACACGACGCTCACCTTCGACGTCGCCGACCGGATCGCGACGATCACGGTCAACCGCCCCGACAAGCTCAACGCGCTCAACGCCGACGTGATCCGCGAGCTCGGCCTGGCGATCGACGAGGCGCGGAGCCGCGACGACGTGGGCGGCGTGATTCTCACCGGCGCGGGCCGGGCCTTCGTGGCCGGCGCGGACATCAGCGGGCTCGCGGCGCGCACGCCGGTGCAGGCGCACGCCCTCGCCCGGGCGGGCCAGGTGGTCTTCTCGAAGTTCGAGTCGAGCCCCAAGCCGGTCATCGCGGCGGTCAACGGTTTCGCGCTCGGCGGCGGCTGCGAGCTGGCGATGAGCTGCCACCTGCGCATCGCGTCGGAGTTCGGGAAGTTCGGACAGCCCGAGGTGAAGCTCGGCCTCGTGCCCGGGTACGGCGGCACGCAGCGCCTCGTGCACCTCGTGGGCAAGGGCCGCGCGCTCGAGCTGCTGCTCGTGGGCGGGATCATCGACGCGGCCGAGGCGTACCGGATCGGGCTGGTGAATCGCGTCGTGCCGGCGGCCGAGCTGATCAGCACCGCCCGCGCGCTGCTCACGTCCATGCTCGCCAACGCGCCGCTCGCGCTGGCCGGGTGCATCGAGCTGGCCAACGCGGCGTGGGAGATCGGGCCCGCGGAGGGACAGGTGATGGAAGCGGCCCGCTTCGGCGTGCTCGGCGCCTCGAGCGACATGCGCGAGGGGACGGCGGCGTTCCTCGAGAAGCGCACGCCGAACTTCACGGGCGCGTAGCCCGCGCGCCCCGCGCCCGGCCGCGCCCGCATGAGCGCGACGACGCTCGAGTCGCTCGTCGTGCGCGACTTCCGCAACCTCGCGCACGTGGAGCTCGCCCTCCCGCGCGAGGGGGCGGTGCTCGTGGGCGAGAACGGGCACGGCAAGTCGAACCTGCTCGAGGCCGCCTACTACCTGCAGCTGCTGCGCTCGGCCCGCGGCGCGCGCGAGGCGGAGCTGGTGCGCTTCGGGCAGGAAGGGTTCCACGTGATGGCCCGCGGCGCGTTTCCGGCGGCGCGCGAGGTGCGCGCGGGCTTCGTGAAGGCGGGGGCCCGCAAGCGCGTCACGCTCGACGGCGCGGAGGCGAAGCGGCTCACCGACGCGCTGGGCGCGGTGCCGAGCGTGCTGGTGAGCCCGCGGGATGCGGGGATCGTGGCGGGAGCGCCGGCCGACCGGCGGCGGTTCCTCGACATCGCGCTCGCACTCTCGTCGGCGCCCTACCTCGCCGCGCTCGCGGCCTATCGCGGGGCGCTCGGCCGCCGCAACGCGGCGCTCCGTGACGCGGCCCGCCTGGCGCCGCGCGCGGCGCACGCCGCG
>JACQES010000348.1 GCA_016200495.1 Gemmatimonadota bacterium
CCGAGCACCTCGGCGGGAACGTCCCAGCGGACCTCGAGCCGGTCGCCGAAGCGCGTCTGCTCGATGGCGAGGTAGCGGCGCGCCACGTCGAGTTCCTCGTCGAGCGCGATCTCCTGCCGGTCGGCGAGCGCGAGCGTTCCGCGCAGCAGGTCGGCGAGCGCGACCACCGTGCGCTCGGCTGCGGCCGGATCGCGCCCGATCAGGGCGACGACCGAGGCGAGGGCGTTGAACAGGAAGTGCGGATTCACCTGCGCGCGCAGCGCATCCAGTTGCGCACGCGCGAGATCCTCGCCGAGGCGCGCGTTGACGACGAGTGCCTGGCGCCACTGGTCGAACCAGCGCAACGCCACGAAGGCGAGCAGGATCCCGACGTACGTGACCAGGAACGAATCCCCCACCGCGCGCAGGTTGCGCACGAGCGCCGAGAGCACGGGGCCCTGGATCATGCCCCAGTGGATCCAGGTGAGGACCGTGATCAGGATCTCGCCCGGTATGCAGAGCGCGCCGAGGCCCAGGGCCAGCAGCAGCGTGCGCCCGGCATGCGCGCGGCTGGGCGGCCACCGGTCGCCGACGAGGAAGACGATGACGGTGGGAATGCTCCACGACATCCACATGATCGCCTGCACGAACAACCGGTCCGGCCACGGCAACCGGTACATGCCGAGCGCGCCCACGGTCGTGGGCACGCACCAGAACAGCTGGATCGCGAGGAGGCGGCGCAGCTTCTCCGACACCGTCAGCGTCCCCCGGTCAGGCGGCTCACGAGGCGCGCGCGCAGGGCCCGGCTCACGCGCAGCTGCTTGCCGTCGCGGAGGATCAGCACCTGGTCGCCGCCGTACCACGGCTGGAGCTCCTTGATCGCGTCGAGGGCGACGATCGTGCTGCGATGGATGCGCACGAACCGCGCGGGATCGAGGCGCGGCTCGAGGTGCGAGAGCTGGTCGCGGATGCGGTGCACGACGCCGCCCGCGTGCAGCCGCACGTGGTTGCCGTCCGCCTCCAGCCACTCCACGTCGGCGAGCCGCACGAAGCGCGTGCGGAGGCCGTCGGTGACGGCGATGCGCTCGAGCCGCGTGGCGTCCGCGTCGGCAGGGATCGTCGCACCGGGCGCGGCCGCGTGCGGCGCGGATCGCGCTGCGTCGAGCGCGGCCAGCAGTTCGCGCGAGCCGGTCACGACCGACTCCGCCGCGTGCCGCGCCACCACCCGCCGCCACGCCTCGAGGAACCGGTCGCCGTGATACGGCTTGAGCAGGTAGTCCACCGCCGCCACGTCGAAGGCGCGCACGGCATGCTGGTCGTACGCCGTCACGAACACCACGGCCGGCATGCGCTCCGCGCCGATGTGCTCGATCACCTCGAGCCCGGTGCGCCCGGGCATCTGGATGTCGAGGAAGACCACGTCGGGCCGCGCGGCCGAGATCATCGCGACGGCCTCGTCACCGTTGGCGGCCTCCGTGACCGTCGCCTCCGGCGCCGCCTGGCGCACGAGGTGCGCGAGGTGCTCACGAGCGAGGGGCTCGTCGTCCACCACGAGGACGCGGGCGATCATGCGACGCAATCTAGGGGCGATCCGGGCGCCGACCACTCGACGCGCTGCGCGCGCCACGTCGCGCACCCGCGTTCCATCGTCCGGCGCGTCGGCGAGGGCACGGCCGCGCCGGCTCACGCGCCGGTCATCGCGCCGGCTCCGCCTCCCAGTGCCGCTCCGGCGCGTCGCCGTTGCCGAGCAGCACGCGCATCGACCCGCGCAGCCGCCCCGCCTGCAGCACGCCGCTGAAGGTGACCTGCTCCCCCATCGCGCCCGCCGTCGTGGAGCGGAGCGACAGCGTGCCGTGGCGCCACGAGCCCGCCAGGCGCACCCCCGACGTGTCGCGCCCGTGCGGCGTGTCCATGCCGCTGATCCACGCCCCCGTCACCGAATCGCCGGCGAGCTGCAATCGCAGCGTCCCCGTCGATCGGCGCTGCACCTCCACGCGCTCGTCGTCGATCCGGCGGATCCCCGAGTCCCACCGGACCGACCAGGTGCCAGCCGGAGTCGGCCCTTGCCCGGCACCAGCGATGGCGAGCGCGACCAGGAGCAACGGGCGAAGGGCGACGGGGACAAGCATGGGACGATGGGGTGCAGGGACGTGCTCGGGCGATGCGCCGCCTAGCGCTTCGCCGGCGGCTCGAACGCGTTCGCGGGGAGCGCCACGTTGTGCTCGATCGTGCGTACCTTGCGCACCGTGCCGTCATCGGGCGAGAACTCGCTGATGATCGTCGGCGTCATGATGCCGTCGATGCTCGTGTAGTTCTCGTAGTACCAGTCGGTGGTGTAGGCGCCGTGCGCGCCCTCGGTCACGATCGTGCGCCGCGAGAGCAGTCCCGTTACCAGGTCGAACGCGAGCCGTTCGCGGTTCCCCGTCTGGCGGGCCACGCCGGTGAGGACGACCACGTCGCGCGTGCCGTTCAGCTCCGTGCCGGCGTACGCGAGGCGCTCATACTGGTCGTCGAGTCGCTGGCCATGCTGCAGCACGGCCGACAGCGCCATGCGGCCCCGGGCCGCGCCCTGCTGCGGCGTGAAGCCGCGGTTGTCGCTGTTCCAGGCCTGCTCGCCGTCGAAGCCGGACGCGAAGTCGCCGGTCCCCGCACCGAAGTGGCGGGCGTAGCGCCAGCGTGGCGGCGAGGCGCTGAAGCTCTCCTCGAACGGCACGATCGCTCCGCCCGACGTGAGGAGGTTGCCCGTGAGGACGGTGTTCCGAGCCTTCTCGATGGCCGCGCGCCCCCCGAGCGCGGCGACGTGCCGCGCGAGGATCCCGGCCGGCGTCGTGTCGGGCACGACGGGCCGCGCCACCGGCTGTCGTCGGCGCAGCCCGATCATCTGGTCCGTCGGCTGTCGCACGGCGGCGATGTCGGTCTGCGGCGTCGTGGCTCCACGGTGGCAGGTCATGCAGGTCACCGCCCGCTTGCCCTCGAACTGGCGGGCGTTCAGCTCCTGCACCATGCGGATCATCTCGCGGGCCTTCCGCTTGGCCGGCTTGTCGTCCTTCTCCCAGCCACTCTCCGCATGGCAGTAGTCGCAGCTCACGCCGAGGGCGTAGCGCTGGAAGAACATCGCGCTCATGAACGACGAAGCACTCGCGTCCTTGAGCACCTGGACGTTCTTGTACGTCTCGCCGGCCGTGGGTTCCGGCGCCTGCGCGCGCGCGCGCGGGCCGATCGCGGCCAGGCACGCCAGCGCCATCCCGAGCGTCCGGCCAATCACGCATCGTCGCATGCGACGCAGCTTGGCGATCGTGCGCCCTGGTCGCTTGAACGGAGTTGCGCGCCCTCCTGAATCATGGCAGGCTGGCGAGGTGCGCGAGGACGCGGTCGCGGGCCGCCGCGAGCGCGGTGAGGCGGGCCGGCGACTCGGCGTGCGTCGAGTATCGGACCCGGTTCAGTGCCCACGCCGTCGCGTTCACCGCTGCCTCCGTGGCGGCGGCTCGCGCCGCGGCGTCGAGTGGCGGAGCGGTCGACAGCCAGCCGTCCAGCCAGCCGTAGCCCCAGATCAGGGCATCGATGTACATGTCGTCGGGCGCACGCGTCCCGACCAGCACCAGGTCGTGGAACTGGTGGGCGGGCACCATCGGGGCCCGCGCCGGGCCGGGATCGACCATCCGGCGCAATGCGGTGAACATCGCCACGCGGGGATACCCCGCCTGATGGACGAACTGCCCCAGGTATCCACCATCCTCCGTGAAGCGCGAAGGGGCGAACGACCACGCCAGGAGCATCCAAGCCCCCGGAATCCCGGCCCCGTGCGCCGTCGGCGCGCCGCCGAAGTACGCCCCGATCGCGCCTTCGCCCGTGTCCCACAGGAGGTCGATCACCGGCATCGGCGGCGTGGTCATCCCCGTGCGCAGCAGGTGCAGGCCGGCCAGCGAGGCCATCCACCGGCGCGACTCGAAGCACGGCGTCGGCTGCGCCGGGGCGGCCAGTTCGCCGACGCACGGCCGGACGGTCGCCAGTGCGGAATCGAAGGCCGCGATCGCGTCGAGCAGGTGCGGCGTGCTCCGGTCCTGCCGGTAGGTCGCCAGCGCCGCCTGCAGCGCCCCGCCGCGGGCGCCGAGCAGGGAGGGCGGCAAGGGGCTGTTGGGCATCCAGTCCCCGTCCGTCAGCTCGTTCGACCAGGGCGCGAGGCGGAAGGGCAGTGCGATCTGGCGGGGATCGATGTCGAGGATCTGTTGCGCGCTGAGCGTGGCTGGCCAGCCGGGCGTCCCGACGAGCTGCGTCCAGAACGCCTGGTCATCGGCCACGAGCCCGGTGCCGGGCTGCATCAGGGCGGTGTCGCGCGGAAGCGCCGGAATGCGGAGCGACCGGATGTAGGTCACGATGCGCCGCGCCGTGGCCGAATCGACGTGCCGCACCGCGCTGCGGATGATCGTCGTGTCGGTGAAGCCGAACCGGGCGAGGTCGTAGCCATCTTGCGAGGCGTGACATCCCGCGCAGCTGGTCACGAACGCGCGCTCACCCGCGGCCGAATCCGACAGCACCACGGTCGGACCGGTCGCCGACTCGTTGGTCGCGCAGGCCGCGAGGGCGACCACGAGCAGGGAGTGACGGGCGCGCATCATGAACCTCCGGAGTTGACGCGACGGGAGCTGGCGAGCGGGAGGCGCGAGCACGATCGACGTCAGTGCCGCGCGACGGGCACCAGTCCCGCGAGCACGCCCTGCGCATCGGGATTCCACGGATCGACCGTCAGCGCCGCGCGGCAACTCGCGATGGCACGGGCCGTGTCCGCCGCCGCCACGTAGCCCTCGCACAGGCTCTCGTGCGCGTTCGACGACAAGGGGAAGCGAGCGACGATGAGCGCGAAGAGCTGGTTGGCCGCGGTCACGCGCTTGGCATCGAGCTGCTCGTACGCGACGTTGTTGAGCGTCTCCTCGAGGCGGGGCAGGGCGGCCGTGTCGCCGATCGCGCCACCACCGGCGAGCCGCGCCCGCAGGCCGGCGGCCCGCCGCGTCTCCTCGGCGAACAGTCGGCGCAGGCTGTCGAGCGAGGCGTCGAGGGCTTCGCGCGGCAGGTACTGCCCGCGCACGGCGACGCCGCGCACCCGGCGCGCGTTGCCGATGTCGTCGAGCGGGCTCGCGTCGAGCAGCACGAAGTCGGCGCGGGCACCGGCGGCGATCACGCCGAACGACGGGCCCTCGACGAAGCGCCCGGTGAACACGCCGGCATTGATCGTCGCCGCGCGCAGCGCCTCGAGCGGCGTCAGGCCCGCGTGCACGAGCAGGGCCAGTTCATCGTGCACCGAGGGCCCCGGCACGACCCCCGGGATGTCGGGCGCGTCGGTGCCGACGAGCAACGGCACGCCGGCGCGATGCAGCCGGCCCGTGAACGCCACGAGGAACTCGCGCTTCGCGTCGAGGGAGCCCGTGCGCGTCACGTAGTCGTTGCGCTGCCAGTTGATGCGCGCGACCGGGCTGAGCCAGGCCGCCTCCGGGGTCGCCAGCATCGAATCCACCACCTTGGGCCGGCCCCACTGGCGCGCGATCGCGCCGTACGCGACGAGGTTGGGCAGCACCCACGCGCCCGAGGCGCGTGTGTCCGCGATCACCTGGTCGATCCGCGCCTCGGTCGGGTTGGTGCGAAACTCCGTGTACAGGTACTCCTCCGCGTGCGCGACCATCGCCTGCCCCTGGCGCAGGCCGGCCAGCAGCCCCACCGCGCGCACGCCGTGCCCCACCACGCCCATGTGCCGGCGCTGTGCCTCCGCGAGGATGACGGCGAAGACTTCCGGGGTGAGGTTGTTGTAGACCTTCACGAACCGGTAGCCCTGCGTCGCGCCCCACGCGATCGCGCGCCGCGCCTCGTCGCCCGTGCGCACGATCAACCCATTGCCCCCCGGTCCCTCGAGCCGGAGCGCCGCAAGGAGGTTCGGGGCGAGCGGACCGAGGGCCTGGGCGTCGCGCCCGAGCGCGATCATGTCGTGCGACCCGTGGTCGCCGAGGTTGAGGTACGTCGTCACGCCGTGCGCCACGTAGAGCGGCAGCTGCTCCGTCGTGGTCACGTGCGCGTGCATGTCCACGAGGCCGGGGATGAGCCAACGGGTGCCGCCACCCGCGACGCGGCGCGCGTCCGGGGGGACGCGCACGCTCCGCAACGGCCCGAACGCCACGATCCGGTCGTCGCGCACGAGGACGGTCTGGTGAAGGCGTGCGCCCGTGTCGGTCATGGAGACCACGTTCACGTCCACGAAGGCGAGCACGCGCGAGGCCGCGCGCGACGATGGTTGCGCGGAGAGGTCGTGCAGCGCGAGGAGGCTGCCCAGCGCGAGCGGACCCGCGCGGCGGGTGAGGGAGGCGATCATCCAGTCAGCATAGGGTGCCAGCGGACGCATGGCTTGCACGGCATTGCGCGAACGTCGCGGAACCGTCCGCGTGCGACATCGTCGCGATCATGCCTCACGCCCGCAGCAGCGCGCGCACCCGCTCCGCGTACATCCGGCTGCTGCGGAGCCGCTCGCCACTCTTGAGCTCGACTTCGTGGCTCCCGCCCTCCTGATGCCGGATCGCCGCGATCCGGTCGACGGCGACCATCACCGACCGGTGGATGCGGACGAACCGCTCGGGGTCGAGTTCGTCCTCGGCTTCCTTCATCGTGCCGCGCCAGAGGTGGGTGGCCGCGCCCGCGTGCAGGCGCAGGTAGTTGTCCGCGACATCGATCCAGTCCACCTCGGCAACCGGCACGAACTGGTGCGCGGTGCCGCGCACCACCACGAAGCGCGTGCGCCGCCCGCGTGCGCGCTCGGCGGCGCTCGCGCCCGCGACCACGGCCCGCCGCTGTTCCTCCGACGACCGGTCGAGCCGCGCCCGGGCCCGCTCCACCGCGGCCGCGAAGCGCGCCGGCGTCACCGGCTTGTGCAGGTAGTCGATCGCGCCCACCTCGAAGGCCCGCAGCGCGTAGTGCTCGTACGCCGTGACGAATACCACCCCCGGCACTCGCGCGCCGTCCAGGGCCGCGATCACGCCGAATCCGCTCAGCTCCGGCATCTCGACGTCGATGAAGACCAGGTCCGGTATGAGCGTGGTGATCAGGTCGAGCGCCTCGAGGCCGTTCGCGGCCTCGCCCACCAGCGCGAGGTCGCTCGTGCCGCGGACCAGCGCGGCCAGGCGCTCGCGCGCGAGCGGTTCGTCGTCGATCACCAGCACGCGGAGCGCACTCATGCGGGCACGGTGCCATCGGTGTGCGCGGCGGCAGGTGCCTGCGTCGCGAAGGGCCGGAACGGCATCTCCACGACGGCCGTCACGCCGCCCTCCGGTCCGGCCTCGAGCCGGAACTGCTGGTCGTCGCCGAAGGTGGCGCGCAGGCGCTCGCGCGTGTTCGCGAGGCCCACGCCGTCGCGCGGCACACGACCGACCGGGAGCCCGGCGCCGTCGTCGGCCACGGTGAGCCGCACCCGCTCGCCGTGGCGCTCGGCCCGCACGCGGATCGTCCCGCCACGCGCCACCGCGCCGATGCCGTGCGCCAGCGCGTTCTCCACGAGGGGCTGGAGGAGGAAGAGCGGCACCGTCGCGCGCGCGAGCCCCGGCGGCGACTCGATCGAGAACGCCAGGCGATCGGCGAAGCGGATCTTGGCGATCTCGAGGTAGGTGCGCGCGTACCGGACCTCGTCCTCGAGCGCCACGACCGCCTGGTCCCGGTGCCGGAGCAGCTCGCTCAGCAGGTCGCTGAGCTTGGCGAGCATGTCGTCGGCGGCCACCGGATCGCGGTGGATCAGCGTCGAGATCCCCTGCAGGGTGTTGAACAGGAAGTGCGGTTGCAGCTGGCCCGTGAGCGTGAGCAGCCGCTGCTCGGCGAGCTGGGCGCGGAGCCGCTCGCGCTCGATCGAGGCGCGTGCGGCGCGGCGGCGCCACTCCACCCCGGCGACGACGCCGCCGAGCGCGATCCACGGCAGGACGCCCTGCCGCAGCACCACCGGCAGGTACGCGAGCGCGTCCGGCCGCACCGGCGCTCCGTCGTACGCGACGAGGTACTGGACCACCGCGGTGATCGTCGCCGCACCCGCCACGACCGCGAGCGAGAGCAGCGCCGTGCGCGTGCGCCCCAGCCGCTCCGTATCGACGCGGCGCGCCGCCCAGAGCAGCACGGGCAACGCGAGCACCACCGCGTACCACGTCACCGAGCCGACACCGAGTTGCCAGAGCAGCACGCCGAGGTTGGGCGGCGGTGCGCTCACGCGGGGAAAGGCGCGCGCCCCCGGCGGAAGCAGTCCCGCGTCCGGCGACTCCGCGCACCAGCCGGCGCCGATCGCCAACGCGACCGCGCCCGCCCAGGGGAGGGCCGATGGCAGCCAGGCCGGCATGCCGGCGCGCGCGCGTGTGTTGCTCATCCCGGGAATGGTGGCGGACGAGTCGGCATGGATGCAACCACGGCGCCCGTACGCCCGTCCCACGATTCTGCGCATTCGCCCCATGCGGGCTCCCGCGCATCGCGGGGGGCGTGCAACCTCGGGCATCACCGCATCGCGTCATTTCCCCCGGAAGCCCTCCCATGCGCGCACGCTGGATCGTCGTCGTCGTCCTGCCATTGACCACCCTCGCGGCCCAGTCGCGCCAGGCGCCCGCCGGCGCTGGCGAGGGACCGGTGCTCGTGAAGGACACCGCCCCCGTCGACGGCGATCCGCGCGGTACCCTCGGGCAACCGTACCTGATCGAATCGGCCATCCTGCACGAGCGGCGGCGCGTCTTCATCACGCTGCCGCCCTCGTACGCGAAGAGCGCCGCCACGCGGCACTATCCGGTCACGGTCGCGACTGACGGCGAGGACGTGCCCGGACCCCTCGCCGCGGTGAGCGAGCATCTCGGGCGCATGGGGCAGATTCCCGAGTCGATCATCATCGGCATCGAGAACACGGTCCGCATCCGCGACCTGACGCCGCCCGGCATCTCGGTGAGCGGCAGCACGCGCAAGGAGGGCGGCGACCGGTTCCTCGACTTCATCGAGCGCGAGCTGCTGCCAGCCGTCGATCGCCAGCTCCGCGGCGGGGCGCCGCGCACCTTCGTCGGCCATTCGTCCGGCGGCATCCTCGCGACGTGGGTGGCCGCCACGCGCCCCGCCTTCCGCAACGTCGTCGCCATCGACACCCCCACCTGGTTCGACGACTACTGGCTCCCGAAGCAGCTGATCGCGCGCGCGACCAAGGCGCCGGGCGCGTTGCGCTACGTCTCGTACGAGTCGCGCTTCGGCTGGACCGACGCGATGTGGAAGCAGCTCGTCGCGGCGGCCCCGCCCGCGTGGCGGCTGCACCGCGAGCACCTCGACCGCGAATCCCACGAGTCAATGGTCATGCTGAGCGGGTACCTCGGCCTGCGCGAAGTCTTCGCCGACTACAGCATGCTCGCGGCCCCGGAGTCGCCGACCCTGAGCACGCTGCGCCACTACGACACGGTGAGCGCCGCGCTCGGCGCTCCCGTGATCCCGCCGCGCCGGCTGCTGCAGCAGGTCATCGAGGACCTCGCCATGGAGGGCCAGGGCCGCGCGGCGCGCTCGGCCTACACGATGCTCGTCGAGGGGTATGGCGCGCCGCGCAACGATGCCGCCCTGCGGGCGCAGGTCGTCGCCGCCGAGCGCCGGCCACCGCTCACGGAGACGGTGGAGAGCCTGCTCGCGACCCCCATGCCGTCGCCCGAGGCGATGCGCCCGTGGCTCGGCGAGTGGGTGGGCGACGTCTGGATGAATGCCGACGAGCTGCGGACGGGGCGCGAGACGCTGCGCTTCTGGGTCGAGAACGGGACCGTGAAGGGCGAGTCCATCTCGCGACCCGCGAAGGACGTCGAGCTGCGCCAGGTCATCACCTACCTGCGCGTGACCGACTCGGGGCTGACGTACGGCTTCATGAACGGCATGCGGCCGCGCGGCATGCTGCTGCACGAGGGCACGATGCAGGGCGACGCCTTCACCGGGACGATGCGGCTGGGCGGCGTGGTCTTCGAGCGGCCGGACGGCAGCAAGGCACCGCCCCTGTACTTCGCCTTCAAGCGCGCCCGGCCGCGCTAGCCAAGGTCACCGCGATCGGCGAGGCGCATCCCGTCGCGCCTCGCCGGCGGGCCGGTCGCGGCTCACGGCACCGTGACCGCCGGATGGATCGCGTCGAAGTACACGAGGACGTCGAACGCGCGCGCGACGCTCAGCGTGAGGTAGGTGTCGTTGTCGAAGCGCATCTCGCGCTCGGCGTTGAGCCACGCATGCAGCGTCCCGGTTGATGCACCGCGCAGCGACAGGACGAAGGGCGCCTCGGCCACGCCGCCGAGCGCCGCGTCCACCGAGTGCGCGCGCGGGGCGGCGCCCCCGCGCAGCGCGGGCCCACCGTACGCCGTGCCGATCGCGAGGTATCGCTCCGCGAGGTCCTTGCCGAGCCGGAAGCCCATGCCGGGAAACGATCCGGGTGGTGGCAGCGCGGTCCCCGCGATCGGCACGCGCTGCACGTGCGCGTTGTGCACCCAGACCATCGCCCGCTCGCCATCCGGCAGGCGGCCGAGGATCCATCGCGTGGTTTCCGCCATGGCCTGGTCACGCGGGGCGTCGCGCGAGAACGCCCCCTCCCGGACCATGATCTCCTCCTGCTGCACGACGCGCGCCAGGCGCTCGGCCCACGCACGCTGCGCGCTGGTGCCCGAGGCGAGACGGCCGGCGGCGGAGACGAGGCGGGAGGCGAGCATCGTCAACCGTGTCCGGTCGGTCGCCGGCAGCGAGTCGTACTTCTGCGCCGCGGCGCGCCACCACGGGCCGCTGACCCTCTCCGCGATCGGCCAGAGCGAATCGATGATGGCCATCGTCGTGGGGTCGCCGGCCGTCAGGACGCGGAGTCGGTCCAGCGCGGGGAGCATGCTCGAGCCGCCATTCGCGAGATCGGCGCCGTACACCGAGACCGGGTGTGCCTTCCCCGGGCCGCGGTTCCACGAGCGGAGCCAGGCGAGTGCGCGTCGGATCTCGTCGGTGGACCCGAAATCGGCGCCGAGGGCCGAGGCGTAATTCAGCGAGTCGGATCGACCGTGCACGTAGTCGTTCGCGGCCATCGATTCCGCCAGCCCCGATTCGAGGATCAGGGCCGTGACGCGATGGCGCCGGACCAGGTCCTCGAGCAACATGCGCCGGAAGGCGAGGAACTCCTGCACCATGTGTTCGCTCTCCCCGACGCTGATGATGCGGGCGGGCGCGATGAGCGGGTCGAGGGAGCGCAGCGCCTTGCCGGAAGCGTCGATCGGCCTGGCGGTGCGCGCGATCCACGCCGCGGTGCCGGAGTCCGATTGGGCGGCGAGTCGTGCGCTTGCGAGCACGAGTGTGGCGAACAGCGCTAGGCGTTGCAGCATCGAGTCGTCATCTCTGGCGTTGGGTGGAGCGGACGGGGGGTCGGGAGCACGTCGGCATGTGGCGTGTCGAGCGTGATCCCGACAACGGGAGCGACGCGGCCGTCGCCGGCGCGAATCGCCCGTCCGTTCCGGCGCGGTCACATGCGATGAACGCTACTCGCGACATCTCGCGCCAACTTGCACGAGCTTGCTCACGTCGGCGGCGCTTCGCGTTCGCGTGCAGGACCGCCCCGAACGACGTCGCCCGCTCCGCAACGAGCCGCATGTCCCGGACGCCGCGCGCGTCAGCGCCCGCGCGCGTGCCACGCCGCCAGGAGGGCCCGCTCGCGCGCCGCGGGGAATCCCTTGTTGCTCGCGCCAACGCCGAACTCGTAAGTCGCCGGCATCGTGTCCCGGAACCAGCGCATCTCGTCCGTGGTCGTGGCCTCGAGGGGCCGGAAGGTCAGGCCCGCGGCCTGCGCCTTCGCGGTGCTCACCTGCATGAAGCCTGGCCGACGCGACGTGCGAACGGGCACCCACATCGCGAGGTCGCTGAACGGGCGTACGCCCTGCGCGTCGAGGAACGGCTGCGCCACCCACGTCAGTCGCGCCCGTCGGCCAAGAATCTCGTTCAGCTGCCCGAGGAACTCGCCGAAGGGCATCACGCTGCGGCGTGGCCCGGCCACGTTGTAGGCGCCGGAGGCGCGGGTCTCCGCGAGCAGGACGGCGAAGGCCGCGACATCGCGGACGTCGGTGAATTGCACGGGATCGCTGCCATCGCCAGGCGCCAGCACCTCGCCGCCGCGCGCCAGGCGCACGGCCCACATGCGGAACGCGTCGCTCGGGTTGCGATAGCCGGCGAGGATGTGCGATCGGCAGACGGCCTGCCGCTCGCCGAAGATCAGGCCCAGCACTCGCTCGCATTGTGCCTTGTCGAACTCGTACCACGCCGCAGCATCCGTGAGGTCGTCGGCGAGCGCGTCGGTTTCGACGGCCCCGGCCTTCGTCAGGTCCTTGTAGGCGACCGTCGTCGAGATGAAGCCGTAGTGGCCCACGCGATCGCGGAGCAGCCGCGCCGTGGCGGCGACCATGTGCGGGTCCGAGGGCCACACGTCGATGACCGCATCCCACGAGCGGGTGCCCGCCAGGGCGCGCAGGTCCGGCGACTGCGGATGGCGGTCACCGTGCAGCGTCTCGAGGGTGGGAAAGAGCCCGGGGTTCGTGCGACCACGGTTGAACAGGGTCACCTCATGCCCCCGGGCCATGGCCTCCTCCACGATGGCTGGGCCCAGGAAGTTCGTCCCGCCCAGCACCAGCAGCTTCAACGGGGATTGTGCCAGCGCGCGCAGGCACGCGAAGCGCGGGCCCGCCGCCAGCATGCCGGTCACGGCGAGGAACTCGCGACGCGTTGGGTGCAGGATGCGCGCGGACAGGTGGCGAGTCGGAGTAGGGGGCCGCTACTCGATCCGCACGAGCGCGATCCCGCCGCCCGGCTTGTCGACGATCGCGATCGTTCCCTTCTCGCCGCCATTGAGGGTCACGGACATCGCATCCAGCGCCAGCGAGGTCCACGGCGTGGGATTGCCGGCCGGGTAGGTCGAGACATCGGTCCACACCTTCACCGTCCAGGTGCCGACGGTGCTCTGCAGGTAACTGTTCACGCTGTTGAACGTGAACGGGAAGGCCCAGCGCGTGGGGGTGACAAGGTCGGGCTGCGTGCGCCAGACCTGCACCTCGCCGGTATTGGCGGCGAGGTGGAGTACGCGGAGCTTCGTTGCCGACGGGGCGACCACGGCATTGCTGTCGTCGAACTGCTGTATCGTGGCTCCGCCGCCGGTGGCCCGCAGGATCCCCACGACGCTCGCGCGATTGCTGCCAAGGACGGGCCGCAGCTGGAGGATGGAGGACCACCCGACCGGCGTGAATCCGACGGTCGGGCTCGTTGCCGGATTGAGGAGCGTGTCGAGACGCACGACGCCCGGCGGCATGTTCAGGCGGATCAGCTTGTCATTCAACCGCACGTCCACGGGACCGCCAAAGGCATTCACGATGGTCAGCGTGGTGGGCACCGGCGTGCAGCAGGGCGCGGTGGCCGTGCAGCTCCCGAGGGCGCTGGTGAGGACGGCCAGCACGAGGGCAGGCGCGCGGAGGTTCACGAGGCGCATCACGGGTCTCCTCTTCGATGACGCCGGTTCGCGCCGAGTGCAGCAGTCCGGAGTGGCCGCATCGCCCACGCGCGGCGTGGCGTCGTGACTACCGACGCACGCTACGGCGCGCCACGCCGAGCGACTACCATGGTGTTGCTCGACGGGGACCGGAGCACCGGTGCCGACGGCGCGGTGAGGGAACCCACCGGCGCGCTTGGGTCAGCTTGCGCCCGCCACCGCCGCACGCGCTTGAACGCGATTGCGTGCGGGGCCGTCACGCCGCGTCAGAGAATCCGCTTCCCCAGCGCACTCGCCACGAGCCCCACCGCGAGTTCCGCGGTGCGGTTCGACTGGTCGAGGATCGGGTTCACCTCCACCGCGTCCAGCCCGACCAGCTTGCCGCTCTCGGCCAGCATCTCCATCACGAGGTGTCCCTCGCGCCAGCTGAAGCCGCCGCTCACCGGCGTGCCGACGCCGGGCGCGTGCATCGGGTCGAGCGCGTCGAGGTCGTAGCTCACCCGCAGGCCGTTGGTCGCGCGACCGACGCTCTGGATCGCCTCGTCGAGCACCGTCGCGAGGCCGCGGCGGTCCACGTCGGTCATCGTGTACGTGCGCACGCCGTACTCGCGCAGGTGCGCGCGCTCGCCGGGATCGAGGTCGCGGATGCCGATCAGCGCGACGTGACCGGGCCGCACCGCCGGCGCCCCGCCGTTGAGCGCGGTCAGCCGCTGGTCGCCGAAGCCGAGCAGGTGCGCCACGGGCATCCCGTGCACGTTGCCCGACGGACTGGTGTCGGGGGTGTTGATGTCACCATGTGCGTCGATCCACAGCAGCCCCAGCGACTCGCCGCGCTGGCGCAGCGCGCGCGCGGCACC
>JACQES010000365.1 GCA_016200495.1 Gemmatimonadota bacterium
CACCGCCACGCTCCCCGAGCCGCTCCGCGTCGCGTACCTGGTGAGCTCGGCCTCCGAGGCCAACGAGCTCGCGCTGCGCCTCGTGCGCGCCGCCACCGGGCGTCGCGACATGCTCGTGCTCGAGGCGGCCTACCACGGCAACACCACGACGCTCGTGGACCTGAGCCCGTACAAGCACGCCGGCCCCGGCGGCGCGGGCGCCCCCGACTGGGTGCACGTGGCGCCGCTCGCCGACGACTATCGCGGCCCCTACAAGCGCGGCGAAGCCGATGCCGGCGCCAGGTACGCCAAGGATCTCGCTGCGCAGGTGGACGGGATCCGCGCGAACGGCCGTGAACTCGCCGGCTTCATCGCCGAGTCGTGTCCGAGCGTGGGCGGCCAGCTCTTCTTCCCGCCCGGTTACCTCGCAGGCGTCTACGCTGCGGTACGCGCCGCCGGCGGCCTCTGCATCGCCGACGAGGTGCAGACGGGTCTGGGCCGCATCGGCTCGCACACGTGGGCCTTCGAGGCCCAGGGCGTCGTGCCCGACGTCGTGGTGATGGGCAAGCCACTCGGCAACGGCCACCCGCTCGCCGCCGTTGTCACCACGCGCGCCATCGCCGATTCGTTCGACAACGGCATGGAGTACTTCAGCACCTTCGGTGGCAACACCGTCTCGTGCGTCGTCGGCAACGCGGTGCTCGACGTGATGGAGCGCGAAGGGCTGCAGGCGCACGCGAGCTGGGTCGGCACGCACCTGCTGGGCGGCCTCAAGGAGATCGCGCCCCGGCACGCCATCGTCGGCGACGTGCGCGGCGCCGGCCTCTTCCTCGGGGTGGAGCTGGTGCGCAACCGCGACACGCTCGACCCCGCCGGCGACGAGGCGAGCTACGTGTCCAACCGGATGCGCGACCATGGCATCCTGCTCGGCACCGACGGCCCGCACCACAACGTCGTGAAGATCCGCCCGCCCATGCCCTTCGACGAGCGCGACGCCGATCGCCTCGTCGAGACGCTCGACCACGTCCTCGCCGAACTGTCCCACCTGGAGCCCCGATGACCCCCGTCACCAAGCGCGACTTCCTCAAGGGCGCCGCCGCCACCGCCGGCGCCGCGGCGCTCGCCCCCTTCGCGCGCATCGAGCAGGCCTTCGCGGCCACCGCCGGACTCTCGCCCGTCACGATCGCGGCCCGCAACGACCTCTGGGACGACCTCCGCGCGCAGTACGGCGTCACCCACGACTTCATCCAGCTCGAGAACGGCTTCTACTCGCTGCAGTCCGCGCCCGTGCTCGAGGCCTACATCGGCCACATCCGCCGCATCAACGCGGTGTCGTCGTACTACATGCGCACCACCAAGGACGACGACAAGGCCGCGGTGAAGAACGAGCTCGCGCGCCTCCTCGGTGCGCCGCCCACGAGCGTCATCATCACGCGCAACACCACCGAGGGGCTCGACACCGTCATCGGCGGGCGCGAGTGGAAGCCCGGCGACGAGGCGGTCATGGCCGAGCAGGACTACGGCGCCATGCTCGACATGTTCAAGCTCGTTGCGCGCAAGCACGGCGTGGTCAACAAGGTGATCTCGCTCCCCATGGACCCGAAGAGCGACGACGAAGTGGTGGCCGCGTACGAGCGCGCCATCACGCCGCGCACGAAGCTGCTCATGGTCTGCCACATGGTGAACATCACCGGGCACATCCTCCCGGTGCAGAAGATCACCGCGATGGCGCACCGGCACGGCGTCGAGGTCATGGTCGACGGCGCGCACGCCTTCGCGCAGCTCGACTTCAAGCTCGATGACCTCGGGCCCGTGGACTACTACGCGAGTTCGCTCCACAAGTGGCTCGGCACCCCGCTCGGCGCCGGCCTCCTCTACGTGCGCCCCGATCGCGTGGCCGCCCTCTGGCCCATGTTCGCCGACCTGGGCTTCAAGGACGACGACATCCGCAAGCTCAACCACACCGGCACGCACCCCGTCGCGACCGACCTCGCCATCATGGACGCGATCAAGTTCCACGAGTCCATCGGGATCCAGCGCAAGGAGGCGCGCCTCCGCTACCTGCAGCGCTACTGGACCGACCAGGTGCGCGGGCAGAAGCGCATCGTCCTCAACACCCCCTCGCAGCCGCAGCGCTCGGGCGCCATCGCCAACGTCGGCGTCGAGGGAGTGAAGCCCGGCGAGCTGGCCAGGCGGCTCATGAGCGAGTTCAGGATCTTCACCGTCGCGATCGATGGCGCCGGCGTGCATGGGGTGCGCGTCTGCCCGCAGGTGTTCACGACCACCGCCGAGCTCGACCAGTTCGTGCGGGCGCTCAGGATGATCGCGGCTTGACACGCCGCGATGTCGCCTCGCGGCGCCGCCCCGTGCGCCGCGATGGCACCACCCGTAGTATGCGCCCGACCCCCAGGCGATTCCCGCCACCACACCCGCGAGACGACTCATGGCACAGACCGAGGCAACCTGGTACCGCTGGGACGACATGCCCAAGGAGGTCGTGACCCCGCAGCTGTCACGCCGCCTCATCACCTGCAACCGGATGATGCTCGCGCACGTCTACCTGCAGAAGGGCACGATCGTGCCGCGCCACTCCCACGAGAACGAGCAGATCACCTACATCCTCTCGGGCGCGCTCAAGTTCTGGATCGGCGACAACGGCGAGCGCGAGGTCACCGTGCGCGCGGGCGAGGTGCTCACCATTCCGTCCAACGTGCCGCACCGCGCCGAGGCGCTCGAGGACACGCTCGACGTGGACATCTTCGACCCGCCGCGCCAGGACTGGCTCAGCAAGTCCGACGCCTACCTGGTCACGGGCCAGGACGACCTCCTCCGGAGCCGCTGACATGGACCTCGGGCTCACGGGCAAGGTCGCGCTCGTCACGGGCGCGA
This sequence comes from Gemmatimonadota bacterium, assembly GCA_016200495.1. Classification (GTDB taxonomy): domain Bacteria; phylum Gemmatimonadota; class Gemmatimonadetes; order Gemmatimonadales; family Gemmatimonadaceae; genus JACPPC01. Next base: position 2,869 of record JACQES010000365.1, read on the forward strand.
GCGCGGGGCTTGGGAAGGCCATCGCCGAGGAACTCGCGCACGAGGGCGCGGATGTCGTGCTGTGCGCGCGCCGCGCCGACGTGCTCGGCGCGTTCGCCACGGAACTCGCCGCGAGCTCGGGCCGTCGCATCGTCCCCATCGTCGCTGACCTGACCGTCGCCGGCGAGGGCACCCGCGTCGTCACCGAGGCCATCGCGCAGCTGGGCCGGGTGGACATCCTCGTCACCAACGGCGGCGGGCCACCGTCGCTGCCGTTCGAGCAGACCACCCCCGAGCAGTGGGACCAGGCCGTGCGCATGAACCTCCTGAGCGCGCTCGAGCTCTGTCGCGCCGCGATGCCCGGCATGAAGGCGCGGCGCTGGGGCCGCATCCTCACGCTCACCTCGATCACCGTCAAGCAGCCGGTCGAGAACCTCGTGCTCTCGAACTCGGTGCGCGCCGCGGTGGCGGGGTTCGCGCGCACGCTCTCGAACGAGCTCGCGCCGTTCAACATCACCGTCAACAACATCCTTCCCGGCTACACGAAGACCGAACGGCTGGGCGGGCTCGCCGCGGCGGTGAGTGCGCGCAAGGGGATCACCGAGGCGGAGGCGTACGGCGCGTGGGAGCAGCAGATCCCGATGGGGCGGCTGGGGGAACCGCGCGAATTCGCGGCGCTCGCCGTCTTCCTCGCCTCCGATCGCGCCAGCTACATCACCGGCCAGTCCGTGGCCGCCGACGGCGGGTGGATCAAGGGACTGTTCTAGCCGGGCGCACTCCCCTCCAAGACCTACTGCGCGCACACCCGAACGTGTGAGTGCATCCCGGGGGGCGTTTCGTAGCCTTCGGGTATGCGCCCCTCGTCACCTCGTTCCATCCTCGCGGTACTCCTGGCGCTCACCTCGTGGAGCGCGACGGGGTGCAGCAAGGCGCAAGCTGCGGGCGGCACGCCGGCCAGCTGGCTGCTCCACGGCTGCGCGACCACCCGTCCCAGCTGCTACGACGTCCTGATCGGCGGCGCGCCCGGCGTGAACGCCGCTGGTGCGGCGGTCATCGTGCTCGACTATCCGGTCATCACCGAGCGCTGCGTCGCGTCCGACCCGACCACCTGCTGGCACACCACGCTCGGCTCCGGCCACGTCTGGGCCAGCGGCGCCGATGGCGTCCCCGTCAATGTCGCCTTCCTCGGTGGCAAGTGGATTCCCGCGTCCGTTCCGTCCGATTGGAGCCCGCTCACCGGCACGCTCGACATCATCCCGTGCTGCGATCCGCAGGGCAACGGCGCCAACGTCGGCCACGCCGGCGAAGTGGTGAAGCTGTCGGCCGTCGCCGAAGCCGCCTTGCCGGGGCTCATGATCACCGGTCTCATGGGCAGCGACGCCACGCGGCGCCGCACCCCCTGACCCGACGGCGCGCACCGTCCGGCTGCGCGCTTCGTTACCTCGAACCCTGACGCCCGGTGTCCGCCGTCACGGCGCCCCTGAGCGAGCCCCGGTATCCTGAGTCGTGATGCGATCACTCCTGCGCCCCCTCACCCTGCTCGCCGCCCTGGTGGCCCTCGCCACCATCGCGCCACCGGCGCGGGCGCAGGGAGGCAGCTGGCTCCTCCGCGGCTGTGCCGTGTACCGGCCGAGCTGCTTCAACGTGCTCCTCACGGGCACCGCGGCGACCAATGGCCTGGGGAACCCGATCGTCCGGATCGCCTATCCCGACATCCTCGAGGATTGCACGGCGGCGCTCGTCACCGATTGCTGGCATACGCCGCTCGGTTTCAGCCGCGTCTTCGCGACGGGGCTCGACGGCATCCCGATCCGCATCGCCTTCCTCGGCGGCGCGTTCGTGCCGGCCGAAGTCCCGTTCGACTGGGTGCCGGCCACGGGGACGCTCGACATCATCGCCTGTTGCGACGCCAACGGGGATGGCGCGAACGTCGGCCACGTGGGCGAGACGATCGACCTGGTCGCGGTGCCCGAGCCCGCGTCGCTGGCGCTCGTCGGCACCGGGCTCACCGGCGCGCTGCTGGTCGCGCGCCGCCGTCGGCGCCGCTAGCCGGCCGAGGGTCCCAACGGGCCACCCGTCCGCGCCGTAGTTTCCTGCCGCCCCTCGTTGGCCTCCCGCAGGAGACGTCATGGCACCGATCACCAAGTCCGAGTTCATCTGGAAGGACGGCGCGCTCATCAAGTGGGATGACGCGCAACTCCACCTGCTCGCGACGGCGGTGCAGTTCGGCACCTCGATGTTCGAGGGGATCCGCTGCTACGACACGCCGGACGGGCCGCAGGTCTTCCGCCTGGTGGATCACATGCGGCGCCTGATCGACTCCTGCCGCACCTACCGGCTGCCGCTCACGTACGACGTGGACGCGCTGGTGCAGGCGACGCGCGAGACGATCCGGGCCAACAAGCTCAAGGGGTGCTACATCCGCCCGATGGTGCTGCTCGGTTACGGCGCCGCGGGGCTCGAGGCCGACGGCAGCCCGCTCGAGACGTACATCCCCGCGTGGGAGTGGGGCACGTACCTGGGCGCGGGCGCGCTCGAGGCCGGCGTGCACGCGTGCGTGAGCAGCTGGCAGCGCGCGCATCCCAACACCTATCCCCTCATGGCCAAGGCGGCGGGGCAGTACCTGTCGAGCCAGCTCATGAAGTGGGAAGCCAAGCGCAACGGCTACCAGGAAGCGATCGGCGTGAGCCCGACGGGGCTCGTGAGCGAGGGCTCGGGGATGAACATCTTCGTCGTCTGGCGCGGCAAGCTGTACACGCCGGAGCTGGACGGCACGCTGCTCCCCGGCATCACCGCCGATTCGGTCATGCAGATCATCAAGGATCTCGGGATGACCGTCGAACCGCGCCAGATCCCGCGCGAGATGCTCTACGGCGCCGACGAGATCTTCTTCACCGGCACCGCGGCGGAAGTGACGCCGGTGGCGAGCGTGGACAAGGTGCCGGTCGGGGCGGGGAAGCGCGGGCCGATCACGGCGGCGATCCAGGAGCGGTATCTGGCGTATGTGCAGGGGAAGGTGGCTGACACGCACGGCTGGCGGACGGTGGTGTGAGCTGCCTCGACTCGCGCAGGCTCGCCGCCTGACGCTAGCTTCTCAAGGCCTCTCCCCGTCACCCGGGAATCCCCATGACTGAGATCCTGTTCGTCGTCGAGGAAGCCGCCGAGGGAGGGTACCTCGCGCGGGCGGTCGGGACGTCCATCTTCACCGAGGCGGACGACCTCGACCAGTTGCGCGATGCCGTGCGCGATGCCGTGCGCTGTCACTTCGAGGAAGCGGACCGACCGAAGGCCATCCGGCTGCACCTTGTCCGTGACGAGGTCATCGCGGCATAGATGGGACGGCTGCCACGCGACCTGTCCGGCCGCGATCTCGCGATGGCGCTGCGTCGCCATGGCTACGCCGTGACGCGCGAGTCCGGAAGCCACATGCGGCTCACGACGCAGCAGGGCGGCGAGCATCACGTCACGATTCCGGATCATGCGAGTCTTCGCGTGGGCACGCTTGCCGGCATCCTCACGAGCGTGTCCGATCACTTGAAGATCGAACGAAGCGCCCTAGCAGCGGAACTCTTCGAGCGCTGAGCATCGCGCACACCTGGGCCCGCAACGGCGCGACAGCCAGCGCGTCTGGTTCAATCCCGCCAGCGGTCTCATGGACTCCATCGCCGACATCCTCGGCAACCGCTTCACGTTCCAGTACGACGTCGACGCCCGCCCGCGCGTCGTCACCCGGCTCGCGCAGCTCGCCGGCGCCATGCTCGAGTCGCTCACCTACGACACCGTCGGCCGCCTCCGCACCCGCCTCCAGCGCAGCGGCAGCACCATTCTCCACCGCGACACGCTGAGCTACGACCTCGGCGATCGGATCACATCGGCCGCCGGCTCGGCGAACGACGGCGCCCACTACACCCCCTTGGGTCCGCTCGACACCATCTGGTACGGCGCCGGCGGCGCCGAGAGCTACAAGACCGACGCGCTCGGCC
>JACQES010000361.1 GCA_016200495.1 Gemmatimonadota bacterium
CGCCGAAGTCCGGCTCGGCGGCCGGCGGCGCGGACACGGGAACGACGTTGCCGGCGGCGTCGGTGACGAGCGGCGTGCGCACGGGATTCCCCTGCGCGTCCAGCCCGCTCGTCGCGAGCGCCACCTCGACGGTGCGCGTGGCCATCACTCCCCCGTCACTTCGCCGTGCCCGAGGCGGACCTTCATCTCGGCCGGCAGGTCATCGAAGGCGTCGGCGATGCGGAGCTCGCCCATGGAGTAGTGCGCCTCGGGGTTCGCGGACAGGGCCTGCGTCAGCTGCTCCGAGCGGCTGAACCGCCCGCGGAGCGGGAAGTCCTTGCGGAGCGGGAAGCCCTCCTTGTACTGCTCCCACATCAGGATCCGGCGCAGGTCCGGGTGCCCCTCGAACCGGATGCCGAACATGTCGTAGCACTCGCGCTCGAGCCAGTCGGCGCCCTTGTACACGGGCCACACGCTGGGCACGACGAGCGGCTGCGTCTTGTCGAGCGTCGCCTTGAGGCGCAGGAAGCGCCGGAACGCGATCGAGCGCAGGTGCCAGACCACCTCGAGCGGGCCCCCCGAGCGGTGCTCGACGGCGGTGACGTCCACCAGGTACTCGTACTGCTGCGACGGGTCGTCGTGGAGCCACTGCACGAGTTCGCGGGCCCGCGCGGGGACGATGTGCACGTTCGTGTCGCCCCAGATCACCTCGCGGCGGAGCACCGCGCCGGGGAACCGGTCGGCGAGCGCCTGGGCGGAGGGATTCTCCACGCCGCCCGTTCGCGGCAGGTTGCGCGGGGTCGCCGGGGCGGGCGCGTTCGGGGCCGCGTGCCCCGCCATCTTGATCGAGGGCGCGGTCACGGGGCGCTGCGCGTCTGGTGGACCGAGTTGCCGAACGGCTCCGACAGCTCGTCGATGCGCGAGGCCGGGATGTAGAGCTGGCTCGTCGGATCGGGCTCCATCTCGCGGCGCAGCGTCGGGTCGGCCATGCGCTCCCGCTTGATCTTCTCCTGCAGCATCATGATGCCGTAGATGAGCCCCTCGGGGCGCGGCGGGCAGCCGGGCACGTACACGTCCACGGGGATGATCGTGTCGATCCCCTGCACCACGGCGTAGTTGTCGAACATGCCGCCGCTCGACGCGCAGGCGCCCATGCTGATCGCCCACTTCGGCTGCGGCATCTGCTGCCAGATGCGGCGCAGCACGGGGGCGAGCTTGAACGGCACTCGGCCCGCGCAGATGAGCAGGTCGGATTGCCGCGGCGAGAACGACATGCGCTCCATGCCGAAGCGCGCGAGGTCGAACTTGGAGGCGGCGGTCGCCATGAACTCGATGGCGCAGCAGGCGGTGCCGAACGGCATCGGCCACAGGGAGTTCGCGCGGCCCCAGTTGACGATGAAGTCGAGGCTCGTGGTGATGAACCCTTCCTGCGAGGCGGGCTGCCACGAGACGACGTTCGGGTCCGGGCGCGGGCTCAGTCCCATTGGAGCGCTCCCTTCTTCCAGACGTAGATGAAGCCGACGACGAGGATCGCCATGAAGACGAGCATCTCGCCCAGGCCGAAGAACGAGACCTGCCCGGCCGGGCAGGCGCCGGCGACGAGCGGCACCGCGCAGGAGAGCTCGCGGTAGAGCGCGCCCCACGGCAGCATGAACACCGTCTCGATGTCGAAGATGATGAACAGCATCGCGACCATGTAGAACTTCACGCTGAAGCGGTCGCGCGCGTCGCCCAGAGGCGAGATGCCGGATTCGTACGGGGTGCGCTTCACCGGCGACGGCCGCTGCCGCACGGTGAGGTGCGAGATGCCGAGGATCGCCACCGCGTTGAGGATGACGAACCCGAGCAGCAGCAGTACGGGCAGGTAGGCGCGAGCCATACGAATGGGTAGGGTGGCCAGGGTCGCTCGGAGGCGCCGTCCCGAACGATCCCCCAAGGTAGGGTCCGTGTCGGAAGGGGTCAACGCGCGCACAACTATTGGTGCGGGAGGGAGTTAGGACCGCCCGTTCCGATTGCGGAAACAGGTGGTCCGTGCCAGCCGGAGGCGGGGTCGGTAGCTTTGCGGGCGCCGATTCCCCTCCCCCAACCCGCCGAGCCGCGCCCCATGAGCATCATGAACGACCGCTGGATCACCGAGATGGCGACCAAGCACGGGATGATCGAGCCGTACGAGTCGTCGCAGGTCCGGAGCGGGGTGATCAGCTACGGGGTGAGCGCCTACGGGTACGACATGCGGGTGGCGCGCGAGTTCAAGATCTTCACCAACGTCAACAGCTCGATCGTCGACCCCAAGCACTTCGACCCGAAGAGCTTCGTGGAGATCGAGGCCGACACGTGCATCGTGCCGCCCAACTCCTTCGCGCTTGCGCGGAGCGTCGAGTACTTCCGCATCCCGCGCAACATCCTCACGATCTGCGTGGGCAAGAGCACCTACGCGCGCTGCGGCATCATCACGAACGTCACGCCGTTCGAGCCCGAGTGGGAGGGATTCGTGACGCTCGAGATCTCGAACACGACGCCGCTCCCCGCGCGGATCTACGCGAACGAGGGGATCTGCCAGGTGCTCTTCCTCGAGGGGAACGAGCCGCCGATCACGAGCTACAAGGACAAGAAGGGGAAGTACATGAAGCAGACGGGCGTGACGGGGCCGCGGCTGTAGCGTGAGCACCCCGTCGCACTGGGACCGCCACGCCCGTGCCTTCACGTCGGAAGTCTTCGACATCACGCGCGCGCACCGTGGCCGCACGCTCGACCGCCTCGTGCGCGAGCTGGCGCCGCCCCGGGGCACGGGCCTCCTCCTCGACGCGGGCTGCGGCATCGGCACCTTCACGCGGCAGTACGGCGCGCGCTTCGCGCACGTCGTGGCCATGGACTTCTCCCCGGCGATCCTCGCGCGCGCGATGCGGGCCAAGCCCGCGATGGCCAACGTGACGTGGATGTGCGCCGACATCGTGGCGCTCCCCGCCCTGCTCCGCCCCGGGCTGGCCGACCTCACGGTTTCGCTCAACGTCCTCACCTACGCGAGCAAGGACCGCAACCGGGCCATCCTCCGCGCGCTGCGCGACTGCACGGCCAAGGGCGGCCACGCGATCGTGGTCGCGCCGTCGGCCGAGTCGGAGGCCGAGGCGCAGGGGCTGCCCGCCACGGCGGCCGCGGTGCACCTGCAGCAGCGGCTCGGCCTCAAGCAGACGTTCTTCACCCGCGTCGAGCTGGCCCGCGCCGCGCTCCGCGCCGGCTGGAAGGCCGCCGACGTCATGCCAATCACGTACCCGCGCGCCTACGAGCGCGTCGGCAAGGCCGGCACCAACAGCCGGCGCGACAACTACGACTGGCTGGCGGTGCTCACGCGCTAGCTCGAAACGAACGCGGGCCGGCTCACCTCGAGCCGGCCCGCTTCACGTCGCACACGACCCGCGGGTCACCCCGCCCCCGCCAAGTGCCGCTCCTCCTGCTTCATGAGCGTCGCCATCACGTAGTCGCGGTTCATCCGCGCGATCGAGTCGATCGAGATCTCCTTCGGGCACGCCTCCTGGCACTCGCCGAACAGCGAGCACCCGCCGAACGACTCGAGGTCCATCTGCGCCACCATCTTGAGCGCGCGCCGGTACCGCTCGGGCTGCCCCTGCGGCAGGTGGCCCAGGTGCGTCACCTTGGCGCTCGTGAAGAGCGACGCCGACGAGTTGGGGCACGCCGCCACGCACGCGCCGCACCCGATGCACGCCGCGGCATCCATCGCCGCGTCCGCGTCCACCTTGGGCACCGGCACCGCGTTGCCGTCCACCGCGTTGCCCGTGTTCACGCTCACGTAGCCGCCGGCCTGGATCACGCGGTCGAACGCGCTCCGGTCCACCACCAGGTCCTTGATCACCGGGAACGCCTTCGCGCGCCACGGCTCGATCGTGATCTGGTCGCCGTCCTTGAACGCGCGCATGTGCAGCTGGCACGTGGTCGTCGCCTTCCACGGCCCGTGCGCCTGCCCGTTGATCATCATGCCGCAGCTGCCGCAGATCCCCTCGCGACAGTCGTGGTCGAAGGCGATCGGGGCCTCCCCCTTGGCCGTGAGCTCCTCGTTCACGACATCGAGCATCTCGAGGAAGCTCATGTCGGGCGAGACGTTCTTCGCCGTGTACGTCTTCATCGCGCCGGGGGCCGAGGGGCCCGCCTGCCGCCAGACGTTGAGCGTGAGGTTCATGGTCTTCGTCGAGCCGGATCCGCCCACGATGTCTCTCCTTGCGTGGAGCCTGGGGTCGCGCGGCGCGCCGGGCGCGCCGCGAAGTCGGTCGTTACTTGTAGCTGCGCGTGGCCAGGTGCACGTTCTCGAACGCCAGCGGTTCCTTGTGGAGCGCCTGCGGCTGGTTGTCGCCGACGTGTTCCCACGCGGCCACGTACGCGAAGCGCTCGTCATCGCGCTTCGCCTCGCCCTGGTCCTGGTACTCGGTGCGGAAGTGCCCGCCGCAGCTTTCCTCGCGGTGGAGCGCGTCGCGGCACATCAACTCGCCCAGTTCGAGGAAGTCGGCCGTGCGCCCGGCGTGCTCGAGCGACTGGTTGAGCTCGGCGCCCGAGCCCGGCACGGTCACGTCCTGCCAGAACTCCTGGCGCAGCGCCTGGATCTCGCCGATCGCCGCCGTGAGGCCCGCCTTGTCGCGCGCCATGCCGCACTTGTCCCACATGATCTTGCCGAGCGCGCGGTGGAAGCTCTGCACCGTGCGCTTGCCCTTGATCCCCATGAACCGCTCCGTGCGGCTCCGCACGTCCGCCTCGGCGGCCCTGGCCTCCGGCGCGTCGGCCGTCGCCTTGGGCAGCGCCCCCTGCGCGAGGTAGTTGCCGATCGTGTACGGGATCACGAAGTAACCGTCGGCGAGTCCCTGCATGAGCGCGCTCGCGCCGAGCCGGTTGGC
>JACQES010000362.1 GCA_016200495.1 Gemmatimonadota bacterium
ACGCCGAGGCGCGCGCATGGCTCGCGAAGCACGACGGGCGCTTCGGGCACTTCATCGGCGGGCAGTGGACGCCGGCCGGCACGCTGTTCGACGTGCACGATCCGTCCACCGGCAACGTGCTCGCGCGCTGCACGCAGGGCTCGCAGGCCGACGTGGATGCGGCCGTGGCCGCCGCGCGTGCCGCGCTCCCGGCGTGGAAGGCGCTCGACGGCCATGCGCGCGCGCGGCACCTGTACGCACTCGCGCGCGAAGTGCAGAAGCACGCGCGGCTGCTCGCGGTGCTCGAGTCGCTCGACAACGGCAAGTCGATCCGCGAGACGCGCGACCTCGACATCCCGCTCGTGGCGCGCCACTTCTATCACCACGCGGGGTGGGCCCAGCTCTTTGCCACGGAGTTCCCGGGACACGAGCCGGTGGGCGTCGTCGGCCAGGTGATTCCGTGGAACTTCCCGCTGCTCATGCTCGCGTGGAAGGTGGCCCCCGCGCTCGCGGCCGGGAACACGGTGGTGCTCAAGCCGGCGGAGTTCACGCCGGTGTCGGCGCTCTGCTTCGCCGAGCTCGCGCGCCTCGCGGGGCTGCCCGCCGGCGTGCTCAACGTCATCACCGGTGACGGCGAGACGGGCAAGGCGATCGTCGCGCACGCCGACGTGGACAAGATCGCCTTCACCGGCTCGACCGAGGTCGGCCGCGCGATCCGCAAGGCGACGGCGGGCTCGGGCAAGAAGCTCTCGCTCGAGCTGGGCGGCAAGTCGCCGTTCATCGTCTACGAGGACGCCGATCTCGATGCCGTGGTCGAAGGCGTCGTGGACGCGATCTGGTTCAACCAGGGGCAGGTCTGCTGCGCGGGCTCGCGCCTGCTCGTGCAGGAAGGGATCGCCGAGCGCCTCGTGGCCAAGCTGCGCGTGCGCATGGAGCACCTGCGCGTCGGCAAGCCGCTCGACAAGACGGTGGACATGGGCGCGATCGTGGCGCCGGTGCAGCTCGCGCGCATCCGCGAGCTGTGCGACGTCGGCGTCAAGGAAGGGGCGACGATGTGGCAGCCCTCGTGGGCGGTGCCGCAGGAGGGATGGTTCCATCCGCCCACGCTCTTCACCGACGTGCAGCCCGCGTCCACGATCGCGCAGACGGAGATCTTCGGCCCCGTGATGGTGACGATGACCTTCCGCACGCCGGAGGAGTCGGTCGCGCTCGCCAACAACACCATCTACGGCCTCGCCGCGACGCTCTGGACGGAGAACATCAACCTCGCGCTCGACATCGCGCCCAAGCTCAAGGCCGGCGTGGTGTGGATCAACGCCACCAACCTCTTCGACGCCTCGGCCGGCTTCGGCGGCTACCGCGAGTCGGGGTACGGCCGCGAGGGCGGGAAGGAAGGGATGTGGGAGTACGTGGTGCCGTCGTGGGCGCATGCGCCGGGGCGCGCGCTTGTCCCCTCGCCCGCAGCCGTGGCCGCACCGGTCGCGCCCGCGTCGGCGCCCGTGGCCGATGACGACGACGGTCCCGCGATCAACCGCACCCCAAAGCTCTTCATCGGCGGCAAGCAGGCGCGCCCCGATGCGACGTACAGCCGCGCGATCTACGCGCTCGACGGCACTCCGGTGGGCGAAGTCGGCGAGGGCAACCGCAAGGACATCCGCAACGCGGTCGAGGCTGCGCACGCGGCGGCCAAGTCGTGGAGCAAGGCCACCGGCCACGCGCGCGCGCAGATCCTCTACTACCTGGCCGAGAACCTCTCGGCGCGCCGCTCCGAGTTCGCGTCGCGCATCGCGGCGATGTCCGGCGCGCCCAAGCGCGCGGGCACCAAGGAAGTGGACGCGTCCATCCGCCGGCTCTTCACCTACGCGGCGTGGGCCGACAAGTTCGACGGCGCGGTGCACAACGTGCCGATTCGGGGCGTCGCGCTCGCGATGCACGAGCCGATCGGCGTCATGGGCTTGGGCTGCCCCGACACGCACCCGCTGCTGGGCTTCGTCTCGCTGGTGGCGCCCACGATCGCGATGGGCAACACCGTCATCGCGATCCCGAGCGAGGCGCACCCGCTCGCAGCCACCGACTTCTACCAGGTCCTCGAGACGAGCGACGTGCCGGCCGGCGTCGTGAACATCGTGACCGGCGCCAAGGACGCGCTGGTCAAGGTCCTCGCCGACCACGACGACGTCGAGGCCGTCTGGTACTTCGGCCACGCGCCGGGGGTCAAGGCGGTGGAGCTCGCAAGCGCCGCCAACATGAAGCGCACCTTCTGCGACGCCCGCGTGCGCGACTGGATGAGCGGCCCCGAGGGCGAAGGCACCGAGTTCCTCCGGCAGGCCGTGCAGGTCAAGAACGTCTGGGTCCCCTACGGCGAATGAACGACATCACCCGCAGCATCGTCGCGGCCGCCTGTGCGGCCGCGTTCGTTTCCACCGGTGCCCGCGCGCAGGGCGCCGCGCCCGCCCGCCCCGCCGCGGCGCGCTTCGTCGCCAACACGTCGCCGGCAGCCGAGGCGCTGCGACAGGTCGCGCGCTTCGCGCAGGACGACCTCCCGACGTGGAGCGAGCAGATCCGCATCCGCGAGGGGTGGCTCGTCGAGCGCCACCAGAACCTCCTCGCCATGATGCGCCGGCACAGCGTCGGCATGTGGATCGTGGTCAACGAGGAGTTCCACGACGACCCGCTCACGCAGCTCGTCGCGCCGCCCCGTCCGTACACGGGCAACCGCGACATCTTCGTCTTCATCGACGCCGGCGACCGCCTCCGCAAGGTGGCCATCACCGGCTACGCGGAAGAGAACACGGCGCGCTTCTTCGAATCGAGCAACGAGCCCAAGCCCGCGCCGCAGACGATCGCGGCGCTCGTGGCCGAACATCACCCGGCCACGATCGCCCTCGGGTTCACCGGACGGCGCGGTGTCACGCGCACCATCACCCACGACGCGTACCAGATGATCATGGGCGCGCTCGGCCCCGAGAACGCGGCCAAGGTCGTGAGTGCCGCGCCGCTCATCGAGGAGTACGTGGACACGCGCCTGCCGGCCGAGCAGGAGTACTATGCGCGACTGGTGCGCCTCACCGACAAGATCACCAAGCTCGCCCTGTCGGACGAGGTGATCACCCCCGACAAGACCACCGTCGGCGACGTGCGCCGCTGGCTCTACGACGCGATGTGGGCCGCCGGCGTGCGCACCTGGTTCCAGCCCGACATGCGCGTGCAGCGGAAGTCGTCGGGCAACGCGACGTCGCGCGGCTTCCTCGCCGTCGCGCCCGAGAGCACCGTCATCCGCCGCGGCGACGTGATCCACCTCGACTTCGGCATCACCGCCATGGGGTTCGACACCGACTGGCAGAAGATGGGCTACGTGGTGCGCGACGGCGAGACCGACGTGCCGCCCGGGCTCAAGGCCGCGATGAAGAACACCAACGTGCTGCAGGACGTGATGATGAAGACGTACTCGCGCCCCGGCCGCACCGCCGCCAGCGTCTACGATTCCACCATGGCGGCCATGAAGGCGCGCAACATCCAGGCGATGATCTACTCGCACCCGATCGGCGTGCAGGGACACGGCCTGGGCGCCGCGATCGACTTCCGCTCCACGCAGCGCGACGCGAGCGAGCTCCCCAAGCCGCTCCGGCTCGGCTCCTACATCTCCATCGAGCTCAACACCACGACCCCCGTGCCCGAGTGGGGCGGCCAGGGGGTGGCGGTGATGATGGAGGACGACGCGTACCTGACCGAGTCCGGCTGGACCTTCTTCCATCCACGACAGGAGTCGTGGTACCTGGTCGGTGCGAAGCGCCGCCCGCCCACTCCCTGACCGCTCGCCCGCTCATGGCCCGCACCCTCGGCATCGGCTTCGTCGGCTCCGGCTTCAACGCGCAGTTCCACCTCCGCTCGATGGTCGGCGTGCGCGAAGCCGACGTGCGCGGCATCTGGAGCCCCAACCACAGGAACGCGCAGAAGGCCGCGCAGCTCGCGCGCACGCTCGACGTCGGTGACGCCACCGCGTACCAGACGCTCGAGGCGATGGTCCTCGACCCGGCCATCGAGGCCATCTGGCTCTGCGGCGCCAACCACGCGCGCATCGAGAACGTCGAGGTGATCTGCCGGCTCAACCGCGAGCGCCGCACGCCGCTCCAGGGGATCGCCTGCGAGAAGCCGCTCGCGCGCAACGTGGCCGAGGCGGTGCGGGTCACGAAGCTCGTGAAGGCGGCGGGGATTCCGACGGGCTACCTCGAGAACCAGCTCTTCGCGCCGCACGTGGAGGCGGGGCGCGCGCTCATCTGGGCGCGCGGCGCCGCCACCACGGGTCGCCCGTACCTCGCGCGCGCCGCCGAGGAGCACGCGGGACCGCACATGCCCTGGTTCTGGCAGGGGGCGCTGCAGGGCGGCGGCGTGCTCAACGACATGATGTGCCACTCGGCCCTCGTCGTGCGCCACCTGCTCACCAAGCCGGGCGAGCCGCTCGCGACGGTGCGTCCGATGCGCGTCACGGGGCACATCGCGAGCCTCAAGTGGTCGCGCCCGGCGTACGTCGCGCGCCTCAAGAAGATGATGGGCCCCGCGGTGGACTACGCCAAGTCGCCGGCCGAGGACTTCGCGTCGCTCACGATCGAGTTCGAGACGGACGACGGCCACACGGTCATCGGTGAGGCCACGACATCGTGGAGCTTCGTCGGCGCCGGCTTGCGCTTGAGCGCCGAGCTCCTCGGCCCCGAGTACTCGATGCGCTGGAACTCGCTCGACAGCGGGCTCCAGCTCTTCTTCAGCCGCGAGGTGAAGGGGCGCGCCGGCGAGGACCTCGTCGAGAAGCAGAACGCCGAGCAAGGCGTGATGCCTGTCGTGCCGGAGGAGTTCGCCGCCTACGGGTACACCTGCGAGAACCGCCACTTCTGTCGTGTCTTCCTCGGCCTCGAGCGGGCGCTCGTCACGTGGGACGACGGCGTCGAGGTCGCGAAGATCCTGATGGCCGCGTACCAGAGCGCGGAGCAGGGCAAGACGCTCGCCTTCCCGCCGCGCGGGATCGAGAAGTTCGTGCCGCAGGTGGCGAAGGGTACGTGGAAGCCACGGTGAGGACGGCGCGCGTGGCGAGCCGGCGGCGCGGTACGTGGCGCGGACGGGTTGCGCGCATGACGAGTCTGGTTGTCCTCCGGATGCGGCGTCACGCAGTGGGGGCCCTGAGCCTGCTCGCCTTCGTGCTGCTCCCGAGCGTCTCGCTGCCCGCGCAGTCCCGCAGCCCCGCCGTCGTCCTGATCGTCACTGACGGTTTCCGCTGGCAGGAGATGTTCGGCGGTGCCGACGCCGCGCGCATGGACAAGGCGAGCGGCGTCGCCGACACGGCCGCGCTCCGGCGCGACTTCTGGCGCGAGACCCCCGACGCGCGCCGGCGCGCCATCTGGCCGTTCGTGTGGAGCCAGGTCGCGTCCGGCGGCGCCATCTGGGGCAACGCGACCCGGGGCGCCGAGGCAGTGGTCACCAACGGCCGCAAGTTCAGCTACCCGGGGTACAACGAGCTGCTCGTCGGCTTCCCCGACTCGACGATCAACTCCAACGATGATCCGCCGAACCGGAACGTCACCGTGCTCGAGTGGATCAACAAGCAGCCCGGCTTCAAGGGCCAGGTGCGCGCCTTCGGCTCGTGGGACGCGTTCCGTCGCATCTTCAACGTCCAGCGCGCGGGATTCCCCGTGCACGCGGCGTACGATCCGCTGCCGGCCGACGTGAAGGACGCCACGCTGCGCCGCATGTACGCCTCGATGACCCGCCCGTGGGGCGAGGGGATGTCGTTCGACGCCCAGATGCAGGCGCTGGTGCTCGACCAGGTGAAGCGGCACGCACCGCGTGCGCTGTACGTCGGGTACGGCGAGACCGACGAGTGGGCGCACGACAAGCGCTACGACCTCTACCTGCGCTCCGCGCGCGGTGTGGACGGCTTCGTCGAGGAGCTGTGGAACACGATGCGCGCCATGCCGCAGTACAAGGCCGGCGTGACGTTCATCGTCACCACGGACCACGGCCGCGGCGACGGCGCGGAGTGGACCGACCACGGGCGGAAGGTGGACGGCGCCGAGCGCGTGTGGATCGCGACCTTCGGGGCGCGCGCGCCGAAGCTTGGCGAGGTGACCAACGCGGCGCGCGTGACGCAGTCGCAGGTGGCGGCGACGGTGGCCGCGGCGCTGGGGCTCGACTACCCGAAGGCGGAAGCGCGCGCGGCCAAGGCGCTCATCCCGTTGACGCGCTGACGCATCGCGAGGGGCGCCACGCGACGGCTGGTGGCGCGCGTGCGCGCCACCAGCCGTTCAGCGATTCACCGCCGCCTCGATCCCCTCGAACTTCGACGCGTGCAGCTCGCGGAGCCCCGTCGCGCGCACCAGCTCCGCCGCATTCGCTGACGTCACCGACCCGGCCCCGATGATCGTGATCCGGTCGTGCGCCCGCTCCACCAGCCGCCGGAGCTGCGCCGTCCCCTCCACCGCGGTCTTTGCGCCGCCCGTGGTGAGGATCGAGTCCAGCTGCAGCGACACCAGCAGCTCGAGCGCCATCTCCTGGTCCTTGATCTCGTCGAAGGCGCGGTGGAACCCGACCTTCATCGGCGTCGCCACCGCCATCAGCTCCGACACCACGGCCACGTCCACCTCCCCCTCGGGGGTGAGCGCGCCGATCATCACCCCGTCGGCGTCGAGCTCCTTCGCCACGAGGATGTCCTTCATCATGATCCCGACGTCCTCCTCGTCGTACACGAAGCTCCCCGTGCGCGGCCGGATCAGCACGTGCACCGAGGTGATCAGCTTCTGTGAGCACCGCGCGATCAGCCCCGCGCTCGGCGTCACCCCGCCGTCGTGCAGCGACCCGCAGAGTTCGATGCGCTTGCAGCCGCCGTCCTGGGCCGCACGGGCGCGGCCGAATGACTCGACCGCGGCTTCGACGAGCACGCTCATAGCAGTTCCTCCAGCCCCGCCAGGCGGAGCATCGGGGCGTAACGCGGGTCGATCGCCAACCCGCCGGGATTGAAGGGCATGTCGCGCAGCACGCGGCGCAGGCGGCCGGGACGGCGGTGGAAGCCGCGCTCCACCCAGTCCATCGCCTCCGTCCACCGCCCCAGCTCCGCCAACGTGATGATGATGTTGTCCGACGGCTGCCGGCTCGTGCCGATGTCCTTGAATGGATCCTCGCGTTGCGCGCGCGCGAGCAGGTCGGCCAGCTCGCGCTCGAGGTCCGCGTCGCGCGCGTGCGTCCAGCCGTGCGTCTTGAGGTCTACGTCGAGCGCCACCAGGCGCAATTCGAGCCCGCGCTGCCCGAGCAGCGCGCGACGCGCGCTCGCCGCGTCGGCCGGCAGCCCCGCGCGGTGGCAGGCCATCGCCAGCCGCTCGAGCGCCGCGTCGTACTTGGGGTTGAGCTTGAGCGCTTGCCGCAGCGGACCGATCGCCTCGTCGTAGCGCCCGAGCGTCATCAGCACGTCGGCCAGCGTGTTGTGCACCACCGGCAGCTCGGGCGCGTGCGCCACCACGGAGCGCATCAGCTCGAGCGCCTCCAATGGCCGACCGGCCATCTTGAGCCACATCGCGCGGAACCGCTGGAATTCGCTCGAGCCCGGTGCGAGCGCCATGGCGCGCTCGAACGACGCCCCCGCCGTCTCGAAGTCGTCCTCCCAGTAGAGCTGCGTCGCGCCGATGGACCAGTGGATCTCGGCGACGGCGTCGCCGAGCGCGAGCGCCTTGCGCCGGAGCTCCTGTGATGCCGCGTACGCGCTCGCCTCCTCGGTGAAGCCGCGATACCCGAGCACGTGGATCGTGTCGCCCAGCCCCACGAGCGCGATCGGGTTCTCGGGGTCGAGCGCGAGCGCGCGCTCGAAGTAGGTCTTGGCCATCTCGAGCTTCTCGCGCGCGCCCGGGCCGCCGGTCATCCCGCGGTTCCAGAGCGCGCGCCCCTCGCGCACCGCCGCCATCGTCGGCGTGTCCTCGCTCGACGAGCGCTGCGCCTGGTGCGCGCCCGTCGGCGCGGGCACGTGCGCCTGCGTGGCGCCTGACAGGTGCGGCCGCAGCCACTTGAGGACGTCGCCCGCCGTTGCGGGGCGCTGCCCCGGCTCCTTGGCGAGGAGTGCCTGCAGGAGCACGCCGAGCGAGGTCGGCACGTCGGCGCGCATCGCCGTCACGTCGGGCACGGGGGCGTGCACGTGCTGCCCGATCACGGCCATCACGTTGATTCCCTTGAACGGCGGCTCGCCCGTGAGCAGCTCGTACATCACGCAGCCCAGCGCGTACAGGTCGCTGCGTCCGTCGAGCGCGTGGCTCCCCATCGCCTGTTCGGGGCTCATGTACGCCGCCGTGCCGAGCACCATCCCCGTGGCGGTGAGGCGCATGCCGCTCATCGAGCCCGCCGCGGTCGCGATCCCGAAGTCGGCCAGCAGCACGCGTTCGCCGACGCAGAAGATGTTCTCGGGCTTCAAGTCGCGGTGCACGATCCCCATCGCGTGTGCGTACGACAGCGCCTCGCACAGGTCGGCCACCACGCGCACCGCGTCGCCCACGCTGAACCGCCCCGTGCGCGCGAGCTTGGCGCGCAGCGTCTCGCCCTGCAGGAAGGGCATGACGAAGAAACGGTGCGCCCCGGCCACCCCCGAGTCGAACAGCGGCACGATGTGCGGATGCACCAGCCGCGCCGTCAGCGTGATCTCCCGCTGGAACCGCTCGGCCGCGTCGCTCCCCTCCGCTCCCGGGTCGAACACCTTCACCGCGACGTCGCGGTCGAGCTTGTGATCGGTGGCGAGGAACACCGTCGCCATCCCGCCCCGCCCCACCTCGCGCACGATCGAGAATCGCTCCGCGAGAATTCCCGAGAGCGACTCCGGCGTGACGTTGCCCGTGAGGCGGCCGGCCACCCTAGAGCGACCAGCCGGGCCGGTACGTGGGCATCACCCACTCGTCCGGCACCGTCGTGTTCGTGATCGCGCCCGTGTCGGTGTTGAGCTCGAGCGTGCGGCCCGTGCGCACCGCGAGGTTGCCGAGGGCGATCATCTCCGTGAGCGGGCCCGCGTAGCCGGCGAAGTTGGAGCCGGGCTGCGTCCCCGCCTTGATCGCATCGATCCACTCGCCGTACACGCCGCGCACGCGCGCATACTTGACCGTCGGCATGCTGGCCGTGAACGCCTTGTGCGCGTCGTCGTTCGAGAGGCGCGGGTTCTCGCCGTACGTGCCGGCGATGAGCGTCCCCTTGTCGCCGATCCAGAGCTGCCCCGAATCGTCGAACGGCCACGCGCGTCCCTCGGGCCAGTCGCCGGGCCGCGGCGGGTAGATCGAGCCGTCGCGCCAGGTCACGAGCAGCGGCGGACGCCCGTTGCGCCCCGCGAACTCGTACGTGATGCGCGACGCCTTGGGCGCCGTCTCGGGAAAGAGCGTCGTGCTCTCCGGCGTGATGCGCGTCGGATAGCGCAGCTCGTTCACCCAGAAGGCCGCATCCATGATGTGGCACGCCATGTCGCCCATGGCGCCGGTGCCGAAGTCCCACCAGCCGCGCCAGTTGAACGGCGCGTAGCTCGGGTGATACGGCCGGTCGGCCGCGGGCCCGAGCCAGAGGTTCCAGTCCATCGTCGGCGGCACGTTGTGCGCGTCGGTGGGGCGGCGCATCCCCTGCGGCCAGATCGGGCGGTTGGTCCAGCAGCGCACCTCGCGCACCGTGCCGATAGCGCCCGCTTCCACCCACTCGCGGATCTGCCGGATCCCTTCGCTCGCGTGCCCCTGGTTCCCCATCTGCGTCGCCTGCTTCGGGCGCTTTGCGGCTTCCTTCATGAGCGCGCGGATCTCGCCCAGCGTGCGCGCCAGCGGCTTCTGGATGTAGACATGCTTGCCGAGCTTGAGCGCGGCCATGCCGGCGGCGGCGTGCGAGTGATCGGGGGTGCTCACCGTCACGCAGTCGATCCCCTTCCCTTCCTTGTCGAGCAGCTCGCGCCAGTCCTTGTAGCGCCTGGCCTTGGGATACGCCTGGAAGGTGCGATCGGCCGAGTTCCAGTCCACGTCGGCGAACGCGACCAGGTTGTGGTCGGCCATCCCTTTCACGTCGTTCGCCCCCATCCCCCCCACGCCGATGCACGCGACGTTCAGCGTGTCACTCGGCGCACGGAAGCCGCGGCCGAGCACGTGGCGCGGCACGATCGAGAACGCGGCGCCGGCGACCATGATGTCACCGACGAAATTGCGGCGGGAAAGGGGGCGGTCAGCCATGGGCGGAAGCGAGGGCGAGGAGGCGAAGCGAAGGGGTGCGCGCGTCGAGGACGGAGGTGCGAGGTCTGATCAGGCGGTCACCGGCGCGCCGTTTGCACCAGCGGTGGCATACGCGTTGACCACCGCCCCCGACGCGAACGCACCGATGAAGTAGCCCACGCCGTTGGTGACGAAGTTGATCATCCCCTGCGCCGCCGCGCGCACCTTCTCGCCGGCGCGCTGGTCGGTGTAGATCTGCCCG
>JACQES010000363.1 GCA_016200495.1 Gemmatimonadota bacterium
CCGATGCGCCACCGGGCTGCTCGTTGAGCCAGCTCCAGTGGCGCGGCAGCAGCGTCACCTCGCGCGCGACGACGCCGAGCTTGGGACGACCGGGACCGACGCGCGCCGGTGCGGCGACCGCGACCGGCGCAGCGGCGGCATCGCCCACGGGTACGGCGTGCGCGCCGTTCCCGTTGCGCGTCGGCACCTCGACGCCGAGGTCGTCGCGGTGCGCGAGCCGCGCGAGGACGTCTTCGAGCGAGCCGCCCAAGTCGAGGTCCACCGGCTGGGCCGAGCGGTCCTCGAAGACTTGCACGGCACGCGGCGTGCCGGCGTCTGTGGCCTCCTTGGCGGCGCGGGCGACCTCGAGGATCGAGCCCTTGGCGATCAGGCGCCCGGATGCAAAGGCGACAAAAGATGGGACGTGCGCTGTGGTCTGCATTGGCAAAATCTCGTTTCAGCCGGGTATAACTGCGCGGATTATACCCGGGCTTTTGCCAATGTCAATAGTATCCGGATTAAACGCGATCCGGGTGCTTACGGCCGGGGCGAGCCGAGATCGAAGATCCAGCGCCAGCTCCCGTCCCTCTCCCGCCGCCACACGGTGAAGTACTTCGTGTGGGTCTGGCCCGAGTCGGACCCATTCACCTTGTTGGTGGCCTCGCCCACGGTGAAGGCGAGGCCGCCAGCCGCGAAGCCCAGGTCGCGCGTGGGACCCCACAGCAGGACGCGTCCGGCCGGTCCCTGCGCGAAGGCCTCACGCATGAGCGCCGGACCACGCGCGGCGCTGGTCGTGCCCGGAAAGAGCCCGTCTTCGGCGACCCACTTGGCGAAGGCCTCGCCCGGACCGGCGCTGGTGCCACCGGCCTCGGCGAACGCGGCGTCGGCGTCCTGCGCCTCGCGCAGGGCACTCCCCCGCTCCGTCGCGGAGTGAGGCATGGCGCCGCCATCGAACGTGGCGCTCGGGAGCGGCGCGGTCGCGGGCGCATCGGAACGCTGCAACCCGATGAGCCTGGGCACGCCGCCGTTGGTGCGGCGCCAGCAGGCGAGGTAGGTGCCGCCCCGCTCGCGATGCGTGCTGTCGCTGGCCGGCGTGTAGGTGCCGAGCCCCACGGTGCAGCCGAAGGTCGCATCGGTGGAGGCGACGGCCGCGAGCGCGCGCCAGCCCATGCGCGACGCGCCACCGTAGCGCGCCACGAGCGCGGGCTCCGCCTCGCGGCCGCGCAGGATCGGCTGCCCGGGAATGAGCACTGCCGCATCCGGTGCGAGCGCCTCGACCAGCGCGGTGACGCCGTGCTCGGCCACCGCGCCAGCGAGCGCGCGATCGACGGCCAGCAGCCACGCCTTGGTGCGTGCGGTATCGGCGCGCTGCGCGTGTGCAACGTTGAGCGCGACGAGCGAGGCGACAAGCGAGGTGACGAGCGGGGCGAAGCGCGGGGCGAGGCGTGGGGCGAGGCGCGGGGCGAAGCGCGGGGCGAAGCGCGGGGCGAGGCGCGGGGCGAGGCGCGGGGCGAAGCGCGATGCGACCCGCGACGCGCGCAACACGACGGCGAACGAACGAACCTTCGGCATGCAGGACTCCTGTCCGGATGAGGCGGCAGCGCGACCCTTCAAGCTGGCGTCATTCCTACCGCGCGTCCAAGCCGCCGTTCCCCCCGTCCCCTCAGCGCGCCTGCGCGCTCACCAGCAGCGCGACGAGCGCCGCCAGCGCGAGGCTGTGCCAGAAGACGTAGCGCAGGATGGCGCCCTCGTGCCCGCGCCAGCCGGTGGCGGTGCTCGCGACGACGATGCTCTGCGCGTCGATCATCTTGCCCATGACACCGCCCGACGAGTTGGCGGCCGCCATGAGCACGGGATCCACGCCGACCTGGCGCGCGGTCACGACCTGCAGGTTGCCGAAGAGGACGTTGCTGGCGGTGTCGCTGCCGGTGATGGCCACGCCCATCCAGCCAAGCAGCGTGCCGAAGAACGGGTAGAACGCGCCAGTCGCGGCAAAGGCGAGGCCGAGCACCGAGTCCATCCCCGCGTAGCGCGTGAGGTAGCCGATGGCGAGCATTGCGGCGATGGTCACGAGCGAGCCCGGCACGTCGCGCAGCGTGCGCAGGTAGAGGCGCAGCAGGTCGCGGAGCCCCAACCCCAGCACGGGGGCGCTCAGCAGCGCCGAGAGCAGGATGGCGCTGCCGGTGGCCGAGAGCCAGTTGAAGAGGAAGATGGCCGGCTCGGGCGTGGCCCTGGCGACGATCGGCGGCATGCGCGTGACCGCGCCGTCGAGGAACGGGATGGGGATCTTCGGTGCGGAGATCGCGTTGAGCGCGCCCTTGACCGCCGGAATGCCGGTGAGGAAGACGAGCACCGAGAGCAGCACCCACGGGAACCAGGCGCGCAGCGCCTCCGCGCGCGTGTGCGTGGTGGGGGTGGCCGCGGTGGCGGTGCCGTCCACGTCGCGCGGCTGCCAGACCTTGAGGAAGGCCACGGTGCACGCGATGCACACGGCCGCCGCGACCACGTCCACGAGCCACGGGCCGTGGAAGGTGGCCATGGCCCACTGCGGCACCGCGAAGCTCACGCCGGCCACGATGAGCGCGGGCCAGGTGGCGCGCACGCCCGCCCAGCCCGCGTACGCGGCCACGAGCCAGAACGGGATGATGCACGAGAAGACGGGCAGCTGGCGTCCGACGGCAGCGGAGAGCGCGTGCATGTCGAGCCCCGTGACGCCCTGCAGCGCGACGACCGGGGTGCCGAGCGCGCCGAAGGCGACGGGGGCGGTGTTGGCTATGAGCGAGAGGCCCGACGCCTCGAGCGGCGTGAAGCCAAGTCCCAGCAGGAGCGCGGCGGTGACGGCCACGGGGGTGCCGAACCCGGCCGCGCCCTCGAAGAAGGCGCCGAACGCGAACGCGATGAGGAGGAGCTGGAGGCGCTTGTCGCCGGTGAGTCCCGCGATGCCGGCGCGCACGATGTCGAAGTGCCCGCCGTCAGCCGTCATCCGGTAGAGGAAGATGACGTTGAGCACGATCCAGCCGATCGGGAACAGGCCGTACGCCATGCCGTAGGCGGCGCTCGCGACCACGAGCCGCATCGGCATGCCGAACACGAAAGCCGCGACGATGGCGGCGGTGAGCGTGGCGAGCACGGCCGCGACGGGCGCCCGCACCTTGTGCGTGGCGAGGAGCCCGAGGAGGATGACCAGCGGCAGCGCCGCGCAGAGCGTCGAGAGGACGCGGGAGCCGAGCGGGTCGTACGTCTGCGGCCAAGGCATCGCCAAAGGTGCGGCGCGGACGGGCGGAGCGCGAGCGCTCAGCCCGCGAGCACCTCGCGGTAGCGCGCGCCGTGGTGCGCCCAGGTGAGCCCGTGCTCGATGCGCGCACGCAGCGCGGCGGCCAGCGTACGCCCCTGCTCCGGGTGGTCCAGCAGCTCGGCGATCGTGCGCTCGAGCGCCGGCACGTCGCCGATGCCGCAGAGGCGCGCGGTGACGCCGTCCTCGACCACTTCGACCACGCCCGGTGCGCGCGTGCTCACCACCGGCACGCGCGCGGCGCCCGCCTCGAGGATCGCGATGCAGAAGGTTTCGGCACGCGTGGCGAGCACGAAGAGCGTCGCGGCGCGGAGCCAGGCGGGGATCTGCGCGTGCGGCACGTCGGCGAGGATGCGCACGTCGTCATCGAGGCCCAGGGCGTGCCGC
The DNA here is from genome assembly GCA_016200495.1 of Gemmatimonadota bacterium. Taxonomy (GTDB): domain Bacteria; phylum Gemmatimonadota; class Gemmatimonadetes; order Gemmatimonadales; family Gemmatimonadaceae; genus JACPPC01. The sequence continues at coordinate 3,659 of JACQES010000363.1, forward strand.
TGCTGCTCGAGCTCGGCGCGGTACGGCGCGTCGCCCCCGATGACAACGAGGGTTGCCGTGCGACCGGCGGCCTTGAGCCGCGCGAGCGCGGCGAGGACATCGGCGTGTCCCTTGCGGGGAAGGAGGCCGCCGACGCTGAGCAGGAGCGGGCGGCCCGACCACGCCGGCGGGATCACGACGGCGGGCGATGTTTCGGCGCCGGCGGCCGCGTCGCTCGTGGCGGGCTCGTCGAACTGCGAGACGTCCACGCCGTTGGGCACGGCCACGATCCGCGGCTCCACGTCGGGCGCGATGGCGAGCAGGTGCACCGCGAGATCGCGCGTGGGCGTGACGATCCGGTCGGCGTGCCGCAGCAGGAAGCGCCAGCACCACCGCTCGAGGCCGCGCGTCTCGGCGGCCTGCACCGCGTCGGACAGGTGGAAGCTCAGCACGAGCGCGTGCGGCCAGCGGCCCAGCATGCGGAGGAAGACAAAATGGAGCGCCGCGAGCGACGGGTAGTGGACGTTCACCACGCGCACGTCATCGCGCCGGAGCGCGGCCTCGAGGCGCCCGAGCCGGTCGGGGAGCCGCCGCACGAACGAGAGCATCGCCTTGAACCGGCTGCGCCCGTCGAACGGCCCCGCGAGCGCGAGATACTCGACGGGGAGCGCCTCGGTCGTGACGCGGTCGATGCGATCAGCTTCGCGCGTGACGAGGACGCGCGCGTCCCACCCCGGGCTCGCTCGCAGGCTCGTGGCGAGTCGGCGCACGACCTCGTTGACGCCGCCGAGCTGGCGGAGCCCCCACGGCAGGACGAGGAGCACGCGCCGCGTGGTCATGTGCCGGGCAGGCCGAGGGTTGCCGGCGTCGCCACGAGGCAGCGCACGATGCGTATGGGCGGCGACACCAGTCGGTCCCAGACCACGGCGCCCGCCACGTCGGGTCCCAGGTCGAGCGCGCACATGGCCCAGCGCTCGGTGGCGCCCGGCGTGCGGCGGTCGGCGAGAAGCCGCGCGTCATCGGCGGCGCTGCTCACGTCGAAGTGATCGAGGCCCGGCACGATGCCGTCGCCGGTGGCCTTGATGTATGCCTCCTTCCGCGACCAGGTGGTGAAGAAGCGGCGCGCGCGGTCCGCGGGCGGGTCGCCGGTGACCACGGCGCGCTC
>JACQES010000367.1 GCA_016200495.1 Gemmatimonadota bacterium
CATCGCGCTCGGCGCGCGCGGCCACGGTGCGCGCCTCAGGGGTGCGCGCGTAGTACGACTCGCCGGCGTGCGTGAGCACGCCGCGCAGGCGCGCGCCGGATTGCTTCAGCGTGCCCGCGATGGCGAGGAGCACGTCGCCGTCGGGCTGGACGCCGGCGCGGTGGCCATCGGCGTCGATCTCGATGAGGACGTCGAACGCGTCACGTGACACGCGCACCGCCTCGCCCACCGCCTGCGCGGCCGCGACGGAGTCGAGCAGGATGATGAGCTTGCAGCCGCGCCGCCGCAGGTCGTGCACGTGCGGGAGCTTGTTGGGCGCGATCCCCACGGCGTAGAGAATGTCGGTGAACCCTTCCGCGAAGCACGCCTCGGCCTCGCGCAGCGTCGAGACGGTGATGGGCCCGGTGGGGGCGCCGAGCATCTGCCGCACGAGCGGCGGCGAATTGGCCGTCTTGACGTGCGGGCGCAGGCGCACGCCCAGCCCGCCCACGTGCGCGCGCATCCGCTCGCAGTTGCGGCGCATGCGCGCGGTGTCGAGGAGGAGCGCGGGGGTCTCGAGGTCGCGGAGCGTGGTCATGGGGCGGTGCTGGGGGGAGCGGGGAAACGGTGGTGCGGAGGCGCTCACGACGAGGCGGACGATGACGCGTCGCGCTCCGTCGCCAACAACCATACGCTCACCACCAGCCCAACGATGACGATGATCGAAACCAGGTCGAGGCCGCGGCCCGCCTGCCACCACGCCACCGCGCGCCGACCGTGCGAAACCACCTGTTGCCCGGCCAGCAGCGCCAGCGGCCAGACGAGCCATCGCGGGCGCCGCAGCAGGAGCGGGACGAGGGCCGCGTCGATGCCGACGAAGAGGAAGTGGCGCCACGTGGGGCCGTCGTCCACCGTGGCCACGTGGAGCGCCGCCAGCAGGTGATGGAGCGCGGCGGCGGCGGCGCCGACGGCGACGAGGCGGAACCACCAGGTGCGCGCGGCGGTGGCGGGGGGCATGGGCGGAAGGTGTCGGGTGCGGCGGAGGGGGTCAACGCGGGTTGCCGCGTGGCGCGGCGACGGACGCCAAGACGCGTGCGCAGCGACCCGGCGCGCTCGGGCGCGACGCCCGCGTGCGCCCCGTGGTTCCGCGGTGCATCTTTGGCGCGTGTTGCCCCGGAGACTGCCCCTCGTGCCGCGCTTCGTGCTGGTCGCGCTGTCGCTCGCGCTCACCGCCGCGCCGCGCGCGCACGCGCAGGGCGCGAGTCCCAAGCGCTACGACTCGGTGTCCGTCACGCACGACGTGATGATCCCCATGCGCGACGGGTTGCTCATGGCGACGGACATCTACCGGCCGGTGGTGAACGGCGTGCTCGTGGGCGTGCCGCTTCCCGTGCTGCTCAACCGGACCCCCTACGATCGCGAATCGCTGGCCGCGTCGGCCACGTACTTCGCCGAGCGCGGCTACGTGGTCGCGGTGCAGAGCCTGCGCGGGCGCTACAGCTCGCAGGGGGTGTTCATGAAGGTGCAGCCCGCCGACGCGACCGACGGCTACGACGCGATCGAGTGGCTGGCGAAGCAGCCGTACGCGAACGGCAAGGTGGGGATGTGGGGACAGTCGTTCGCGGCGCACTCGCAGGCCGGGGCGGCGCAGCTCAAGCCGCCGGCGCTCTCGGCGCTGCTGCTCAACATGGGCGGGTTGGCGAACGGGTGGGACCACGGCGTGCGCTACCGGGGCACCTACGAGATGGGGCGGCAGCTCACGTGGGCGTGGTCGCAGCTGCTGGCCGATGCCAAGCGTCCCGAGGTCAAGGCGACGCTCGAGCGCGAGAAGGTGGAGGACTGGTACGCGCGCCAGCCGATGCCGCGCGGCTTGAACCCGCTCTCGGTGGTGCCGACGTACGAGGCGTGGTACCTCGACTTCTTCGAGCACGCCGACTACGACGCGTTCTGGAAGGACCGGATGGTGAACTGGTCCGAGCACTACGACGAGACCGCCGACATCCCGATGCTCCACGTCGGCGGCTGGTACGACATCTTCCTCGCGGGCACCTTCCAGAACTTCGTCGAGCTGGGCAAGCGGCATCGCACGCCGCAGCGGCTGCTGGTCGGGCCGTGGACGCACTCGGGCAACCTGCGCCCCTACGCGGGCGACGTGAGCTTCGGGCCCGAGGGGGCGATGCCCGACTTCCAGACGGCGTTCCACGTGCGGTGGTTCGACCACTGGATGAAGGGTGACGCGAACGGCGTCGAGAAAGATGCGCCGGTACGCTTGTTCGTGATGGGGACGGGCGACGGCCACAAGGACGCCGACAAGCGGCTCTTCCATGGCGGCGTGTGGAAGGACTACCCGAGCTGGCCCGTGCCCGGCACGCGGTTCGTGCCCTACTACTTCCACGGCGACGGCACGCTCACGACGGAGAAGACGGGCAAGGGGCCAGCGTCCACCACGTACACGTTCGACCCTGCGCACCCCGTGCCGACGATCGGCGGCGGTTCGTCGGCGCGGCTCAAGGACGGCGCGTACGACCAGCGCGAGGACCCGCGCTTCCCGCCGTCGCAGGCGCCGTGGATGCCGCTCCGCTCGCGCGCCGACGTGGTGGTGTTCCAGACCGAGCCGCTCGCGGAAGACGTGACCGTGATCGGGCCGATCACGGTGACGCTCCACGCGTCGAGCAACCGCACCGACACCGACTTCACGGCCAAGCTGGTGGACGTGTATCCGCCGAGCGTGGCGTGGCCGGGCGGGTTCGACCTCAACCTCACGGACGCGATCGTGCGCGGGCGCTATCGCGCGACGCGCGACCATCAGGTGCTCCTGAAGCCCGGCCAGGTCTACGAATTCACGATCGCTCCCTTCCCCACCGCCAACGTGTTCAAGAAGGGGCACCGGATCCGCGTGGACATCTCGAGCTCCAACTTCCCGCGCTTCGACGTGAACCCCGGCACGGGCGAGCCGCTGGGGAAGAACCGGCGCATGGTGACGCAGGACAACACCGTCTACCACAGCACCAGGTACCCGTCGCACATCGTGCTGCCGTTGGCGCCGGCGATGAAGTAGTGCTGACCGCGCTCGCCTTCGGCATGGTGGCGACCTTCATGGCGCTCATCATGACCAGGCGCCTGGCCCCACTCACGGCGCTCATCCTGATCCCGATCGCCTTCGGCACGCTCGCCGGGTTCGCGCCCAGGCTCGGGCCGATGATGCTCGACGGGATCAAGAACATCGTCAACAGCATGGCCGGCGTCCCGGGACGGAAGGCCATCGTCTACGTCAGCGACGGCCTGCAGATGATGGTGGGGCAGGACGTCTACTACGCGGTGCACAACAAGTACGGCGAGCAGACCACCTCGCTGACCGAGGCGACGCAGTACGACCTGTCGCGGCGCTTCCGCGAGCTGACGGCGCAGGCCAACGCCAACCGGGTGACCTTCTACACCATCGACGCGGCCGGCCTGCGCACCTTCAGCTCGAACGACGCCTCGGTGCAGGGGCCAGGTCCGACCTCGCCGGGCTCGTCGCAGCTGATCGATTCGATCCAGATCCAGAACGTGCAGAGCACGCTCCAGACCCTGGCCGAGGACACGGGCGGCCAGGTGCTGATGAACTCGAACTCGTTCACCCCGGGGCTCGAGAAGATCGCCCGCGACTTCAGCTCCTACTACTCGCTCGGCTACACGCCGCCGCACTTCGGCGACGGCCGCTACTACAAGATCGACGTCAAGCTCAAGAAG
>JACQES010000368.1 GCA_016200495.1 Gemmatimonadota bacterium
GCAACCCCGAGCCGCTCGTCGCGGACCTCGCGATCCACGCGCTCGACATGGTGATCACCGACGCACCGGTCGCGCCCACCATCAAGGTGCGCGCGTTCAACCACCTGCTCCACGAGGGCGGGCTCACGGTCTTCGGCTCCACCAAGCTCCACGCGCGCTACGCCAAGGGCTTCCCCGCGTCGCTCAACGGGGCGCCGTTCCTGATGCCGACCGACAACGCGCAGATGCGGCGCACGCTCGACCAGTGGTTCGCCGACCGCAACTGGCGGCCGACGATCGTCGGCGAGTTCGAGGACTCGGCCGTCCTCAAGACGTTCGGCATGGAAGGCGAAGGGCTGTTCGCCGCGCCGGCGCTCGTGGCCGAGGAAATCAAGTCGCACTATCGGGTCAAGGCGCTCGGCGAGCTGGAAGGCGCCAAGGATCGCCTCTACGCGATCACGCTCGACCGGAAGGTGCGCAACCCGGCCGTCATGTCGATCATCGAGGCGGCAAAGCGCTTGTGACGGCGCGGTAGGCGCGGCGCACCAGGTCGCGCGCCTCGTCGGTGGTGCCCGCCACCGCGGAGAGGTGGCCCATCTTGCGGCCGGGCCGCGCGCCCGGCTTCCCGTAGAGGTGCACGCGCACCCCCGGCATGGCCCACGCGCGCGTGAAGTCGGGCTCGCCGTCGGCCCAGCAGTCGCCCAGCAGGTTGTGGATCGCGGCGGGGACCAGCGTCGTCGGCACCTCGAGCGGCAGCGAGCACACGGCGCGCACGAGCTGCTCGAACTGGCTCACGCTCGCGCCGCGCTCGGTCTGGTGGAACGTGTTGTGCGGCCGCGGGGCGGTCTCGTTCACGAGGAGGCGCCCGTCGGCGGTGATGAAGAGCTCCACCGCGAGCAGGCCGACGATGCCGAGCGTCGAGGTCACCCCCTGCGCCACCGCCACCGCCTCGCGCGCGCGCGCCTCGGGGATCGGCGCCGGCGCCACCGACCAGGTGAGGATCCCGTCGTCGTGGTGGTTGAGCGACGGGGGGAAGCTCGCCATCGTGCCGTCGGCGCGGCGCGCCGTCATGACCGAGATCTCGGTCGCGATCTCGAGGAACTGCTCGACGACGCAGCACGGGGCGCCAATGGACGCGAAGGCCGCGGCCCCGCCCTCGGGATCACGCACGCGCACCTGCCCGCGGCCGTCGTAGCCGCCCATGCTGGCCTTCACGATGCAGGGGGCGAGCGCGCGCACCGCGACCGCGCACTCCTCGGCAGTCGTCACCACCCGCATCGGGCCGACGGGGAAGCCGTGCGCGGCGAGCCATCCCTTCTGTCGCGCGCGATCCTGCACGGTGTGCACCGCCTCGGCCGACGGGTGCACCGGCGCGTGGCGTGCGGCGGCGGCGAGCGAGGCGCTCGGCACCTGTTCGATCTCGAGCGTCACCACCTGCACGCGCGCGGCGAAGTCCTCCATCGCGGCCACGTCGGCGTAGGGCGCCGTGACCGTGCGCGACGCGATCGCGCGCGCGGCGCAGGCCGGGTCGGGATCGAGCACGTGGACGTCGTAGCCCATGGCGCGCGCGGCCATGCCGGTCATCCGGCCGAGCTGTCCGCCGCCCACGATGCCGATGGTGGCACCGGGGCGAATGGGCGTGCCCACCGGCCGCCTACGGCAGCTCGGCGCCGCGCGACTCCGCGGCGCGCGCGTCGCGGCGCGCCTGGAGCTGCGCGCGCAGCGCGGGGCGCGTGTTCGCGAGGATCTCGACCGCGAGGAGCGCGGCGTTGATCGCGCCGGGGCGGCCGATCGCGAGCGTGCCGACGGGGACGCCGGCGGGCATCTGCACGATCGAGAGCAGCGCGTCCTGTCCCTGCAGCGCGGTGGCGGGAATCGGCACGCCGAGCACGGGGACGAGCGTCTTCGCGGCCACCATGCCCGGCAGGTGCGCCGCGCCGCCGGCGCCGGCGATGATCACCTGCAGGCCGCGCGACTCGGCGGCCGCGGCGTACGCGAACATGTCGTCGGGAGTGCGGTGCGCCGAGACGACCTTCTTCTCGTGCGGGACGCCGAACTCGTCGAGCACCTCGCACGCGTGGCGCATGACGTCGTGATCCGACGCCGATCCCATGATGACGCCGACGAGCGGGGCGCTCATTGCTGGCCCTGGGCCTTGGTGAACCCGTCCACGCCGTCGAACACCTGCAGCTTCTCGATGTGCATCCACGGCGCGACCTGGGTGAGGCGGCCGAGGAGCGCGACGATCGTCGCGTCGTCCATCGACCCGCCGTCCTCGCGCACGACGCGGCAGCGCCAGACGTCCACGGCATCGGTGCGGGCGCCGCCCGTGCTCGGATAGACCTGCGTGCCGCGGTTGTCCACGAGCACGAGCTTGAGCGGCGCGCCGCCCACCGCCGCGCGCACCTTGGGGCCGAGCGTCTCGGCGTCGGTGTCGGCCTCGACGAACACGTCGCAGCCGATGACGCTGCGGCTGCGCGCGACGACGCGCGCGGCCGGGGTGACGGCGGGCGGGAAGACGAGCGGCGACCCGGTGCGCACGAGCCACTTCTCGCTCCGCTTGCCGAGGTTCGCGATGATCGCGTCGGCGAACTGCGCGGTGCCGACGGCCGGCTTGCCGCGGGCGAGGTCGATCGTGTGGACGCC
>JACQES010000364.1 GCA_016200495.1 Gemmatimonadota bacterium
CCGCGCGATCGCGAAGATCGCCGAGCTGCGCACCCCCGCGAGTCCCAAGACCACCTTCAACGTCGGTGTGCTCTCGGGCGGCACGAGCGTGAACTCGATTCCGTTCGAGGTCGCCATGGAAGTGGACATGCGCTCGGAGTCGGCGGCGGAGCTCGACAAGGTGGACGCGCAGATCCGCGCCGCGATCTCGAGTGCGGTGGACGAGGAGAAGGCGCGGTGGCCCAACTCGAAGGCCGCGCTCGAGGCGAAGATCGACACGATCGGGATCCGCGCCGCGAGCGAGACCGCGACCGAGCAGACGCCGATCGTGAAGGTGGCGCTCGACGCCGCCGTCGCGCTCGGCGCCACGCGCCCGACGCCGCGCTCGAGCAGCACCGACGCCAACGTCCCGCTCGGCCTCGGCATTCCCGCCATCACGGTGGGCGGCGGCGGGCTGGGCACGGGCGCGCACTCGCTCGGCGAGGCGTACAACGACGGCCCCGAGGGGTACAAGGGACCGCAGTGGATCTTGAGCGTGGTGACGACGCTGCTCGGCCTCGACGGGGTGCGGCCATGAGCGGCGCGCACGGCACGATTCCCGGGATCGACCGGAACCACCCGGTCGACCAGCCGAGCACGATCTGGAAGGTCATCGCCGCGTCGAGCGCCGGCACGGTGATCGAGTGGTACGACTTCTTCGTCTTCGGTTCGCTCGCGGCGATCATCTCGGGCGTCTTCTACCCGGCCACCGACAGCGAACTCACGAGCTTCCTCAAGACGCTCGCGACGTTCGCGGTCGGGTTCGCGGTGCGCCCGTTCGGCGCCGTGTTCTTCGGGCGGATCGGCGACCTGGTGGGGCGCAAGTACGCGTTCACGATCACGCTCGTGATCATGGGCGGCTCGACGGCGGTGATCGGGCTCCTGCCGGGCTATGCGACCATCGGCAACGCCGCGCCGATCATCCTCGTGCTGCTCCGCATGCTGCAGGGGCTCGCGCTGGGCGGCGAGTACGGCGGCGCGGCCGTGTACGTGGCCGAGCACAGTCCCGACGACAAGCGCGGCTACTACACGAGCTTCATCCAGACCACGGCGACGCTCGGGCTCTTCGCCTCGCTCATGGTCATCCTCGCGACGCGCACCGCGCTGGGCGAGGCCGACTTCAAGGCGTGGGGGTGGCGCATCCCCTTCGTGCTGTCGGTGGTGCTGGTCTACTTCTCGTACTACATCCGATCGAAGATGGCGGAGTCGCCGCTCTTCACGCAGCTCAAGGCGGCGGGCAAGACGAGCACGCAGCCGCTCAAGGACGCCTTCGGGACGGCCGAGCGGTGGAAGGTCTTCTTCCTCGTGCTGTTCGGCATCACGGGCGGGCAGGCCGTGGTGTGGTACACGGGGCAGTTCTACGCCCTCTTCTTCCTGCAGACGGTGCTCAAGGTGCCGCTCGCCACGGCGTACACGATCGTGGCGATCGGGCTCGTGATCGGCACGCCGTTCTTCGTGGTGTTCGGCGCGCTCTCGGACCGGATCGGGCGCAAGCGCATCATGCTCACGGGCATGCTGCTCGCCGCGGTGAGCTACTACCCGATCTACCAGGCGATGAAGGCCAACGCGGATCCGGTGAACCCGGTGGCGCTCACGCTGCTCGTCACGGTGCAGATGCTGTTCGTGACGATGAGCTACGGCCCCGTGGCCGCGTTCCTCGTCGAGAGCTTCCCGGCCAAGATCCGCTACACGTCCATGTCGCTGCCGTACCACTTCGGCAACGGATGGTTCGGCGGCTTCCTGCCGCTCATCGCCACCGAGCTGGTGGCCAAGACGGGCAACATCTACGCCGGCCTCTGGTATCCCATAGGCGTCGCGCTCATGACCGTGGTCATCGGCGGGCTCTTCGTGAAGGAGAGCCAGGCGGTGAAGCTCTGGGACGAGCTGCACGCGGAATAGTCGCGCGCTCGTGAAAGCAGACAAGCCGCGCGGCGCGCCCCGACGGGAGCGCGCCGCGCGTGCGTCGGCCCTCCGGGAAGGTGACGCACGCCACCGGTCCCGCGTCGAAGTGGACCCCCGACGGGCCCGCTCCCGGGCGCCTCGGCGGGTAGAACGGACGGCGGCCGCGACGCCCGAACCCAGCACGTTTGGGGGAGGCGGGCGGGGCCATGCTCCCCCTAGATTTCCTCGTTCATGTCCCGCATCGGCACGCCCGGCACGACCATCTCGCACTACCGCATCGAGGCCGAGCTCGGCCGCGGCGGCATGGGCACGGTCTACCGCGCGACCGACACCCTCCTCGGGCGCGCCGTCGCGATCAAGATCGTCCACCCGACTCCCCTCGGGAACGAGACGATGGCCGATGCGCAGCGCCGGTTCCTGCGCGAGGCGCAGATGGCCGGCGCCATCAACCACCCCGCGCTCGTGACCGAGCACGCCTACGAGCAGGCCGGCGATGACGCCCTCATCATCATGGAGCTGCTCGAGGGCGAGACGCTCGCGCAGCAGCTCGCTCGCCGCCAGCCGTGGAACGCCGTGCACACGGCGATGCTCCTGGCTGCGGTGTGCGACGGGCTCGCCGAGGCGCACCGCCGCGGCATCGTGCACCGCGACTTGAAGCCGGCCAACATCATGCTCCTGCCCGACGGGCGCGTGAAGGTGCTCGACTTCGGCATCGCCGGCACCACCGAGCGCACCGACACCCCCGCACGCGGCCTGCCGATCATCGGCACGGTGGACTACATGTCGCCCGAGCAGGTGACGGGCGCGCACGCCGGCGCCGCGGCCGACGTGTTCGCGCTGGGCACCATCGCGTACGAGATGATGACGCTCGAGCGGCCGTTCGGCGCGGGCCCGGCCGAGCAGATCGCGGCGCGCGTGGCCGGCGACGACCCGCCGATGCTGGCCGATCCCGCGCTCGCCGAACTGCGCTTCGGCGTCATGGCGCCGATCATCCTGCGGATGCTCGACAAGGATCCGCGTCGCCGCTACGCCGATGCCGCCGTGCTCGGCGAGGCGCTGATGCCGATCGCGTACCAGCTGAGCCCCGAGTCGGGGGTGGTCTTCCCCGTGACGCCGCTCGGCGACACCGGCCCGCTCACGGGCGCGCTGCCCGCGCCGCGGCCGCCGATGCCGATGGCACTGGTGGTCGCGCTCTCGATGACGCTCGCGATCGCGCTCGGGGCCGCGGGCCTGTACGCGTTCGGCGGCACGTTCTTCGGGAAGCGCGCGGTGCAGCCGCCGACCGCGAGCACGGCGGTGCGCCCGGCGGCGCCCGCACCCGCGACGCGCCCGGGCGTCGCGACGGGTGGCCCGGCCATCGTCGCGGGGAGCTCGTCCGTCAGCGCCCCCGGGGGTGCGAGCACGCCGGGCGCCGCGCTGCCCAAGGGCGACAGCACCAAGGCGGCGCCGATCGTCGAGAAGGTCATGGTCTCGTCGGTGGACGTGTCGCCCCCGGGGGCGACGATCCGCCGGCTCAACGGCGACCGGCGGCAGTGGGTCGATCGCGCCGAGCTGAGCGTTGCGCAGGGCGACTCGGTGCCCCTCATGATCGACCATCCGCGCTACCAGTCGCGGAAGGTCTGGTTCAAGGGGCGTCCGATGCGCGTGACGCTGGGCGGCGGCACCGGCACGGTGACGTTGCAGAGCCCGATCGCGGCACAGGTCGAGGTGCGCGCGACCGACGGCACCGACCTGCTCGTGGCGCAGGGGCCGGCACCGCTCGTCGCGCGCGTCGCGCCGGGGCGCTACCGCGCGACCTTCCGCGCGCGCTCGTTCGACGACTCGACCTTCACCGTGGACGTGCGCGAGGGCGACGACAAGACGCTGCGCGTCGCCTACGTGGCCACGGGCGCCGTGCGCGTCGAGGTGACCAACGGCGGCGCCACCGTGCGCATCGACGCGGGCGAGTCGCGTCCCGCGCCGGCCGAGTTCACGGCGCTCTCGCCGGGCCGGCACATCATCCACATCGAGCGCGGCGGGCAGGGCACCAAGGACACCGTGGTCGTCTTTCCGGGACGCACGATCGTGCGCCGGGTGCAGGCGCCGTGAGGCGGGCTTCGCGGTCGCGCTCGATGGCCCGGCGTGGGCCCGGGCATCGCGACGTGACGCGGGACGATCGCGGAGCGTGCGCATGAGCATGCTCTCCTCGCTGCGCCCCGCGCGCGTGGACGCGGCGTCGGTGTCGCACATCGGCATGGTGCGCGAGACCAACCAGGACCAGGCGCTCGCGATCCAGTTCGCCGCCGGCGGCCCGTCGGGCGACCGCGAGGCGCACGCCGCGCTCATCGTGTGCGACGGCATGGGGGGCCGCGTGGGCGGCGAGGTCGCGAGCGCGATCGTCTGCGGCGTCGTGCGCGATGCGCTGGCCGCGTGGCGCCCCGACTTCGACATGCTGGGCGCCGAGTGGCAGCAGCACGCGACCGAGTTCCTGCACGCGGTGATCGCGCACGCGAACACCGAGGTGCTGCGCGTGGCGGGCGAACAACCCGACACGCTCAAGGGCATGGGCTCGACGCTCGCGCTCGCGCTGCTGGTGCGCGACTGGTGCGGCGTCGTGACGGTCGGCGACAGCCGCGTCTACCGCCTGCGCGCCGGCCTCCTGCAGCAGCTCTCGATCGACCACTCGTGGGCCGAGGAGCAGCGCGCAACCGGCGCGATGACCGAGGCCGAGATCCACGAGAGCCCGTACGCGGCGCAGCTGATGCGCGTCATCGGCTACCGCGACGACGTCTCGCCCGACGTGCGGTGGACCCCGTCGCTGCCGGGCGACCTGCTGCTCGTGTGCAGCGACGGGCTCACGCACCACCTCGACCCGAACAACCTGCAGTACGTGCTGCGGCGCGAGGGCGACGTGAAGAAGCTCGCCGAGCAGCTGGTGAACGAGGCGAACACGCGCGGCGGCGACGACAACATCGGCCTCGTGCTGGCGCGCGTGCCGGAGAAGTTCGTCGCGCGGCTCGCCGATCCCGACATGGGGCGCACCCGGCGCCCGCTCCGCAACAACGCCGAGGTGCGCCGCCGCACGCAGCTGCCGCTCGTCATCATCGGATCGGCACTCGTGGTGGTCATGGGGGTCCTGACATGGGCGGTGGGTGCGATGCTGGAGTGGTGGTGATGCGGCGCTTCCTCGTCGCCCTGTCCCTGCTCGTCGCGCTGCCGCTCGGCGCGCAGCAGCAGGACTCGATCGCGGCCATCCGCGCGAACCCGCAGAAGTACTGGAACCTCGAGGTCAACGTCGCGGGGCTGGTCGGGCGCGCGGAATCGTCGTTCCCCGGCGGGCAGCTCGGCACCTACCGCCTCGTGGACTACACCGACTCGACCGGCATCGCCATCGAGAGCGACGAGCTCCCGGCGCCGGGCCGCGTGCTCCGCGTGCGCGGCATCGTGGTGCCGAGCCGCGACAACGCCACCATCCCGATCATCCGCGAGAAGGAGCGGCAGTCGCTCGACAAGCCCGAATGGCTCCTCTGGGTCGTGGTGATCGCGGGGGTCGTCGCGCTCGCGCTCGGCGGGGCGCTCTGGTACTTCATCAGGCGCAACCCGGCCGACGCGCCCGGCGTCCCGCTCTCCGACGCGGCGCGGCCCCCGGTGCCGATCGTGATCGGCGGTCCCGTGCGGATGGCGCCCCCGCCCGTGTACATGCCGTGGGCGCAGCCCGATCAGCGCCCGAGCGGCGGCATGTTCCGCCCGTCGCTCGACGGACCGATGGCGCCCCCCAAGGGGCCGCCGCCGGGCGCCGGCACGCTGCCGCGCACCACGCCCAACGGCACGCCGATCGTGCGCCACACGCCGGGCGGGACGCCGGTCGTGCCCGGCGAGGGCGAAGGCGCGACCGTCGGCGACGCGAGCGCGAGTACCGCGCCGCCGGTGCGTCCCGCGCGCCCGACGGTGCCGGTGCAGCGGAGCATCCTCGGGGGCCCGATGGTGGCCAACCCGTTCGCGATGCCGCCGCGTCCGCCGAGCCAGCGCGCCCCGATCACGCAGCCGTTCGAGCCGCGGCCGCCCAAGACCGAGCCGTTCGAGTACACGGGCGCGCGCCTCGAGGTGGTGGAGGGGCCCGACGTCGGGCGGAAGCTGCCGATCGGGAGCAACGCCCTCCTCATCGGCCGCGAGGGCGGGCGGCGGAACCACTTCCCGCTCACCGATCCGACCGTGAGCACCGCGCAGGCGCGCATCCTCCGCGACGAAACGTTCGGCTTCGTGCTCGAGAACGAAGGGAAGACGAACGTCACGATGGTGAACGGCGAACCGGCGAACGAGCCGGTGGCGCTCGAGGACGGGATGGAGCTGCGGATGGGCGCGACGCTGATCCGGTTCAAGCTCGGCGCCTAGGGCGCGAGCGACCGCCGCCGTTCAGATCGGGGCGAACAGCTCCGTGAGGGGCATCGTGAGTGCCGTGGCCGCACCCGCCGGCTGCCAGGTGAGCACGGCGTCCGCGGTCTCCGGGAAGGTCGCCCCGGGCCGCCAGACCTCGACCGTCCCCTCGTCGGCATCCACCACCCAGTAGGTGCCGACCGCATTCCGCTGGTACGCCACGCGCTTGGTGAAGCGATCGGCGCGCACGGACGACGGACTCAGGACCTCGCAGGCGAGCAGGAGCGATTGCATGGAGGCCCAGCGCAGCGTCGCCGCCTGTGCGCGCTCGACGACGAAAAGGTCCGGCTGCACGAGGATGTCGTCGCCCCAGGAGATGTCGGCGGGCGAGGTGAAGACGACGCCGACCCGCTCGTGCTCGAGGTAGTTGCCGACGGCGAGCAGCAGGCGCTGCAGCACCAGCTGGTGCAACGGCCGTGGACTCGGGCTCACGAGCAGCTCGCCGTAGACGACTTCGTAGCGCTTGCCGTCGTCGGGCAGGGCGCGGACCATCTCCGCGGTCCAGTAGCGGGGGGCGACCATGCGCATAACGTCGGCTCGGCGCGTGCGGGTTGGCAAGGGGCGGGCATGGTGCGAGTGTGCCACGACCCGTCGGTGCGCTGATAACCCGATCATTGCGGCGGGGTACTGACTGGCGCGCCGCGCGCCGGTCACCGCTCGACGTTTGCACCTCCCGCGTGCAGCTTGCGTCGCATGGGACTCAAGTTTCTGCACGTGCTCTCGGCCATCCTGCTCGTCGGCAACGTCATCGTCACCGGCGTGTGGGCGACGATCCTCTGGCGCGAGCACGGCGCGAAGGGGTTCGGCGCGGCGGCCAAGGCCATCATCTACACCGACCTGGTCTTCACCTTCGGCGCGAGCCTGCTGCTGGTGACGACCGGGGTGTTCCGCGCCTACCAGCTCGGGCTGCCGATCATGGGGACGCCGTGGATCGCGCGCGCGATCATGGGGCTGGCCATCGCGACGGCGCTGTGGGCGGTGGTGCTCATCCCCGCGCAGGTGACGATGCTGCGCGCGGGGCGCGGGCCGGACGCCGACGTGGAGCGCGCGTTCGGCCGGTGGACCAAGGTCGGGTGGCTGGCGGTGGTGCCGATGCTGTACAGCGTGTGGCAGATGGTGGCGAAGCCCGCGTAGGCGCCCGGGCGAGGCTACCCGCCGAATACCCGGGCCGCCGCCGCGACCGCCTCGCGGATCGCGCGCACGTCGTCGAGCGTGGTGTACGCGCCGATGCTCGCCCGCGCGGTTGCGCTCACGCCAAGCCTCCGCATGAGCGGTTGGCAGCAATGATGCCCCGCGCGAATGCACACCGCATGCTCGTCGAGAATCGTCGCGAGGTCATGCGGATGCGCCCCCGCCAGCGCGAAGCTCACCACCCCCGAGCGCTCCGTGGCCGGCGGCCCGAACACCGTCACGCCAGGGATGGACGCCAGCGCCTCGCTCATCGCCACCACCAGCGACTGCTCGTGCGCGCGGACGTTCGCCATGCCGATCGCACTCAAGTAGTCGCACGCGGCCGCGAGCCCCACGGCATCGGCCGAATTCGGCGTGCCGGCCTCGAACTTGTACGGCAGCACGTTCCACGTCGTGCGGTCATCGTGCACGAACTCGATCATGTCCCCGCCGGTCTGGTACGGCGGCATGGCCTCGAGCAGCGCTCGCCGGCCGATCAGGCCGCCGCTCCCCATCGGGCCGCCCATCTTGTGGCCGCTGAAGGCGTAGAAGTCCACGCCCAGCGACGCGAAGTCCACCGCGAGGTGCGGGGCGCTCTGCGCGCCATCGAGCACGATCACCGCGCGCGGCGCCTTCTCGCGCACCATCCGCACGATCTCCGCCACGGGGTTGATCGTCCCGACGGCATTCGAAATGTGCGGGAACGCCACGGCGCGCGTGCGGTCGTTGAGCAGCGACGCCAGGTGGTCCAGGTCGATGCGCACGTCGGCCGTCAGCTCGGCAATCCGGAAGTGCGCGCCCGCCTCCTGCGCGGTGCGCTGCCAGGTGACGAAGTTCGCGTGGTGATCCATGCCGGTCACCACGACCTCGTCGCCCTCCTCGAGGTTCGCGGCGCCCCAGGCAGCGGCCACGAGGTTGATCGCATCGGTGGTGCCCCGCGTGAAGATGAGCGTGGCCTCGTCCGCGACACCGAGGAAGCGCGCGACGGTCGCGCGGGCCTGGTGGAAGCGCTCGGTGGCCGCGTGGCTCAGCCGGTATGCGCCGCGATGCGGGTTCGCGTAGCTCGTCTCGTAGTAATCGCGGATCGCGTCGAGCACGACGCGCGGCTTCTGCGCGGTGGCGGCGGAGTCGAGGTAGTGGAGGTCCGGGTTCGCGGCGAGCAGCGGGAAGTCGGCACGGGGAGCAAGCGCGTGGAGCGCGCTCGACGCGGCCGCGTCCGCGGCCGCCGGGCTGGGCGCCGAGCTGGGCGCCGCACCGTCCGTCTGCTCCTTTCGCACCCCCGGCACCGCCACCCGCGCAATCACCTTGGTCTCGCTCATGCGATCGGCCCTCCGACCCAGATCGCGTCGCCCCGCTGGACGACCGCGTACCGCACGATCTCCTTCACGGCGGGCGCCTGCACGGCCTTGCCCGTCGCGCTGTCGAACTGTCCGCCATGCCACGCGCACTCGACCACGCCGCCGTCCACGAGCTCGCCTTCGGACATCGCGAAGTCGCGGTGCGTGCAGTTGTCGGCGATGGCCCGCACCACGGTGCCGATGCGCACGAGGCAGACGCGCTCCCCCGTGGACTTCCGCACCCCGAGGAGGCCGTTGGCGCCGATGTCGCCCAGCACGGCCACCTGCTCGAAGCCGGGGCCGGGCCGCTCGTCGCCCAGTCCGGGCAGCACGCCCTGCTCCGTCCCGCTCACGCGCGGCCTCGCTTACTCATGGCCCATCGCCTTGCGGAGGGTGTGCCAGCTCATCGTCGCGCACTTGACCCGCGTGGGATACTTGCTGACCCCCGCGAACGCCGCCATCGCCCCCAGCTGCTTCGCCTCGCCCTCGGCCAGCGGCGCGGTGCCCGTGACGAGGCCGTGGAAGCGCTCGAACAGCGCCTCGATCTCGGCTTCGCTCTTGCCGTCGACGAGCTGCGTCATGACGCTCGCGGAGGCCTGCGAGATCGAGCAGCCCTGACCCGTGAACTTGACGGCCGCGACCCGGTCACCCTCCATCGTCACCGCGACGTTCACCTCGTCGCCGCAGAGGGGATTCCGCCCATCGGCCTGCGCTGTCGCCCCCTCCAGCACGCCCTTGTTGCGGGGCTTGCGGTAGTGGTCGAGCAGCACTTCCTGGTAGAGCGAGTCGAGGTTTGTCATTCGCGGTGAATCGAGAAAGGCAACTGCTTCCGACCACAGAGGCACGGAGGCGCCGAGGACTGCGAGCAAGTCACGAAGCGGGCCACCTCAGAACTCTCCGTGCCTCCGTGCCTCTGTGGTGAATACCGGGCCTAGACCACGACCCCCGCGAACCGCTCCAGCACCAGCGCCTCCAGTCCCGTGCGCACGACCTCGTTCTCGATCGTCTCGAGCACGTCCGCCGCGAACGCGTACACGAGCAGCCGCCGCGCGTGCTCGGCGGAGATGCCGCGCGACTTCATGTAGAACTCGGCCGCCTGGTCGAGCCGGCCGACGGTCGCGCCGTGGGTGCACTTCACGTCGTCGGCGAAGATCTCGAGCTGCGGCTTGGTGTCGATCTGCGCGCGGTCGGAGAGCAGGATCGTGTGGTTCTCCTGCTTGCCGTCCGTCTGCTGCGCCTCGGGGTGCACGTACACCTTGCCGTTGAACACGCCGTGTCCCTCGCCGTCGAGCACGCCCTTGTAGAGCTCGCGCGAGTAGCACCTGGGGGCCACGTGCTCGATGCGCGTCTGCGTGTCGAGGTGCTGCGTCCCGTCGGCGAGCACGAGGCCGTTGAGCGTCGAGCCGCAGCCGGGGCCGTTCAGGTGCGTGTAGATGTTGGAGCGCATGAGCTGCGCCCCCGACTGGAAGGTGAACTGCACGAAGTGCGAATCCTTCGCCTGGTTCACCTGCACCGTGCCGACGTGGAACGCCGCCGCCGACTCGCGCTGCATCTTGAGGTGCGTCACCGTCGCGCCGGACGCGACGTCCACCTCGGTGACGACATTGGAGACATGCCGCGGGGTGCCCACGGCGCCCCAGCTCTCGATCACCGTCACCTTCGCGTTCGGCTCGGCGGCGATGATCACGCGCGGATGGCTGATCGTGCCCTCCGCCTGCTCGTCGGCGATGAACACGAGATGGAGCGGCTCGGCCACCTCGACGTTCTTCGCCACGTGGATCACCGCCCCCTCGGTCATGAAGGCGGTGTTGAGCGCGGTGAAGGCGTGCTCGTCGAAGCGCGCCACCGTGCCCAGCCGCGCCTCGAGGAAGTCGCGGTCCTCCCGCATCGCCTCGGCGAGCGGCGTCACGCGCACGCCGGCTTGGAGCGCGCCGAGGCGCGAGAGCATCGGCGCGAAGCGGCCGTTGACGAACACCATGAGCGGCCAGTCCTGGCCGAAGGTGTACGGGGCCAGGTGGGCCACCGTGACGCCGTGGGCCGCCGTGCCGGTGGGGGTGCGGCGTTCGCCCGTGGCGCGCTCGTCGGGGGCGGCGAGCACGAACTTCCCCTCCGCGATCGCCGACGGGTTGGTGTAGTGCCAATCCTCGTTGCGCGTGGTCGGCCAGCCGATCCGGCTGAACTCCGCCAGCGCCGCCTCGCGCACCGGCAGGAGCCAGTCCGGTCCGAGCTGCCGCGCGACGTCGGCCTGCGGCGCGAGGTCGGGGGCGAGCGTCGTGCTCACGCGTGCGCTCCCGTGGCGAGGCCCGCTTCCTCGAGCACCCAGTCGTAGCCGCGGGCCTCGAGCTCGAGCGCGAGCTCCTTGCCGCCCGACTTGATGATCCGCCCCGCCGCCAGCACGTGCACGTGGTCGGGCACGATGTGGTTGAGGAGGCGCTGGTAGTGCGTGACGACGATCGTGGCGTTGGTCGGCTTCTTGAGCGCGTTCACGCCGTGGGCGACGATCCGGAGCGCGTCGATGTCGAGGCCGGAGTCGGTCTCGTCGAGGATCGCGAGCGTGGGGTCGAGCACGGCCATCTGCAGGATCTCGTTGCGCTTCTTCTCGCCGCCCGAGAACCCGGCGTTGACCGAGCGCTGGAGCATCGCCTCGTCCATCTCGACGAGCTTGAGGCGGTCGCTCATCAGGTCGAGGAAGTCCATCGGGTCGACCTCGTCGAGTCCCTTCGCCTTGCGGATCTCGTTGTAGGCCGCGCGCAGGAAGTACGCGTTGGTCACCCCGGGGATCTCGATCGGGTACTGGAAGGCGAGGAAGACGCCGTGCTGCGCGCGCACCTCGGGGTCCATGTCGAGCAGGTCGGCGCCCTGGAACGTCACCGTGCCGCCCGTGACCTCGTAGGCCGGGTGCCCCGCGAGCACCTGCGCGAGCGTCGACTTGCCCGAGCCATTGGGGCCCATGATGGCGTGCACCTCGCCGGCGTTCACCGTCAGCGAGATGCCATTGAGGATCTGGGTGCCGCCGACGGAGGCGGTGAGGTTGTCAATCTTCAGCATTGGGCGATCTGTTGAGTCAGGGTCGGTGCGGAAGGGCATTTACCACAGAGCGCACCGAGCACACAGAGAACGATGGGGAGTGCGGACACGGGTGGAGCATGAACTACGATGACGACATGGTGGGGTTGTCCCTCGGTGTGCTCGGTGTGCTCGGTGGTGCAAGCAGTCCGGGCGCCACTTCGACCTACCCCACCGACCCTTCGAGCGTGATGCCAAGCAGCTGCTGCGCCTCGAGGGCGAACTCCATCGGCAGCTCCTTGAACACCTCGCGGCAGAAGCCGCTGACGATCATGCTCACCGCCTGCTCGGCCGAGAGCCCGCGCTGCTTGAGGTAGAAGATCTGGTCCTCGCCGATCTTGCTCGTCGAGGCCTCGTGCTCGAGCGTCGCGGTCTTGTTCTCGACCTCGATGTACGGGAAGGTGTGCGCCCCGCACGCGTTGCCGACCAGCATCGAGTCGCACTGCGTGTAGTTGCGCGCGTGCTCCGCCTTGGGGAGCACGTGCACCTTGCCGCGGTACGAGTTCTGCCCGCGCCCGGCGCTGATCCCTTTGCTCACGATCGTGGACTTCGTGTTGCGGCCCACGTGGATCATCTTGGTGCCCGTGTCGGCCTGCTGCCGGTTGTTCACCACGGCCACCGAGTAGAACTCGCCCGTCGAGTCGTCGCCCTGCAGGATCACGCTCGGGTACTTCCACGTGATCGCCGAGCCCGTCTCGACCTGCGTCCACGAGATCTTGGACCCCTTCATCGCCTTGCCGCGCTTGGTGACGAAGTTGTAGATGCCGCCCACGCCGTCCTTGTCGCCGGCGTACCAGTTCTGCACGGTCGAGTACTTGATCGTGGCGCCGTCGAGCGCGACCAGCTCCACGACCGCCGCGTGCAGCTGGTTGGTCGAGCGCTTGGGCGCCGTGCACCCCTCGAGGTAGCTCACGTACGCGCCCTCGTCGGCCACGAGCAGCGTGCGCTCGAACTGCCCCGTCTCCGCCGCGTTGATGCGGAAGTACGTCGACAGCTCCATCGGGCAGCGCACCCCCTTGGGCACGTAGCAGAAGGAGCCGTCGGAGAAGACGGCCGAGTTGAGGGCGGCGAAGAAGTTGTCGGAGTAGGGCACCACCGAGCCCAGGTACTTCTGCACCAGGTCGGGGAACTCGTGCACCGCCTCGGTGAACGAGCAGAAGATGACGCCGTGCTTGCGCAGCTCGGTCTTCATCGTCGTGCCGACCGACACCGAGTCGAAGATCGCGTCGACCGCCACGCCCGACAGCATCTTCTGCTCGTTGAGCGGGATGCCGAGCTTCTCGTACGTGCGCAGGAGCTCCGGGTCCACCTCGTCGAGCGACTGGAGCGGCTTCACGCTCTTGGGTGCCGAGTAGTAGCTGGTGCCCTGGTAGTCGATCGGCGGGTAGGTGACGTTGGGCCAGTGCGGCTCCTTCATCGTCAGCCAGCGGCGATACGCCTTCAACCGCCAGTCGAGCAGCCACTGCGGCTCGTCCTTCTTGCGCGAGATCAGCGCGACCACGTCCTCGCTCAGGCCGGGCGCGACGGTGTCGGCGGCGATGTCGGAGACGAAGCCGTACTGGTACTCGCGGTTGACGAGGGCTTCGATGTCGGTGCTCATGCGGGTCGGTCCTGGGTGGTGCGGGAAGGCGCGGCGGCGCCGGCGGCGGGCTTCTTCTGCAGCGTCACGAGCGGCAGGCTCGCGTCGCCCGCGCCGATCGGCGTGATGGTGTACTCGCAGGCGTTGCACCCCTTGAGGATGTGCGCCTGCCGCTCGACGCGGCCGCCGAGCATCAGTTCGAGGAACTCGGTCTCGGCGTCGCAGATCTCGGGATAGCGCTCCGCGGCGGCCTTGATCGCGCAGTTGTGCTCGGTGAGCGTCGCGTGCCCGTCGGCGTGCGCGCCCGCCTCGGCCATGTAGCCCTGTTCCGAGAGGAGCGACGCGAGCAGCGCCGTGCGTTCATGGAGCGGCAGCCGCTCGAGTTCCGGACGGGCGTCCTTGGCGAGCGACGTCCACCGCCGCTTGAACATGTCGATGACCCCGGCGGTGCCCGCGTGCTGCCGCACCGTCTCGAGCGCCTCCACCAGGGCGGCCACGTAGGCGGAGGGGAAGAGCGCTTCGCCGTCGGGCGTGAGTGCGTACGTGTAGACGGGCGCCCCCACCCCGCGCGCCTCGGTGCCGTGCTGCACCACGCCGTCGGCCTCGAGCTGGTCGAGATGGCGTCGGAGCGCGTTGGCGGTCAGGTCGAAACGGTCCGCCAGGTCGCGCGCGGTCAGCGGCTGCGCCTTCTTGAGCGCGACCAGAATCTCACCGCGGATGCCGCGGTAGCCGGAGAGCGTACGGGGGGCCGTCATGGACCCGGAAGCTACCCCAGTCCGGACTATTCGTCAACAAAATTGTGTGCGAATGGTGCTGCACCATAACTATTTACAAAGCAACGCTTTAGCGGAATTCCACCGACGCGAAAACCGGCTAATACTAGGCCACTTTCGTCAGTACGCGAGGAGGGCATCGACCGCCCGGCGTGCCGCGTCGAGCCGATGGAGCGGGTCCCCGCGCAGGTCCACGACGGGGGCACCGCTGGAACGGGCGCTCGCCTCGAAGGCGCTGGCGAGCGTCGCGCGCGTCGCGGCGGAGTCGCGCACCGGATCGCTCACCCAGGGGAAGTCGGGGTGCGCGAGGAGGTAGAGCGCCGGCACGCGCGCGGCCACGGCGGCGGGGAGCCACGGCGGCACGGCCGCCTCGCCGTAGTAGTGCCGCGTGTACACCCACGTGCTGCGCAGGTCGGTGTCCAGGATCGCCACGCGCTCCGCGCGCGCGATGGCAGCGTCCTCCGCCGCCCGCTGTCCCTCGGCCAGACCCGGGACGTCCCGCGCCAGGAGCGGACGCGCGACGCGCTCCGCATACGCGCGCGCGTACTCCAGGGCGAGCGGTGCGTCGAAGTGCGCGGCCAGCGCCGCGGCGAGCGTGCTCTTGCCCGTGCTCTCCGCCCCGGTCACCACCACGACCAGCGGCGCGCGCGTCACCTCAGCGCGGCGCTCCGCCGAGGTACATGCAGAACCCGAAGAGCAGCGCGACGACGACGAGCACGATCGTGCCGAACGGCGTGCCGCCCGGCGCCTTCGGCGCCGGCGGCAGGTCGGAGGGGCGCACCACCGGGTTCGACTGCGTGGTGCGCGCGAGCAGCGGGTCGGTGAGCACGTCCTGTCCCTGGCCCACGTACGACACGACCCCCGGCGGCAGCTCGCCCTCGTGATAGATGAAGCGGCGGCTGCCGATCTCCACGAGGTCGCCGTGCGTGAGCGCCACCGGCGCCTCGACGCGCTGGTCGTTGACGCGCGCGCCGGTGGATCCCACGACCGTGAGCGTGCGCACCCCGAACGCCGACTGCACTTCCGCGTGCAGGCGCGACACCGTCGCGTCGCGCACGAGCACGTCGCTCGCGGGATCGCGGCCGATGCGCACCACCGGCGTCACCAGCGGGTGCGCGAGGTGCGTGCCCGCCTCGATCAGGTGCGCGATGCCGGTGCGCCCGCCGTCGGCCATCAGCGGGACTCCGCGCGCGCCTCGGCCAGGTCGGCGCGCGTGTCGATGTCGCGACAGACGCCGGGATCGTCCACGGCCACGTGCGCCACGCGCGACGGGTCCGCCTGCACCACGGCGCGCGCGCCGCCGTCCTTGACCGTGACCAGCTCGCGCCACGTGTCGCGATGGAACCACGCCGGATGGCCGCCGCGCCCGCCGTGCTGCGGCACGACGATGCGCGCCCCCGTACGCCGGGCCGCGTCGATCACCGCGAGCGCGCTCTCGACGCGCGCCGCCGGATGATCCACGGGCCAGACGAGCACCCCCTCGGCCGGCGAATTCGCCAGCTGCGCGAGGCCCAGCCGAAGCGACGCGACCTGCTCGCCGCCGGCATCGGGATTCACCACCGCGCGCACGCCGTCCGGCACGGCGACGCCGGGCGGCACGACGGCGACGATCGGATCGGCGCCGGCCCAGCGCGCCGCGGTGCACACCGCGTCGAGGAACCGCTCGCCCGCGCGCCACTCGGCGGTCGCCTTGGGTTCGCCGAAGCGCGTGCCCGCGCCCGCGGCGAGCACGACGCACGCCACCGGATGCGCGCGCGCCGCCGTCATGCCACGATCGCGGCGATGGCGCGCCGGAGGAGGGCCTCGGCCTGCGCCACCTTGTAACCGTTGCGCGAGAGCGGATGCGCATCGTGCAGCGCGCGCTCGGCCAGCGTCTGGATCGTGTCGGCGTCGAGGCCG
>JACQES010000355.1 GCA_016200495.1 Gemmatimonadota bacterium
CGCGCCGCGTCCGCCACGCGGTCCGCGGACTGCGCGAGCGCCTCGCGCGAGAGCGGATTGAGGCGGACCGCCCGCGCCACGACGGTCCGCGACGAGTCGTCGAGGCCCCCGCGCGCCAGCAGCAGCCCGGCGTAGTTGATGCCGGCCGTGAGGTTCGCCGAGTCGATCTGCAGCGCCCGCTCGAACGATCGGGCCGCGGCCATCGGATCCCAGTCGTAGTACAGCTGCATCACCCCGGCCTGCGCATTGGCCTCGGCAGAATTGGGTTCAAGCGCCATGGCACGCTGCACGGCCGGCCGGAGATGCGGCAGCGCCTCGAGGGGCGACACGTAGTCGTCCGCGAGCGTCCCCCATGCATTCGCCAGCGCCGCCCACGCATCGGCATAGTTCGAATCCTTCGCGATGGCGGCCTCGGCCAGGGTGATGGCCGACTGGAGCGACGTGCGGGTGAACTGGTCGATCGCGAAGTTCGCCCGCTGCACCAGATCGTGCGCCTCGGCGCTGCGCGTGCCGCGCGTGGCGAGCGTCTGCTGCGTGGCGGGGGTGAGCGACACCTTGAGCGCCCCGGCGATCGCACCGACGAGCTTGTCCTGCAGCGCGAACTGGTCCGCGTCGGTGGCCTCGAAGGTGTCCGACCAGAGGACGACGTCGGTGGCGGCGTTCACGAGCGACGCGGTGACGCGGAGGCGCGCGCCGGCACGGTTGAGCGTCGCGGTCAACACCGACGACACGTCGAGCAGCTTGCCCGCCTCGCGCACCGATTGACCGCGGGCGGCGCGCGATGACGTGTAGGCGCGCACCGACAGCCCCGGCACCTTGCTCAGCGCGGTCGTCAGCTCGTTCGCCAGGCCGTCGGCCAGGTAGGCGTGCGCAGTGTCCCCGCCGATGTCCATCGGGAGGACCGCGACGCTGCGCGCGACGCTGCCCGCGCTCGCGCGCGTCGTCCAGAACCAGCCGAGCGCGGCCACGAGCGCGACGCCGACCGCGAGCGCGAGGCCACGCGTGCGCCCGGTGCCGGTTGCGGGCTCGGCGGCGGGTGCCGGGGTCGGCGCCCCCGCCCCGCTCCCCTGCGACCCGTACGCCGCCTGCGCCGTCGTCGGCTGCGTGCCGCCACTCGGCGTCGTGATCTGGTCGAGCGCGTGCACCAGTTCGAGGGCCGACTGCGGGCGATCGGCCGCGCGCTTCTCGAGGCAGCGCATGATGAGCGCCGCGAGCGCAGGCGGAATCGACGCGCGCCGCCGCGTGATCAGCTCGGGAGGCTCGGTGACGTGGGCGGCGAGGAGATTCTGCGGCGTTCGCCCGACAAACGGGGGCTGGCCCGTCAACAGCTCATAGGCCAGCACGCCGAAGGCATAGATATCCGCGCGGTGGTCCACGCCGGGATCGGCGCTCGCCTGCTCGGGCGCCATGTAGGCCGGCGTGCCGAGCGCGATGCCCAGTGACGTCATCGAGCCGGCGTCGCCGTTGCTGGAGGCCGACAGGGCCTTGGCGACGCCGAAGTCGGTGATCATCGCGCTGCCGGCCGAGAGCAGCACGTTGTCGGGCTTGATGTCGCGGTGCACGACGCCGCGTTCGTGCGCGTAGGCGAGCGCCGCCGCGATCTCGCGCAGCAACCGCACTCCCTCGTTGAGCGGCAGCTCGCCGTGGCGCACGAGCCGCGCGCGGAGCGACTCGCCCTCCACCAGCGGCATCGTGAAGTAGGGGAGCCCCGCCGCGTCGCCCGCCGTCAGCAACGGCACGATGTGCGGATGCTGCAGCCGCGCAGCCAGCGCGATCTCGCGCTTGAACCGCTCCACCGACACCTGCCCGGCCATCTCCGCGGGCAGCACCTTGACCACCACCTGCCGCCCGAGCGCCTGCTCGGTGGCGACGTACACGTGCGACATCCCGCCGCCGCCGAGCTCGCGATCGAGCCGGTAGGCATCACCCAGGGCGGCTTGCAGCTGGTCGCGGAGGAAGTCGGGCACGTCGGGGGGGTGGGGGGCGATGCCGGCGGAAATGTACCAGCCGACGGGCACGGTGGGGCGCCGCCCGCGCACGATCCGTGCCGGGCAGGTTGCCTACGGAAGACCGCCTATGGCGCCGCGCGCGCGCCCGTATGACCATGCATGTGGGACCCACGCCGCCGCTGCGGCACGAGTGGCAGGCCGCCCACGGAGGACGGGGACCCTGCTCGCGAACAGGAGGACGCCATGCCACGGATCGCCGCACTTGCCCTGCTCGCCGCCACCCTCGGCGCGGCGTTCCCCGCTCGGGCGCAGCCGGCATCGCCCGCCGCCACGGTCATCGGCACCGGGCACGACGTGCGCATTGTCGCCCGGACCTCGCCGCGCGACAGCACGACCATCGTCTATCGCGGCGTGGTGGCCTGGGCCACGGCCGACACCGTCGCGCTCAACACGTACGAAGGCGACTGCGCCAAGGTGCTCGCGGGCGACATCCGCGAGGCATGGATCGCCCACGATCCGTTGCGGCGTCGCGTGCTATGGGGGCTGGGCGCGGGGCTCGCGGGCGGCACGCTCGTGGCGCTGACCGGCGATCGCGCGCACCTGGGCGATCACCTCGCTCCGATCATCAGCGCCACCGTGCTGGCGGGCGGCCTCACGATCTGGCTGATGCCGCACGCCTGGCAACCGGGGGTGCTGCCGCGCCGCGCCGAGCCGACGATCGCGCCCTGAGCGTCGCGGGCGTCGCGCGGCCCCGGTCGCGTCAGGCGGCCGCGCGCGCGCGCGGCCCCGGTGTCACCGCGGCGCGAACCGTCCGAAGTTGGCCACCAGCCCCACGTAGAAGGCGCGCGGCTGCGCCCCCGTCACCGGAATGATCACGCCGCCGTCGATCGCGAGCTCGGGACGCACGACGAACGTCGGGCCCGTGAGCACCGCGACGATCGGCGCGCCGCCCGCCGGGCCTGATGTCCCCGGCAGCCCGTAGGTCTCGAGCGCCCAGCCGAGCGACTCGGTGATCGGAATGCCCGCGGCCACCGTCCAGAGCGTCGCCGTCACCGGTGCCTGCGTCCCGTCGCCGCTCCGCCACGTGGCGCCCACGTTGATGTCCACGCCGATCGGCCCGAAGGTGCGGCTGTTGATGAGCAGCAGGCTCACGTCGGTCGTGCCCGTGCCGCGGATGTCGCCCGACGCGAACTTGACCGTCGGCAGCACGGCGATGTCCTGCCAGAGCGGGTGATCCTCGAGCAGCCGCCACTTGAGGCCGATGCTCACGTCCCCGGCGCCGAACGGCACCCCCGTGGCGCTCGACGACGGCAGGTTGAGCGAGAGCTGCAGCGGCTTGGCGAGGCCGAACTTGAGCACCGTGCCCACCTGCAACGCGCGCGTGCCGTCGGCGATCCGGTCGTGCTCGAGGCCGGTCTCGAGCTCCCAGTAGCCCGGCGCCACGGTGCCGGCGTGCGTGGCGACACTCGGCCGCTCGGGCTGCACGGAACGCGGATGATACGCGCTGCCGGCCGAGGGCGCGCTCGTCGCGGACTCGGCGTCCGACGCGGCGGGGGCGCGCAGAGCGCCCTCGCGCGCGAGTGAATCGCGCGTCGGCGTGGGTCGCTCCGTGATGCGTTCGGCCGCCGCGCCCACCACCGGACGCGGTGCGCGATCGACCAGCACGCGGTCGCCGGTATGATGCGCGCCCTCGTAGCCGCGCACGGTGAGCCGCCGCGTGGCGACGCCGTTCACCTCCACGTGCTCGACCGACACCGGATCGCACGACTGCGCATCGCGCCCCGGCCGCCGCACGAAGCAGAGGGCACGCTGCGCCGCGCCGGCCGCGTCCGTCACTCGTCCCTCGGACCAGCGCCCGTAGTGCTGTCGCGACTCGCTCACCGTGCCGTCGGCCGCGCGGTGCACCACGAGCAGGGCATCGTCGCCATCCTCGGCCAGCACCCAGATCGTCGTGTCGCTCGGCGATGACTTGCGGACGTCCACCCACTGGCCGGCGAGCGAGGCCACCGGCGCGGGGGCCTCCGCGGGCGGCGCCACGGTGCCGCCGCAGGCCGCCGCGATCAGCAGCCCGCTTGCCAGCAGCTCGCGCGGGCACGCGCGCGGCCGCGCGCCGGCTTGCGGGAGCGCGACGCGCGCGCGCCCCCTCACGACAGCCATCGCGCGATCGTGTCCGAGTGGATGTGCCACTGCAGGAGGCCGGCGAGGCCCATCAGGATCGCGAAGCCCGTCGGGATCATCGCCACGCCATACAGCCACCGTTTCTGCGTGAGCGACGTGACGGCGAGCATCGAGATCGCGATGGCGGCGAGCGCGTCGGCCAGGTCGAACTGGTCGTCGCGGTAGTTGAGGGCGTCGTACGCCTTCTGGTCGGCCTCCGCCTGCGCGCGCACCTGCGCCTTCTTGGCGGCTTCGGCCGTCGCCAGCGAGTCATAGCGCGCGGCGCCCGCGGTCAGCACGGCGCGCCCGGCCGGCAGCGCCGCCGCCTGCGCCCGCATCTGGTCGGCGGTCGCGCGCGCCACCTCCTCGCGGATCACGCGGGCCTGGTAGAACGACCAGTGGTCCACCCGGTCGGCCTGGGCCTGCTGCATCGCCTGCACGATGTTGTCATCCTTCACCTTGCAAACCCCCATGAAGGTGGCCAGCAGGGCGACGGTGATGGCGATCAGCGTGTTGAGGCGGCTCTTGGCCTCGTGCTCGGCCACCGCGTCGTTCACGGGCTCCATCGGGTCGATATCCATGCCCCATGTTACCGCGCACCGGGTCGGGAGCCACCGCGCGCCGTGCTAGGACGGCGCTGAGAGCGATGCTCGACAGCGGTCGGTCCGCGGCGCAATCTCCCCGTCATCCCGCACGACCACCCCGGAGGCCGATTGGACCGACGCAGCGCACTTACCGAAATGGGCGGCCTGGCCGCGGCGGCCGCATTGGGCAGCGCGGCGTCGACTGCGAGCGACGCGAGAAGCGGCGCCAGCGCGCGACATGCCGGCGTCGGCGCCGCCGACGGCGATGCCGACCTCCCCCTCCCCGCCCCCGACGCCCCCTTCCCGCGCAAGGACGACTTCACGCTCGCGCCAGGCGTGACCTACCTGAACGGCGCGTACACGCACCCGATTCCCAAGGTCGCCGTCGCGGCAGCGCGCCGAGCCGCCGAAGCGCGCGGGCAGATGCGCGCGACCAACGGCGCGCCGCCCGGAACGAGCGGTCCCACGCCCCGCGAACGGTTCGCGCAGCTCATCAACGCCACGCCCACCGAGATCGCCTACGTCTCGAGCACGAGTGCCGGCGAGAACCTCGTGGTGCGCGCGCTCGGCCTCGACCGGCGCACCGACGGCAACGTGGTGACCGACGGGCTCCACTTCGAGGGCGCGCTCATGCACCTGCGTGAGCTCGCGAAGCGCGGGCTCGACGTGCGCATCGTGAAGCCGACCGCCGAGGCGCGCATCGAGCTGGCCGACCTCGAACGGGTGATCGACCGGAACACGAAGCTCGTCGAGGTGAGCGCGACGTGCATGTACAACGGCTTCCAGCACGACCTTGCAGCCGTCTCGGCGCTGGCGCACGCGCACGGCGCACTCGTGTACGCCGACATCGTGCACGCGGCGGGGGCCGAACCGTTCGACGTGCGCGCGAGCGGCGTGGACTTCGCGTCGTGCTCGAGCTTCAAGTGGCTGATGGGCGACTTCGGCCTCGGCTTCCTCTACGTGCGCGAGGCGCTGCTCGACCGGATCGAGCGGCCGGTCGTGGGCTACTACCAGGCGCCCGACCTCGAGCAGGCCTTCCCGCCCTTCTGGGACATGCGGACGTACGAGCCCGTGACCTACTCGTTCACGCGGAGCGCGGCCGGCTTCTTCGAGATGGGCGCGCTCACCGGGAGCGCCGAAGTCGGCGTCGCACTGCTCGGCGCGTCGCTCGCGTACGTGCAGGCGCTCGGCCCCGCGCGGATCCAGTCGCACCGGTTGCCGCTCATCCGCCGGTTGCAGGCGGAGATGCCGCGACTGGGTTTCACCGCCGTCACGCCTGCCTCGTCAACTGGCGCACTCGTCACGTTTGCGAAGGCGAACGTCGGCACGGGCGACGTCGCGCGGCGCCTCGCGGCGGCCAAGGTCAACGTGCGCATCGCCAAGGACTGGATTCGGGTGAGCCCCAGCGTGTACAACGACATGGCGGACGTGGAGCGATTCCTGGCCGCGCTCTCGTGATCGCGGCCTGTGCCCGCGGGCATCCGCTGCAGGGCGTCGCGCCGACGCGGGTGATCGCCTGCAAGCGCGTCGTCGCGGCCGCGGACCGCCTGACGGCGGAGCCGTCGCACCCGTAATTTCGCTGGACCATGACCGCCGACGACGCGCCGTCGCTCGAATCCGCCGACCTCGCCCGCCGCCTGCAGGCCGCGCTGGGCGAGGGGTTCGTGGTCGAGCGCGAACTCGGCGCCGGCGGGTTCGCGGTCGTGTTTCTGGTGCGCGAGCTCGCCCTCAAGCGGCCGCTCGCGATCAAGGTCGTCTCCCCCGACCTGATCACGTCGCACACGGTGCTCGCGCGGTTCCGCCGCGAGGCCGAGACGGTCGCCGGGCTGTCGCACCCGAACATCGTGCCGCTCCACTTCATCGGCGAGAAGGATGGGCTGCTCTACCTCGCGATGGGGTTCGTGGACGGCGGCGACCTGGCAGGCCGCATGGAGCAGGCGCCCGGCCAGCAGCTGTCCATCCGCGAGGCTCGGCGCGCGATCCGCGAAGTGGCGAGCGCGCTGGCGCACGCCCACAAGCGCGGCGTCGTCCATCGCGACATCAAGCCCTCGAACATCCTGATCACGCCGGCGGGAAAGGCCAAGCTCGTCGACATGGGCCTGGCCCGCAGCACCGAGAAGCAGCCGGACGGCAGCTTGACTCAGTCGGGGACGACGCTCGGGACATTCGACTACATTTCGCCCGAACAAGCTCTGGAACCGCGCGACGCCGACCTTCGCAGCGACATCTACTCGCTTGGTTGCACGCTCTACCACCTGTTGACGGGAGTTCCGCCGGTCCCCGAGGGAACGGCCGCGAAGAAGCTGCATCACCACCAGCAGATCGATCCGATCGACCCGCGGCAGTTCAATTCGGATATTCCGGACGAAGTCGCTGTCGTCCTCGCCCGCATGATGGCCAAGGACCGAGCGGCCCGCTACCAGACGGCGGAATCGTTGTTGACGGATTTGCAATCCCTGCTCGGCAAGTACGGATCCTCGCCGTCCGATACGAAACAGGTCCTTCATCTTCAGAGCTTGCCGTTCGAG
>JACQES010000358.1 GCA_016200495.1 Gemmatimonadota bacterium
CCTCAAGAAGAGCGACGCCTCCACCCTCGCCGTCGTCGAGGCCGCCCGCGCCCTCATCCCGACCCTGCAGGCCGTCGCCCCCGACGGGCTCGACCTCCGCCTCGACTTCGACCAGTCCGTCTTCGTCCGCAACGCCATTTCGAGCGTCGTCCAGGAAGCCATCGTCTCCGGCATCCTCGTTGCCCTCATGATCCTGGGCTTCCTCGGCTCCTGGCGATCCGTCGTCGTCGCCATCGCCAGCATCCCGGTCGCCATCGCCTGCGCCATCATCGGCCTCCGCTTCACCGGCAACAGCTTCAACATCATGACGCTCGGCGGCCTCTCGCTCTCGATCGGCCTCCTCGTGGACACCGCGACCATCACGGTCGAGAACATCCACCGCAACCGCGCCATGGGAAAGCCGCTCACCGTCTCGATCCTCGACGGCGCGGCACAGATCTCCCTGCCGGTGATCATGGCGACCCTCGCCATCTGCATCGTCTTCTTCCCCGTCGTGCTCCTCACGGGCCCCGCGCGCTTCCTGTTCGTGCCGATGGCCATCGCCGTCGTCATCGCGATGCTCGCGGCCTGGCTCCTCTCGCGCACGCTGGTCAAGACGCTCTCGCGCATGCTGCTCGCGGGCGAGCGCGCGCACGGCCACGGTCATGACGCGGAACTCGACCTCGCCCACGCCTCCGCGCTCAGCCGCTTCTCGCTCCGCTTCAACACCTGGCGCGACCGCGCCTTCGGCCGCTTCCAGGACGCGTACGCGGGCGTCCTCACCGGCCTGGTCGCGCGGCGCCGCACCACGCTCGTCGGCTTCGCCATCCTGCTCCTCGCGAGCCTCGCCCTGGGGCCCAGCGTCGGCACCGACTTCTTCCCGAGCGCCGACGCCGGGCTCCTCAAGCTCCACGTGCGCGCCCCCGCCGGCATGCGCATCGAGGAGACCGAGCAGCTCGTCGCGCAGGTCGAATCGCGCATCCGCGCCATCGTGCCGAAGGACGAGCTCGGCACCATCAACGCGATGATCGGCGTCCCCTCGGCGCTCGCCATCGCCTTCACCCCCACCGACAACGTCAGCGGCGCCGACGCCGAACTCCTCGTGGCGCTCAAGGGGGAACACGCCCCCACCGCCGGCTACGAGGCGCGCATCCGCTCCGACCTCCAGGCCGCCTTCCCCGACGCGAGCTTCTACTTCCAGACGGCCGACATCGTCAGCCAGGTGCTCAACTTCGGCCTCGCCTCGCCCATCGACGTGCAGGTCGCCGGCGGCAAGCCCGAGGTCGCCTACGACATCGCCCGCCGGCTGCGCGACGCGATGCGCACCGTGCCCGGCGCCGCCGACGTCCACCTCCGCCAGTCGCTCGACTATCCGTCGCTCGCGCTCAACGTCGACCGCCAGCGCGCCTCGCAGGTCGGCATCAGCCAGCGCGACGTCGCCAACTCGATGCTCGTGTCGCTCTCGTCGAGCGCCCTCGTCGCCCCGGCCTTCTTCATCAACCCGGCCAACGACGTCAACTACCTCGTCGCCGTGAAGGCGCCGCTCGAGCGCGTCTCCACCGTGCCCGAACTGCTCGCCACCCCCATCGGCGCCCCGGGACCGCTGCTCCCCGCCGCGTACACTGCGGCTCCCTCCGACGCCCCCCGCGCCCCCGCGCAGACGCTCGGCAACCTCGTCACCGTCGCCCCCGCCGCGATTCCCAACGAGATCGACCACTACACCGTGCAGCGCGTCCTCGACATCGAGGCCAACGTCGAGGGGCGCGACCTGGGCGCCGTCGTGAAGGGAATCAAGGCGAAGGTCGCCGGGCTCGGGCCCCTCCCCAAGGGGATCGCCGTCACCGTGCGCGGCCAGGGCGAGGTCATGGACGAGGCCTTCTCGAGCCTCGCCCTCGGGCTCGTCGTCGCGATCGCGCTCGTGTACCTGCTCATGGTGATCATGTTCCAGTCGTGGCTGGACCCGTTCATCATCATGCTCGCGGTCCCCGGCGCCCTCATCGGCATCCTCTGGATGCTGATCCTCACGCACACGACGATCAACGTCGTCTCGCTCATGGGCACCGTCATGGCGGTCGGCATCGCCGTGTCGAACTCGATCCTCCTGGTGAGCTTCGCCAACGACCAGCGCGTCGAGGCGAACTTTGACGCCGTCCGAGCCGCCATCGAGGCCGGCCGCACCCGCCTGCGCCCCGTGCTCATGACCGCGCTCGCGATGATCCTCGGCATGCTCCCCATGGCCTTCGGCGCCGGCGAGGGCGGCGAACAGAACGCGCCCCTCGGTCGCGCCGTCATCGGCGGCCTCCTCGCCGCGACGGCCATCACCCTGCTCGTCGTCCCCGCCGCCTACGCCGCGCTCCGGCAGGCGACGCCCACGCGCCACCTCCTCGAGCTCCGCTTCCGCGCGGAGTCCGAGGGCCGCGACCTCGAAGAGGCCGAATGACGGAACCCGCCTCCCCTTCCTCGCCCCCCACCGCCGTGCGCCGCACCGTCACCCTCCTGCTGCTCGCCGTCCTCGTCCTCTCGCCGGGCTTCTTCGCCGTGCGCCGCTCGCGCAGCGCCTCCGCCGAAGAGAAGTCGCTCGTGCACGAGGCCGGCCTCGGCGCGCGGCTCAAGGTCGCCGACGTCCTCATGAGTCCCCCCGCGCGCAAGCTCGCCCTCATCGGCGAGGCGCGGCCATGGGCCAGCGTCACCCTCTACGCCAAGGTGAGCGGCTACCTGCGCACGGTCCGCGTGGACAAGGGTGACCGCGTGAAGGCCGGCGATCTCGTCGCCGAGCTCGAGTCGCCGGAAATCGACCGCGCCTACGCCGCGGCCAAGGTCGAGCACGCCAACCGCGTCGCGATCGCCAACCGCCTCCAGCAGCTCGTCGCCCGCAAGCTCGTCTCGCCGCAGGAATCCGAGCAGGCGGCCACCGACGCCACCGTCGCCGACGAGCGCCTCCAGGCCGCCGCCGCCGAGAAGGAGTACGAGACGATCCGCGCCCCGTTCGACGGCACCGTGATCGCGCGCTACGCCGATCCCGGCGCCCTCATGCAGAGCGCGAGCGCGTCGCAGACCTCCGCGCTCCCCGTCGCCACGATCTCGCGCAACGACCGTCTGCGCATCACCGTGTACCTCGACCAGGCCGATGCCGTGGACCTGAAGCCCGGCGCCGTCGCCGTCGTGACCATGCCCGAGCACCCGGGCTTCAGCCGCCGTGGCGTCGTCACGCGCGCCGCCGGCGCGCTCGACCCGCGCACCCGCAAGATGCTCGCCGAGGTGGACCTCGAGAACGGCGACGGCGCGATCATCGCTGGCGCCACCGTCGCCGTGTCCATCGAACTGCCCGTGCCCAAGGCGCCGCAGGTGCCGGCCGAGGCGATCGTCATCCGCGGCGGCAAGCCCTACGTCGCCGTCGTCGGCGCCGACAGCATCGCGCACTTCCGCCTCGTCACCACCGGCGTCACCGATGGCGCGACGATCGCGGTGCTCTCGGGGCTCAAGCCGGGCGAGCGCGTCGGCCTCAACGTCGGCGACCTCGCCGACTCGAGCCGCGTGCGTCCCGTGTCCGCCGCAAAACCGTGATCGCATCGCACGTGATTCGCCGCCCGGTCGCGTCGCCACTGCTCCTCGCAGCGCTCGCCGCGGCTGCGGCGCGCCCCGCATTCGCGCAGGCGCGCACCGACACCGTGCGCCTCACGCTCGCCTCCGCCGTCGCCACCGCCCTCGACCGCGCCGTCGCCGTGCAGCTCGCCGACATCGACCGGCGCTCGGGCGGCGTGGCCGTGCTCGAGGCCTACAGCCGCTTCCTGCCGTCGCTCACCGCGGGCGCGGGGCTCGGCGCGCAGTCGGGCTCGATGCTGCTCTCGTCCACCGCCACCGTCGCCACCGACGCCCGGTTCTCGGTGGCGGCGTGGCAGCTGTCCGCCTCGCTCAACCTGTTCAACGGGTGGCGCGACCAGGCCAGCGTGCGCGCCGCGCTCTCCGGGCGCGACGCCGCCGACCTCTCGTACGCGCGCGCCCGCCAGCTCGTCGCCTTCGACGTCACGCAGGCGTTCGAGCAGGTCGTGCTCGACCGCGAACTCGTAGGCGTCGCCGAGGCCGCGCTCGGCATCTCGCGCGCGCGCGAGGACCAGCTCACCGAGCAGGTGCGCGTCGGCAACCGCGCCCCGCCCGACCTGCTGCGCCAGCGCGCGCAGACCGGCGCCGATCGCGTCCGCCTCATCGCCGCCCGCAACCGCGAGCGCGCCGATCGCGTCGCGCTGCTCGTGCGGCTGCGCATGGCGCCCGCGACCCCCGTGCGCCTCGACGCGCCGCTCACCCTCGCCGACAGCGGACCGCCCCCGGGCCGCGAGGAGGTGCTCGCCGCACGTGCCCTTGCCGCGCGTCCCGACGTGGCCGCCGCCGACGCGCGCGTGAGCAGCGCCGACCAGCTCGTGCAGGTCGCGCGCGGCGGCTGGCTGCCGCGCGTGGACTTGGGCCTCGACCTTCTCGGCGCCGGCCGCTACTTCGACGCCACGAAGCAGAACGGCGCCGACGTCGTCACCACGCCGCAACGCGCGCTCGCCGACCAGTTCGGCAGCCAGCGCGTCACCGCGCTCACGCTCGGGGCGTCGTGGGCGCTGTGGGACCGTGGCCGCACGCGCGCCGACGTGCAGCGCGCGCGCCTCGGCGCCGAGCGCGAGCGCATCCGCGCCGACGACATCCGCCTCGCCGTCCTCGGCGAAGTCGACCGTGCGCTCGCCGACAACGAGGCGGCGCGCGAGGCGGTGCAGGCCGCGCGCGCGGGACTCGACGCCGCCGAGGAGGCATTCACCGCGGTGCAGGGCCGCTACGACGTGGGGCTCGCGAGCTTCATCGAGCTCACGACCGCGCAGGGCGCGCTCGTCGATGCCCGCGCGCAGGCCGCCGTCGCGCAGGTGAACCTCGTGCTGCAGGCGAGCGTGCTCCGGCTCGTGACCGGCGACCCGCTTCCCGGCGAGGCGCGCGCGCGGTGACGGCCGTCATCCTCGTCGCCATCGGCCTCGTGGCCGGCATCCTCTCCGGGATCTTCGGCGTGGGGGGCGGGATCATCATCGTGCCCGCGCTGCTCTTCCTCGTGCGCATGAGCCCGCAGGCGGCGGTCGGCACGTCGCTCGGCGCCCTGCTTGCGCCGGTGGGGCTGCTGGCCGCGATCAGCTATGCGCGCGCGGGCCAGCTCGACCGCGGCGC
>JACQES010000359.1 GCA_016200495.1 Gemmatimonadota bacterium
GCGGTGCCGTGCCGCACGATCCGGCGCTCGTTCGCCGAGGAGCGGTTCACCCGGATCAGCGAGAAGGTGCATCCGGGGGCGAGCCGCCTGTACGCGCGCGTGCTGCGCGAGGGGCTCGTGCGGCCGGGCTCGCCGATCCTTGTCCGATAGGCAACATCCGCAGACTTATCGGCAGAAAAATAAGCAAATTTGTGGCAGCCGAGCGACTAACTATCGATTGGATAACGTTTTATACTACTGTTGACATCCGCAAATATTACGGTAGCATTCCTTCATGCATCCGTACGAGTTCGAGCCCCTCCTTCCCGACGCGGGGGCGTACGGATTAGCTGATCTGGCCCTCGAGTTCGAACGGGAAGCGGCGAGGTTGGAGTCGGGTCTTCACCCCGACGTCCGCGCGGAGATCGTCGACCTCCTGCGCGTTGCCAACAGCTACTACTCGAACCGGATCGAAGGGAACGATACGACCCTGGCCGGCATCGAAGCCGCCGTGCGCGGCGAGTGGGCCAGCGATCCCCGCGTGCGTTCGCTGCAGCGCCTCACGCTCGCGCACGTCGAGATCGAGCGCGAGGCGGATCGCTGGCTCGATGACGACGCCCGCCGGAATCCGCTGTCGCCGGACACGCTCCGCGCGCTGCACCGCGCCTTCTATGAAGATGTGGAACCATCCGAACGGTGGGTGGTCGCGCCCGGAAGCGGCCGACGCGAACCGATCGAGCCCGGCGCACTGCGCACGTTCGACGTGATCCTTGGTCGCCATGTCGCGCCGCCGCACGCCGACGTGCCCGCCTTTCTGGCGCGCGCCGCGGAGGTGTACGATCCTGCGGGCCTGACCGGTCTCGACCGCGCGATCGCGTTCGCCGCCAGTCATCACCGGTTGCTCTGGGTGCATCCCTTCGGCGACGGGAACGGCCGCGTGGTGCGCCTCGCGTCGAGACTCGCCGCGCGCGCCCTCGGCATCCGGGCGACGGGGCTGTGGACGCCGGCGCGCGGCCTTTCCCGTCAGCGCGAACGCTACATGGCCGCATTGGCCGAAGCCGACCTGCCTCGCCGGAACGACCTCGACGGGCGCGGGGCGCTCTCGGCCGAGGGGCTCGCCGCGTTCACGCGCTTCTTCCTCGCGTGCTGCCTGGACCAGGTGCGGTACATGCACGACGTGCTGTCACTCGACGCGCTGGGCCCGCGCATCCGCGACTGGGTGGCCCGTCGTGACGCCGGCGTCCTGCCCGGGCGCGACGCGCCACTGCCCAGCGGCGCGACAGCGCTGCTCAATCACTGCCTGCGCGAGGGGCGCACGCGACGCGGCGACGTGGCGACAATCATCGGTCGCTCTCCGCGCACATCCACCACCCTCGTAGCCGCACTCCTCGACGAGGGGCTGCTCCTCTCCGACTCGCCCAAGGGAACGGTGCGCCTCGGCTTCCCGCTCCCAGTGCTGCGCGACTGGCTCCCCGGGCTCTATCCCGAGGGGTACGACCAGTGGGCGCCTAGCGCACCAGCCACCACGTCGCCTTGACGAGGAAGATGTTGTCGGGCCGCGTGCTCCAGATCCCGTTGAAGTCGCGGTTGAGCGAGAAATCGCCGTAGGGGAGCAGGTCGCTCCGCTGGTGCGTCCACGCGACGTAGAGCGTCGAACCCGGGCGGAACTCCCAGCGGAAGAGCACGCTGCCGCGCATCGAGCGGAAGTTGAAGTCCGGGTTGGCGAGCGTGAACGGCGCCGCCGGGCCCGCGCCGTCGGGATCGATCGTGTAGCTGGCGATGCCGCCCCCCGGCGCGGCCGTCGGCGTGATCGTCCCGATGTCGCGGCCGTACACTTGCACCGCCGACGAATGCGTCGCGGCAAACTCCTTGAACGCGCTGTACGCCCCCGTGGCGATGAAGGGCTGCGCGTACAGCTCGAGCGTCATGCGCGGCGTGAACGTGAGCGCGATGCGCGTGTCGAACGCGAGGGTACGCTGCTCGATCGAGGCGAAGACGTAGCGCCGGCCAAAAAACGCGGTGGCGGTCGGGTCGACCTGCGAGCTCACGTACTGCCGCACGGTCTGGTTGGCATTCCAGGACGGGCTCATGCTCAGCCGGATGGCCGACGTCGGCGTCCAGGTGGCGCTCGTGTACAGGCTGGTCTGCCAGCCGCCGCCATCGCGCGCGGCCGTGCTGACGCCGAAGGCACCGTACACCTGGCTCCGCGTGTTGGAGTTCACGTCGATCTCGCCGTAGCTGAGGCCGGGGAGCGCCGCCACGGGTCCGCCGCGCAGCAGGCGATCGTCGTAGACCTGGTTCCGGCGGATCACGAACGCGTTGACGTTCCAGAAGTTCGGCAGCGTGACGCCGACGTAGGCGTGGTACTGGTGGTCGGTCATGTCGCCGTCGCCGTTCCGCTGGACCTGTCCGCCGAGGATCGCGATCGCGTTCTGGTACCACGAGCCCGGGGTGGACCACTGGCGCGCGACGTTGCCGTTGAGCCAGGTGTAGTCGGCGCGCTGCAGGAAGCCGATGTCGTTGTTCTCGAACCCGGGCGTGCGCATGTTCACCTGCAGGTCCCACAGCCAGTCGCCGCCCTGCTTGGCCACGCGCGCGTACCCCGCGAGGCCGCGCAGGCTCGTGAGCGTCGTGTCGTAGCCGTCGGTGAGGAAGCCGTTGCCGCGCGCGGGGCGGTCGGGGCGCTGGTAGTAGCGCGCGCTCGCGAGCTGCCGCGCCGCGATGTCGCGCGGGTCGCCGGCCACGTTCGACAGGGCCACCTGCGCGTTGAGCACGTAGTTCTGCTGGTCCCACGCGAGCCGGGCGTCGGTGCCCACCAGCTCCGAGTGGTGGTTGAGCCGCGGCTCGAACTCGGCCGGGATGTCGCGGATCACGCTCGTGACGATGCCGCCCAGCACGAGGTTGCCCCCCTGCAGGTCCTTCTTGACGCGCCCCACGAAGTAGTTGGCCCGCGGCTCCACCACCTGGGCCGCCTCCGTGCCGTCGGCGTGGAGGACGCGCGCCATCGCCTTGTCGGTCACCGCGTCGAGCACCCCCACGGTCCATCCGTTGCCAACTCGGCCCGTGACCTTGGCCGCGCCCAGGATGCTCGCGGCGTCGGGAATGTCGGCGTAGGGCCCGAGTCCCTGCGCGATGTCGGCGCCGGTGGGCGAACGGCCGATGCGGCGTGAATAGAACGTGGAGAGCCCCGACGCGTTGCTGCAGAACATGCAGTTGAGGCCGCCGAACGAGAACACGCTCGACCCCGCCACGAAGAACGGCCGCTTCTCGGGGAACGAGACCTCGAACGCGCTCAGGTTGACGACGGCCGGATCCACCTCGACCTGCCCGAAGTCGGGGTTGAAGGTCGCGTCGAGCGTCAGGTTGGTGGAGAGCAGGTACTTGAGGTCGAGTCCGTAGCGCGCGACGTTCTGGTTCCCGTTGTTGAACGGGTCGCCCGCCGTGAAGGCGGTGTGCGCGGAGCGCTCGACCACGTAGGGGAGCACCTCGAGCTGGCGCGCGCTGGCATTCGCGAAGCTCAAGCCTTCGAGGTGCCCGAACTTGGCCGGGCCGCCGGGATCGTTCTTGGCCCACCACGCCCACTGGTCGAGCTCCGAGTTGCGCTGGATGAAGCGGCGCAGCTGGAGCCCCCAGGTCTGCACCGAGTCGCGCCCGAAGCGGAGCTGCGAGAGCGGAATGCGGATCTCCGCCGTCCACCCGAGCGAATCAATGCTCGTGGCCACCTGCCAGACGGGGTCCCACCCAGAGTCGCAGCACGACGAACCGATGCCGAGCTGGTCCTGGATCGAGCCCGACGGATTGACGTCGAAGAAGGCCCGCGACAGGTGGTCGTGGAAGCCGTCGATGACGATCTCGATGAAGTCGGAATTGAAGTCCTGGTCGCGGCGCACGAGCGAGGTGCGCACCCCCTTGGCTCC
>JACQES010000360.1 GCA_016200495.1 Gemmatimonadota bacterium
CCGGCGGTGTCGGTGAGGAACGCCTTGCCGATCTTGGGGACGTCCTTCAGGATCTCGGGGCGCGCCGCCGAGAGGCTCTTGAGCTGGTCGGCGTCCCGGCGACTCTTGCAGGCCGCCGGAGCGAGGGTCAGGGCCGCCAGCGCGGCCGCCGCAAACGGGGTCATTCGCATAGCGCTGAAGTATAGCAGGGCTGTAGATTCGGGGAGATCGCGGAGGCGTTCTTGGCCGGTCACAGCAAGTGGAAGCAGATCAAGCGGAAGAAGGCGGTCACCGACGCCAGGCGCGGTGCCGCCTTCACCAAGCTCATCAAGGAAATCACCATCGCGGCGAAGGCGGGCGGCGGCGATCCGGCCGGCAACGCGCGACTGCGCACGGCGATCGACGCGGCCAAGGCCGCGAACATGCCGGCCGACAACATCGAGCGCGCCATCAAGAAGGGCACCGGCGAGCTCGAGGGCGTGCACTATGAGGACGTGACCTACGAGGGCTACGGCCCGGGCGGCGCCGCCATCTTCGTCGAGTGCACGACCGACAATGCGAACCGCACCGTCGCCGAGCTGCGCAACCTCTTCACCAAGAACGGCGGCAACCTCGGCACCGCGGGCTCGGTGGCGTGGATGTTCGACCGCCGCGGCCAGATCTGGGTGGACGCCTCGCGGTACGACGAGGACGCGGCCATGGAGGCCGCGCTCGAGGCGGGCGCACTGGACTTCGCGCGGGAGGGCGACCAGTTCGTCGTCACGACCCAGGTGCACGACTTCCACGCGGTGCAGGAAGGCCTGCGCGCCAAGCAGATCGCCTGGGACTCGGCCGAGATCGCGATGATCCCGAAGACCACGGTGAAGGTGGAGGGCGCTGACGCGTCGCGCCTGGTTCGACTGATGGAGGCGATCGAGGAGCACGACGACGTGTCGAGGGTCTGCTCGAACTTCGACGTGGCCGAGGAGGCGCTGGCCGAGGTGTGATCGTGCTCGGGGTGGACCCGGGCACCACCGCGACCGGCTACGGCGTCGTGGAGCGGCCGGAGGCGGGGCCGTACCGCCTCGTGGAATGCGGCGTGATCCGCCCACCGGCGAAGCGCCCACTCGCCGGGAAGCTGGACGCCATCTTCACGGAGCTCGAAGGTCTCATCGCCCGGCACCGCCCCAGCGCCCTCGCCGTCGAGAACGTGTTCGTGGCACGCAACGCCCGGAGCGCGCTGGTGCTCGGCCACGCGCGCGGCGTGATCCTCCTCGCGGCGCAGCAGGCGGGGCTCCCGGTGCACGAGATGCCGCCGGCGGTGATCAAGAAGGCGGTGGTGGGCACGGGGAACGCGAGCAAGGAACAGGTGCAGTTCATGGTCGCGCGGCTGCTCCGGCTCAAGAAGGCGCCCGAGCCGGCCGACGCGGCCGACGGCGTGGCGGCGGCGCTCGCGTGCTGCCTCGCGCCCACGTTGCCGACGATCGCGGAGGCCAACGCCGCCCCGCGCGGCCGCGTAGTGCGCGCATGATCGCGCAGGTGGCGGGCCACCTCGTGGCCAAGGACATCGATCGCGTCGAGGTGATGACCGAGGGCGGCGTCGCGTACGACATCGCGATCCCCCTTGGCGTCTTCGAGGCGCTGCCGCGCGTGGGCGAGAAGGTCGCGCTCCACACGCACCTCGTGGTCAAGGAAGACGGCTGGCAGCTCTTCGGCTTCGCGAACGTGTACGAGCGCCGCACCTTCACCAAGGTGCTCGGCGCCAAGGGAATCGGGCCGTCGCTCGCGCTGTCGCTGCTCTCGGTGCTGAGCGCGGAACGGCTCGTGGCCGCGCTCCGCGCCAAGGACATCGCGACGCTGCAGAGCGTGAAGGGGGTGGGGCGGAAGAAGGCCGAGCAGCTGGTGCTCGACCTCGCCGACAAGCTCGATGACCTGGCGCGCGAACCGGCGGGGGCCGGCGTGCGTCCCGCGGGCGCGGGGGTGGACGACGCCATCCGCGCCCTCCAGTCGCTCGGCTACACGCCGGTCGACGCCGAGAAGGCGGTGCGCGGCGCGCTCGACGCCGGCGCACCCAGCAGTGCACCTGAACTCATCCGGGCGTCGCTCGCCCGCATCGGAGGCCGTGGATGATCGCCGCTCGTGCCCGCACCTTCACCGAATCCGTCATCCGCGAGATGACGCGCGTCGCCCACAAGTACGGCGCGGTCAACCTCTCGCAGGGGTTCCCCGACTTCCCGATGCCGGCGGAGTTGAAGCGGGCGGCCTGCGACGCGATCAACGCCGACGACAACCAGTACGCGATCACGTGGGGGCAGAAGCCGCTGCGCGACGCGATCGCGGCCAAGTACCGCGACTGGTACGACTTCGAGGTGGACCCCGAGCAGAACGTCACCGTGACGTGCGGCGCGACCGAGGCGATGGCGGCAGTGTGCCTCGCGCTGCTCGACCCGGGCGACGAGGTGATCGTCTTCGAGCCGTTCTACGAGAACTACGGGCCGGACGCGATCCTCTGCGGAGCGTCGCCGAAGTTCATCCCGCTCGAGAAGCCCGACTGGAAGCTCGATCCGGACCGCCTGCGCAAGGCGTTCACGAAGAACACCCGGGCGATCATCGTCAACACGCCGCAGAACCCGAGCGGCAAGGTGATCTCGCGCGAGGAGATGCAGCTGATCGCGGACCTGTGCATCGAGCACGACGCGTGGGCGATCACCGACGAGATCTACGAGCACATCCGCTACGAGGGGGAACACCACCTGCTGGCGGGCTTCCCCGGCATGAAGGAGCGCACGGTCACGATCTCGGGGCTCTCGAAGACGTTCTGCTGCACGGGGTGGCGGCTGGGCTACGCGATCGCGCCAGCCGAGCAGAGCGTCGCGATCCGCAAGGTGCACGACTTCCTGACCGTGGGCGCGCCGGCGCCGCTGCAGGCGGCGGGCGCGGTGGGGATGCGCTTCGGCCGCGACTACTAC
Organism: Gemmatimonadota bacterium; assembly: GCA_016200495.1. GTDB lineage: Bacteria > Gemmatimonadota > Gemmatimonadetes > Gemmatimonadales > Gemmatimonadaceae > JACPPC01. The sequence continues at coordinate 2,928 of JACQES010000360.1, forward strand.
GCGCACATGAGCGAGGAGTACCGCGAGCGCCGCGACATCCTGCTGCCGGTGCTCTCCAAGGCGGGGTTCAAGTACCACGTGCCCGAGGGCGCCTACTACGTGCTCGCCGACTTCTCGAAGCTGAGCAAGGACGACGACACGACGTTCGCCAAGTGGATGGCGAAGGAGATCGGGGTGGCGACGGTGCCGGGCTCGAGCTTCTACCATCCCGGCTCCCCCGACGGCAAGACGCTCGTGCGCTTCGCGTTCTGCAAGACGCGCGAGACGCTCGAGGCGGCGGCGGAGCGGCTGCTCAAGCTGCAGGCGTAGACCGCTCGGCACCCGCGCGGCGCCGGGCATCCGGGAGGCGCGCCCGCTTCATCGGCAGCGCCCACGCCTCTGGCGCGCGCGACGCGCACGTCTTGCGCGCCGCGGGCGGCCGGCGTTACGTGGGGCGAGCTGTTTCCCCCCACGTTGCCGAGGAGGTTTCATGCGTCCCGCCCTGTACGTCGTGCTCGCCGCCACGCTCGCCTGCGCCGCTCCGGCCAAGGATGCCCCGGCGCCCGACCCGGCCGCCGCCCGGAAGGCGATCGAGGCCTCCAACACCGCACAGCTCGCCGCGATCATGAAGGGCGACGTGCAGGGCGCCGTGGCCCCCTACGCCGACGACGCGATCGTGTTCAATCCCGGTGCGCCCATGTCGAAGGGGAAGGCGGCCACCTCCGGGATGTTCGAGGGGATGTTCAAGGCGATGGCCATCAGTGACGCTGCGCTGCGGACCGAGGACGTCATCGTGTCCGGCGACTTGGCCGTCGAGCACGGGACCTTCAAGTGGACGCTGACCCCGAAGGGCGCGAAGGCGATGGTCGATTCGGGCAAGTACGTGGTGGTGTGGCGCAAGCAGGCCGACGGCGGCTGGAAGATCATCCGCGACATCCTGAACTCCGACATCGCGCCGAAGATGTAGCGCGGTAACGGTGGCCCCAACGCCGAAGGGCCTGCCTCCCCCACGGGAGACAGGCCCTTCGCCTTCTTCAAGCGATTGCCCGGCGCGCTAGTGCCGCCCGAACGTCAGCGCCACGTGCCCGACGCCGTCGCCGCTGGTCTTGGTGTTCACGCCCCCCGCGAGGTCGAGCCGCACGAGCCCGAAGTCGAGGCCCACGCCGCCGGTCAGGAACGTCGCATCCGGCGTCTGCGCGTAGCCGGCCCGGATCGGGAGGAACGGGATGATCTTCCACTGGAGCCCGGCGCTGTAGCGCGACTTCGCGGCCACCGCGATGCCGTCGCCGAAGCGCTGCTGGTATTCGCCGCTCACCGTGAAGCGGAGCGGCAGCTCGTACGCGAGCCCGACCGCCAGCTGCGGATTGATGACGAGCGGATTGAGCGCCTGCGTGACCGAGTCCTGCGCGGCCGCCGACGACGCCGACACCTTGGTCCACACGCCGTCCACCTGCGACTGCTGGCCGTTGGTGTACTTGACCGTGCTCATGCGCGTGAACATCTCGGATGGCGTCCACTTGAACGTGTTCGCGATGTCGCGCACCGCGACGCCGATCTTGAGCGGGCCGCCCTGCCAGGCCGCGCCCACGTCGAAGCCGATGCCGTTGCCGGCCATCGGGAGCCCGCCCTTGCTGTTGCCGGTATCGCTCACGATCTGGCGGAGCCGCACGTCCACGTTGACCGCGGGCGCGGAGGCGACGTTCGAGCCCCCGTCCACGACGACGCCGAGGGCGTGTCCCATGAGGTACTTGGCCGTGACACCGAGCGCGAAGTGCTGGTCGCGCGCGGAGCCGAACCGGACGTTGAACTCGCGGCCGTAGGCGAACGCCGCCGTGCCGATGGCCGACACGTCGAGCCGCGCGCCCTGCAGCGTGTACGGCCGCACCGCGTTCGCGAAGCCGTAGTTGCCGAAGAGGAGCAACTCCGCCGCGTCGGGCGGCAGGTTGCCGCTGGCACGGCCGGCGATCGAGTACGAGAGGCCGACCGACCCGATGTTCATCGAGAGGGCGGTGAGGTCGACCCCGCCGCCGAAGGTCTGCCCGCCCGCGGCGCGGATCCGGTTGAGCCAGTCCACGCGCGTCGCGTAGGGGATCGAGTCGCCCGAGAAGGGCTTCAGGTCCTTGCCGCTGATCGGGCCCGAGCCGCCGTAGCCGCCCGCGTTGAGCGCGAGCGTGAAGGCGAAGCCGCCCGTGCCCGGCATCGCGAGACCCGCGGGATTCCACCCGATGGCATCGAAGCCGCGCGCGCTGGCGGTGTAGGTGCCGCCGAGGGCGGTCGCCTGCGCGCTGGTGTTGGCCACCGACTGGCCGCCGGCAATCGAGCTCGCGATGGCGAGCGCGAGGGCGCCGGGGATGAGGAACTGCATCACGCGGCGCGTCATGGCACGTTACCGACGAGGACGCCAGCGAGCACGCTGGCCTGGATGCCGAGGACGTGGCTCGGGCGCACGCCGACGGTGTTGCCCGCCCCGCCGCCGTTGATCGTCCCGGAGTACTTGAGGCGCACCCCCGCGTGCCCGAGGAAGGGCGAGAACTCGGCCGGCGTGAACACGATCGTGCTCGACGACGCGGTGGGCGTCGAGTCGTTGGCCGCCGGTGGAATCGTGAGCGCCTTGGTGACCGGGGCGACGCCCGGCGCGCTCAGCGTGAGGCTGTAGGCCGAGCTGACCTGGAAGGGGTTGTTGATCGCGAGCACGACCCCGACCTGCTGGAGCGCGTTGCTGCTGAACTTGGTGTTCGACAGGTCGAACGCCGCCGACGAGTCGGACACGGCCTGGTTGGTCACCACGACCGTGGCCTTGGACACGGTGATGCCCGGGGCGACGACGGCGGGATTGACGCTGAAGCTCTGCGCCGGCGAGATGAAGGCCGTCGTGGTCGAGCCGGGGCAGCTCACCGTGACCTGGTAGTTCCACGTGCCGGCGGGATACGCGCCCGGCTTGAGCTGGATGCGGTAGGTCGAGAGCGCACCGGCCGTCATCGGCGACGTCGTGCCGCTGATCGTCGTGTCGGCCACCGTGAAGGCGCCGGCGCCGGCGGTCAGCTTGATGCGCACGCTGCCCACCGCGACCGTGCCCGGGGGCCGGATCGGGTCGAAGGTGAAGCCGTTGGTCACGGCCACGTCGATGGCGCCGCCGGTCACGGTCACCGAGTTCACCGTCGCGGGGACGGAGAAGGCGCCGGCGATCGGCGAGCCGTTGTTGTTGAAGGCCGGGATGGGGATGGTCGCCGACGCGGCGCACGAGGCGCCGCAGATGGCGCCGAGCGTCGTGTTGATGGCGCCGGGGGCCGGCACGCTCACGACGAACGCGGTGTTGCCCGCGTTCAGCGCGATGTTCGCCGGCAGGAAGCTCTTCACGCTGAGGCTCGCGCTCTCGGCGGGGACCTGCCACTTGGTTTGCCAGCGCGGCGCATCGGTGGGGAACTCGCAGGCCGTCAGCGCGGCCGACAGCACGAGTCCCGCCAGTGCGGCGAGGCGGGGAACAGGGGGCACGCAACTCCTCCTCACGTGGGGGAACGACGACACGTCACGCGGGGGACGAGGCCGCCCCCCACCCGTAACGCTCCCAGTATCGGCAGGACCCGTGCCGCACCCCCGGACTGGTGACGGCGCGCACGGGCGCGCTTCGGCCTATATTCGGCGTGTCCGGCCGGGCCCCACCGGCCAACTTCCTCCCGCCATGTCGCGCGCCGAGATCACCACCCCCGAGGAACTCGCCGAGGAATCGGTGGTCGAGCTGTCGCTGCGCCCGCAGCGGCTCGCGGAGTTCATCGGGCAGGACCGGGTGAAGGAGAGCCTCGCCATCTACATCGAGGCCGCCCGGACGCGGCGCGAGCCGCTCGACCACGTGCTCTTCTTCGGCCCGCCGGGCCTGGGCAAGACGACGCTCGCCGAGCTGATCGCGCGCGAGCTCGGGGTCAACATCCGCGCCACCTCGGGCCCCGCGCTCGAGAAGCCGGGCGACCTCGTGGGGACGCTGACCAACCTGCGCGAGGGGGACATCCTCTTCATCGACGAGATCCACCGGCTGCGCCCGGTGATCGAGGAGTTCCTGTATCCCGCGATGGAGGACTTCAAGATCGACATCCGCCTGAGCGAGGGGCCGAAGGCGCAGACGATCACGATGCCGGTGGAGAAGTTCACCCTGATCGGCGCGACCACGCGGCTCGGCATGCTCACCGCCCCGATGCGCGCGCGCTTCGGCATCGAGCAGCGGCTCAACTACTACCCGGCCGACGACCTGGCGCAGGTGGTGCGGCGCACGGCGCAGGTCATCAAGGTGGACATCGACGAGGGCGGCACGCAGGAGCTCGCGCGGCGCGCGCGCGGCACCCCGCGCGTGGCCAACCGGCTGCTGCGCCGCGTGCGCGACTACGCGCAGGTGAAGGCGCAGGGAGTCATCTCGGAGACGGTGGCGCGCGCGGCGCTGCAGCTGCTCGAGGTGGACGAGTTCGGGCTCGACGACATGGATGCGCGCGTGCTGCGCTGCATCATCGAGAAGTTCGACGGCGGGCCCGTGGGGATCGGCTCGATCGCCGCCGCGGTGGGCGAGGACGCGAGCACGATCGAGGAGGTGTACGAGCCGTTCCTCGTGCAGAACGGCTTCCTGCACCGCACGCCGCGCGGGCGCATGGCGACGCCGCAGGCGTACCGGCACTTCGGGTTCACGCCGGTGGAGCCGGGGGATGGGCAGCCTGGGTTGTTCTGAGTTGGTTCGTGATAGGTGCTGAGAGCTTTCACCACCGAGCACACCGGGCACACCGAGGA
>JACQES010000356.1 GCA_016200495.1 Gemmatimonadota bacterium
TCCTCGCGCACGGCGCGCACCGCGCGCCAGGCGGGCGAGGCCCGCGGCGTGCGCTCGCCCCCGGGCGCCACGAGCAGCACGTCGGGATCGCGGCGCGCCACGTCCTCGAGCGTGACCGCCGGGCTCGGGCTCGGCAGGTCGTCGTACAGATTCTCGCCGCCGGCGATCGCGAGCAGTTCACTGAGGAACGAGCCCTTGCCGATCGTGAGCAGCGGCCGGTCCCACGTCTTCCAGAAGGCGCGCACCTTCGGCTGTCCCGCCATCGCGTCGCGCACGCGCGCGAGCGACGCGGTCACGGTGTCGACCACGCGCCGCGCCTGCGCCGTGTCCCCGGTGAGGCGCGCGATCAGCATGGTGGTGCGCGCGAAGTCGGCGATGTGGTCGTTGCGCAACGTGAGCGTCGCGATCCCCGCGCGCCGGAAGGCGGCGGCGGCCGCGCGGTTGTCCTCGCTCGCGTAGAGCAGCACGAGGTCCGGCTTCCGCGCGAGGACGACCTCGACGTTGGGCCGGAGCGCATCGCCCATGCTCGGCACCAGCCGCGCCGAGTCGGGCCACCCGTCCCACGTCGTCCGGCCGACGACGCGGCTGCCCGCGCCGATCGCGAACAGCACCTCGGTGGTGGACGGATTGAGCGAGACGATGCGCGTGGCCGGCTGCACGACGCGCGTGGAGTCGCCGAAATCGTCGACCAGCACGTCCCCGCCCGCCGCGACGGAGGGCCGCGCGTCACGCGCGCAGGCCGCGAGACCGAGCGCGAGCAGCATCGCGCGCGACGTCCGCAACGCGCCGTGCGCGCAGGCACCTCCGCGCGCGCACGACCGTGCCACCGATGACAACGAAAAAGCGGGCATCTCGCTCCAGATGGAGGAAAGCCCGCAACGCCGAGGACCGCCCTGCGCGGCCCGGACGCCACCAGCCCTCCCCCGAGGGACTGAATTGGCAGCGAACCGGGGTCGTCTCCTGGCTCCGGGCCGTCCGCTCCGCCTTCCCGACCCTCGCAAGGGCCAGTGGCACGTTGGAGCGGGCGTACAGCTTGCCCGTTACAGTGGCGGGGCCGCGCCGGCATTGAACCGGCTTCCGTGTCCCCAGGTCGCGTTCAATTGTGAAGCGAGAGTCTACGCGTCGCCGTCACGCCGCGCAAGCGCGACCGTGAGGCGCTCCTTGAGCGCCGCGCGCGCCTGCTCGTAGTTCGCGCGCTCGGGATCCGCCGCGGCGCCCTGGCGCGCGTGGGCGCGGTCGAGGTCCGCGATCTCGCGCGCGATCACCTCGGGATCGTCGGTGAGCACCACCGCGCGCGGCATCCCGCGCGACCGGAACGCGGTGCGCGCGAGACCGCCCAGCAACCCGACCCCCACGGCGAACGCGACGCCGAGGATGTAGAGGTTGGTCTTCGTGGCGAGCGTTCCCGGCGTCGACACGGTGACGGCGCCACCGGCCGCGATGTTCTCGCCGAGGAAGCGCTTGAAGGTGCGGCCGTCGGCCGCGACCGGGCCGACGTTCTTGAGCGCCGCGCCGCTCACCGCGGCACTCGGGTCCTCCACGAGCACCTCGAGCACGCTCGCCGCCCGCTCGAGCGGAAACGCGGCGGGAAAGGCCTCCTTGCCGAGCCGGTACGAGAACGAGAGCTGCTTGAGGCCCGGCGAGAACGGCGCGAGCACCCGCAGCACGCCGGGCCCCGTCGTCGTCGCATCGGGGGGCACGTCGCCCTGCCCCACCATGACCTCGCGCGCGCCAGTCGGCACGGGCACGGTCAGCGTGGCGCTCGCCGAATCGGCCCCCACCAGCGTCTTCGACGAATCGTTCGACAGCTCGTACACCTCGATGACCACGCGGCTGCCCGACGAGTCGGCGCTGCTCACGATCAGGTGCCGGCCGCGCACGGTGAGCGCGGCCTCACGGCTCGTCGTGTCGAAGACGGAGAGCCGCGCCGCGTTGCCCTCGACCCGGGTCGCGCGCAGCGGCGCCGTGAAATACGCGATCCCCTGCCACGACGTGGCCGCGAAGTAGATCGCGTTGGCGCTGCCGGTGGCGCGATAGCGGATCCGGTAGCGACCGCTCGCGTCGGTGCGCACGGAATCCACCGGGCCCTCCTTGTCGGGTCCGACGCGGTGGAGCGTCACCATCACGCCGCCCACCGGCGTCGGCCCGCCCCTGGTGAGGCGCTCGACGCGCCCCTCCACCTCTCGCGGTCCCGTGGCGGCCGGCCCATGCGGATTCTCCGCGCCCGGCATCGTCGGCAGCGGCCCGCCGATGGGGGGCGGCGTCGGCACCTGCGCCACGAGCACGGGGGCGACCGCCGCGAGGGCGAGCGCCGCGCGTCGCATCACGCGCGCGATCACGGGCGGAACTTCCCGAAGTCCTCGGGACGGAGCTGCGCGAGGTACGCCTTGAGCTGTTGCGCCGACAGGTCCTCCGCCGGGCGCGGTGCGGAAAAGTCGGGGCCGGCCGCGTCGTCGTCGCTCTCGCTCCGGTCGTCGCCCTCGTCGGCGTCGGCCGCCTCGTCGTCGCCGTCGGGATCGACCAGCAGCGCCTCCTGCGCGACGATCGGCGCCGAGAGGCGGAGCGCGATCGCGATCGAGTCGGACGGCCGCGCGTCCACCTGCACGAGCTGGTCGCCGCGCTGGAGGTGGAGCTCGGCGAAGTAGGTGTTGTCCTCGACGCGCGAGATGCTCACGCGGCGCAGCACGGCGCCCAGCCCCGTGATGAGCAGGCGGCAGAGGTCATGCGTCATCGGGCGCTCGTGCTGCACGCCGTTCAGCTGCGCCGCGATGGACTCCGCCTCGGGGCGGCCGATCCAGATGGGGAGGATGCGCGCGCCTCCCTTCTCGCGCAGCACCACGACGTAGGAGTTCGTGGTGCTGTCGATGCCGAGGCGCGCCACCGCCATCTCGACCATGGGTCGCGGGGGCGCCGGCTACGCCGACGCGAGGCGCTTGAGCGCAGCGGCGCGGTCGGTGCGCTCCCAGGTGAACGTCGTGCGCCCGTGACGGCCCGACCCGATCTTCTCCGGCGTGCGGCCGAAGTGCCCGTACGCGGACGTGGCCTGGTAGATCGGCTTGAGCAGGTCGAGCGCGGCGATGATGCCGCGCGGCGTCAGGTCGAACACCTCGCGTACCGCGGCGAGGATGTTCGCCTCGGGGACCGTGCTCGTGCCGAAGGTGTCGACCATGATGGAGACCGGGTCGGCGACGCCGATGGCGTACGCGACCTGCACCTCGCACCGCGCGGCCAGGCCGGCGGCGACGATGTTCTTGGCCACCCAGCGGGCCGCGTAGCACGCGGACCGATCGACCTTCGAGGGATCCTTGCCGCTGAAGGCGCCGCCGCCGTGGCGCCCCATCCCGCCGTACGTGTCGACGATGATCTTGCGGCCCGTGAGGCCCGCGTCGCCCTGCGGCCCGCCGACGACGAAGCGCCCGGTCGGGTTGATGTGGTACTTGACCTGCTTGCCGAGGAGCGCCTTGGGGATCGTCGCCTCGACGACGTCCTTGATGATCGCCTTCTTGATCGTCGCCTGGCTCGCGGAGTCGGCGTGCTGCGTGCTCACCACGACCGTGTCCACCGCCACCGGGTGGCCGTCCTCGTAGAGCACCGTCACCTGCGCCTTGCCGTCGGGGCGCAGCCACTTGAGCGTGCCGTCCTTGCGCCGATCCGCCAGCGCGCGCGTCAGTCCGTGCGCGAGGTGGATCGGCATCGGCATCAGCTCGGGGGTCTCGTTGCAGGCGTAGCCGAACATCATCCCCTGGTCGCCGGCGCCGCCCGTGTCCACGCCCATCGAGATGTCGGGCGACTGCTTCCCGATCGCGTTGAGCACCGAGCAGGTCTTGTAGTCGTAGCCGAACGTCGCGTCGGTGTAGCCGATGCGCTGGATCGTCGAGCGCGCGATGTCCTGCAGGTCCACCCACGAGTTGGTCGTGACTTCGCCGGCGATGACCGCCAGCCCCGTCGTCACGAGCGTCTCGCACGCCACGCGGGCGCGCGGATCGAGGGTCAGGATCGCGTCGAGCACGCCATCGGAAATGGCGTCGGCGATCTTGTCGGGGTGGCCCTCGGTGACGGACTCGGAGGTGAACAGCTGGCGATCGAGCACGGCGGAACGGGGTTGGAGGGAGCGTCGCGCACGACGCGCAACGTCAGCCCCGAATCGTATCGGACCCCGACACCCCCGGCAACCCGGCATTGAGCCACGGTGCATCGCCCACCGCGGCGAACAACCGTTGCCGCAGCTGCTGTTCCGCCGCCGCGGCGGTCTGTGCCCCCATGGCCGCCTCGGCCGCCTCGCGCGCGATCGCCGCGCTGATCGAGCGCACGATGCGCTTGACCAGCGGCACCGACCGCGGCGCCACCGACAACGTCCGGACGCCGAGCCCCACGAGCGCGAACGCCATCAGCGGCTGCGACGCCATCTCGCCGCACACGGAGACGTCGAGGCCGTGCTGCCCGCCGACCTCCACCGTGCGCCGGATGAGCCGGAGCACCGCCGGATGGAGCGGCGTGTAGCGCTGCGCCAGGTTGGCGTTGCCGCGGTCCACCGCGAGCGTGTACTGCACCAGGTCGTTGGTCCCGACGCTCAGGAAGGCGACGTCGCCGACCAGCGTATCCACCGCCACGGCCGCGGCCGGCGTCTCGACCATGACCCCGAGCGGCAGCGTCGGGGCATGGGGCACGCCGCGCGCCGCCAGTTCGAGCGCCGCCTCCACCATCAGGGCGCGCGCCTCGCGGACCTCCTCGACGCTGACGATGAGCGGCAGCATGAGCCGCACGTCGCCGTGGAGCGCCGCCCGCAGCAGCGCGCGCAGCTGCACCTTGAAGAGCTCCGGCTGGTCGAGGCACATGCGGATCGCGCGCCAGCCGAGGAACGGGTTCGCCTCGCTCGGGAAGCCGCCCACCGGGAGCTTGTCGCCGCCGATGTCGAAGGTGCGGATCACCACCGGCCGGCCGCCGAACGCGCTCACGACGCGGGCATACGCGCGGTACTGCTCCTCCTCATCGGGCATCGTCGCGCGCCCGACCACGAGGAACTCCGTGCGCATGAGCCCCACCCCCTCGGCCCCCGAGCTCGCGGCGTGCTCGGCTTCCTCGGGCAGGTCCACGTTGGCGCGCAGGGTCACGCGCTCGCCGTCCTCGGTCACGGCCTCGGCGGCCGCCTCGCGCAGCAGCTCGGCCTCGTCGCGCGCCTCACGCTGCGCGCGCCGGCGGAACGCGTCGATCTCGGCCTGCGTCGGCTTGAGGAGCAGCTGCCCGCTGGAGCCGTCGAGCACCACCACCTCGCCGCTCGTGAGCCGCTCGGTCGCGTCGCGCAGGCCCACGACCGCGGGGAGCCCGAGCGAGCGCGCGAGGATCGCGACGTGCGACGTTCGCGTGCCGGCGTCGGTCGCGATCGCCGCGATCGCCTCGCGGTCGAGCTGCACCGTGAGCGAGGGGGTCAGGTCGTGCGTGACGATGATCGCGCCCGCGCCCTTGGGGAGCTCGACCGGGTCGTGGTCGGGGAGCTCCATGAGCACGGTGAGCACGCGGATGTGCACGTCGGTCAGGTCGCCCACGCGCTCGCGCACCATCGGCTGGGCGTGGCGCGCGAAGTGCTGCCGCCACTCGAGCATCACGAGGTCGAACGCCTTCTCCGCGGCGAGGTTCTGCCGGATGAAGGTCTCGACGTTCTTGAGCAGCTCGGCGTCCTCGAGCATCGAGCGCTGCACGTCGAAGATCGCGGCCTCCTCGGGGCCGGCCGAGGCCGCGACGCGGTCGCGCACGTGGGCGAGCCGCTCGCGCGACTTCTCGACGGCGGCGTGGAAGCGCGCGATCTCGGCGGGAATCCCCTCGTCCCGGACGATCGCGTTCGCGACTTCGGGCACCTCCCAGCGGAGGAGGTGCACCGGCCCGACGACGATGCCCGGCGACGCCGGGCTGCCGGTGAGGGTGCGCTCCACTACGTGCTCTCGCCGAACTTCGAGGCGATCAACGTCGAGAGGGCCTCGAGCACGGCATCCGCGTCGGCGCCCTCGGCCTTGAGGCGCACCGTCGAGCCGTACTCCGCCGCCAGCATCATCACCCCCATGATGCTCTTCCCGTTCACCTCGACGTCGTCGCGCGCGATCGTGACCTCCGCGCTGAAGCGGGCGGCGGTCTTCACGATTTCGGCGGCGGGGCGCGCGTGGAGGCCGTTGCGGTTGACGATCTGGACGGAGCGTTCGGGCATCAGCGGACCAGGGAAAAGAGGGCCACCACCGTGAGGAGCACCAGGGCGAGGCGCCATCCCTCCACGCGGCCGTGCAGCCGCACCAGAAGGACCGCGCCCACCCCCACCACCGACAGGACCGTTCCGAGCAA
>JACQES010000357.1 GCA_016200495.1 Gemmatimonadota bacterium
GGTGCGGCGCATCACGCGCTGGCCGAGGCGCGCGCGATGCTCGCCGGGGTGAGCGACACCGGCAGCGCGATCCTGCTCGCGCGCGGCGAGGCGGTGCTCGCGGCGCACGAGGGGCGCTGGGCGGTCGCCGTGGAGGCGGCGCGGCGGGTCTTCGCGCTGGTGGGCGCGCAGCCGCCGACGGCGTACTACTGGGCCGAGGCATACGCGGCGGCGGCGATGGTGCTCGCGCGCGCCGCGGCGGCGGGATCGGGCGCGGTGACGCGCGCGGAGGTGGACCTCCGCGTCAAGCGCGTGCGGGGACTCGCGCGGAACTTCTGGAACCTGCGCGACCGGATCGGCCCGCTGGAGGCGGCGGTCGCGGACATCCGCTAGCGGCGCGCAGGACGCGCGCGCGTGAGCGCGGCGGGAACGCGCGCCGCGCCCACGCGTCGACGTGCCGCGCTACGCGGCCTTCGCCGCCGGCGTGGTGTCGTAGACGAAGCGCTCGTGCACGATGCGATCGCCGTCCCACGTCTGCCACGCGAGCTGGTCCATGCGCACCTCGGTGCCGTCCACCGCGAGGAACTGCATCCGCTCGTGCAGGACGGCGGTGTCGCCGTCGACGGCGAGGATCTCGATCTGCGCGCCGTGCCACGTCTTCACGTAGCCCAGGAAGCCCTTCTCGCGCTCGAGGTTGGCGGCGCGCCCCACGGTCGGGGCCTGGTGATTCTCCTGCATCCGGACGCTCTCGGCGTAGAACGTCTCGATGGCCTCGAGGATGCGGCCTTGCGTGATGTGATCGACGAGGTCCTGGACGCGCTGGCGGCTCGGCATGGTCGTGGGTCCGTGTGGGAAGCGTGGTGTGGGACGGCGAGCGTCCCGGGGAATCAGCCCGTCTCGCCGCGGATTGCGTCGAGGAGGGCGATGAGATGCTCGGCCTGGGCGGGGGAGAGCGGCCCGAGCGCGGCGACGTCGTTGGCGTTGACGATGGGGTCGAGCGTCGCGAGCAGCGCGGCGCCGGCCGGCGTGAGGGCGACGTGGACGCAGCGCCGGTCATGCGCGGGCGTCGTGCGCGACACCCAGCCCTTCGCCTCCATGCGATCCACGAGGCGCGTGATGCCCGGCGCCTGTTCGATCATGCGGGTGGCAATCTCGAGCGTGGGCAGGGGGCCGCCCGCGCCGCGCAGGATGCGGAGGACGTTGTACTGCTGGAGCGTGACGCCGTGCCCCTCGATCGAATCGGCGATGCGTCGCCGGACGAGGTCGGCGGTCCGGAGGAGTGCGATGGTCGCCTCCTGCGCGGTGGAGCCGAAGGGCCGCTGCTGGCGCAGTTCCTGTTGGATGCGGGAGGTGCGTGGCATGGGCGGTAGTCTAATAGTCAATAGTTGACGTGTCAAGGAAAAGGGGGCCCAGCGAGCTGCCAGGCTCACTGCGGAGCAGGGGGTTCCGAAGCAAGGTGCGGCATGCGGTGGCGCAAATAGTTGACAAAAGCAACGAACGGCGGCAGCGTGGAGTCGCGCCGCGCTCACGGCGACGGGCCGGGGCGGCCGTGCCCGCGTCGTGCCGGTCCGGCGCCTGCCCTCCCCGTTCCATGGCCGCCTCACTCGCGCCCCTCGCCGCTCGTGCCTCCCGATTCCGCACCCGCCTGGTCGCCCACGCCCGCACAGATCGACGCGGTTCGCGCCTTCAACCGCCTCTGGACCGCGCGCATCGGCGTGCTCGGTCCGCGTCACCTCGCGTCGCGCTGGCCGCTCGCGGCGGTCCGGGTGCTCTACGAGGTCGCGCACGCGCGGGACGACGGGGGCACGCCGCTCGTGGCGCGCGACCTCGCCGCTCGGCTCGCCCTCGACGCGGGCTACCTGAGTCGCCTGCTCCGTTCGCTCGAGGAGGCCGGGCTTCTCACGCGCACGCGCGAGGCGGCCGATGCCCGGCGTGCGACGCTCGCGCTCACGGGCGCGGGCCGGCGCCTCGCGCGCGACCTCGAAGCCCGCTCGCGCGACGAGATCGCGGCGCTCCTGGCCCCGCTCGGCCGCGACGCGGGTTCATCCGTCGTGGACGCGCTCACGCGCGTGCGGACGTCGCTGGTCGCGCCGGTGCCCGCGCGCGCCGCCGTGCCGTTCGTGCTGCGCGCCCACGTGAGCGGCGACATGGGCTGGGTCATCGCGCGGCATGGCGCCCTGTACGCGGAGGAGTACGGCTGGGACATCACCTTCGAGGCGCTGGTGGCGCGCATCGCCGCCGACTTCATCACGCAGTTCGACCCGCGCACCGACCGCTGCTGGATCGCCGAGCGTGCGGGACCGGACGGCCGGGCGACCGGGGAGCGGATCGGCTGCGTCTTTGCCGTGCGGCACCCCGAGCGGCCGCGCGTGACCAAGCTGCGCCTGCTGCTCGTCGAGCCGTCCGCGCGCGGCCTCGGTCTCGGCGCACGCCTCGTGCGCGAGGTGACCGCCTTCGCGCGCGGCAACGGCAGCGACGCGCTCACGCTCTGGACCAACTCGGTGCTCGTCTCCGCGCGGCGCCTGTACGAGGCGGAAGGCTACCGGCTCGTGCGCGAGGCGCCCCACCACAGCTTCGGCGCCGACCTGGTCGAGCAGACGTGGGAGCTCGACCTGCGGGGGGCTACATCGCGCGGCGCTTCAACTCCCCGACCGCGCGCGCCGCGGCGCGCGCGGTGAGCGCCATGTAGGTCATCGAGGGATTCTGGCATGCACTGCTCGCCATCGCCGCGCCGTCGGTGATGAACAGGTTGGGAACGTCCCACGCCTGGTTCCACGCGTTGAGCACCCCGTCCTCGCGCCGGCGCGCCATGCGTGCGCCGCCCATCTCGTGGATCGCGGCGCCGGGCGGCTTCATGGACGAGATCGCGGCCACGTCGGTCGCGCCGACGGCGTCGAAGATCTCGTGCATGCTCGCGGCGATGTCCTTGTTCATCGCCAGCTCGTTCTCCCGCCAGCGGACGTCGAGTCGCGCCGCGGGAATCCCCCACTTGTCCTTCTCTTGCGGATCGAGCGTGACGCGGTTGTCGGCGTGCGGCAGCGTCTCGCCGAACCCCGCGAGCGAGAAGGTCCACGGGCCGAGCTCGCCGATGAGCGCGTCCTTGAAGGCGGCGCCAAACCCCGGCGTGGTGCGGCCGCGCTGCCACGCCGCGCGGGTCGAGTGTCCCTGCATGCCGAAGCCGCGCACGTAGCCCGCCTCGGCGCGGCTCACGTTGCGGAAGCGCGGGACGTACACGCCATTGGGCCGCTTGCCGACCATGTGCGTGTCCTCGAAGCCGCGCAGCGTGCCCCGGAGGACCGTGCCCGAGTGGTGGTCCATGAGGTAGCGCCCCAGCGTGCCGCTGGAGTTGGCGAGCCCGTCGGGGAAGCGCGCGCTGCGCGAGTTGAGCAGCAGTCGCACCGACTCGATCGCCGACGCGCACAGGAACACGACCTTGGCCGTGAACTCGAGCTCCTTGCCGTCCTCGGCGCCGATGACGCGGACGCCACGCGCGCGGCCCGTCGCCGGGTCCACGAGGACCTCCGCGACGACGCTGTGCGGCCGGAGCGTGAGGCGCTTCGTCTTCATCGCCGCCGGCAGCGTGCTCGCGATGCTGTTGAAGTAGGCATGCGAACTGCATCCGCGCTCGCAGGGCCCGCAGTAGTGGCACGCCGCGCGACCGTTGTGCGGCCGCGTCAGCATTGCCGTGCGCCCGATCGTGAGCAGTCGCTCGACGCCGAACCGCTTCGCGATCCGCTCGCGCATCGCGACCTCGGTCGACGTGTACCCCATCGGCGGCAGGAACTCGCCGTCGGGCAGGTGCGCGAGCCCCTCGTGGGCGCCGCTCACGCCGATGAACTTCTCGACGTAGGCGTACCACGGCGCGAGGTCGGCGTAGCGGATCGGCCAGTCGGTGCCGTGGCCGTCCTTGAGGTTGGCCTCGAAGTCGAGGTCGCTCCAGCGGTAGACCTGCCGCCCCCACGTGAGCGACCGGCCGCCCACCTGCCGTCCGCGGAACCACTGGAAGGGGGCGCCGGGCGCGGTGGTGTACGGGTTCTCGCGATCGTTCACGAAGAACCGCTCGTTCAGCTCGTCGATCGCCTGGCAGTCGCGTTGCACCGGCTTGTCGCGCAGCATCCGCTGCCGGTCGCCGAGCATGCGGAAACGCGTCTCGTACGGCTGCACGTGCTCGACGAAGTCGGAGCCGTCGAACGCGATCGGCCGCCCGGCCTCGAGCACGAGCGTGTCGAGGCCGCGCTCCGTGAGCTCCTTGGCCGCCCAGCCCCCGGTGATCCCGGAGCCCACGACGATCGCGTCGAAGGCGCGACGCTCGTTGGGCGCGGCCCCCTGCCGGTCAGCCATCGGACGCCACCCCGCCCTTGGACACCGGTGCCGCGCCGTCGAACCGTCCCGGCATCACCACGGTGTGCAGCACGTCCTTCATGACCACGTCGCTGGTGAAGTAGCCGTGCAGCACGAGGGCCCGCAGCTGCTGGTAGCCGCGCGCTTCAGGCGTGGCCGGCGCGCCGGGGGCCTCGAGCGCGCGCATCA
>JACQES010000370.1 GCA_016200495.1 Gemmatimonadota bacterium
CGCTCCCCTTCTTCCCGCTCACCGTCGAGTACAAGGAGAAGACGTACGCCGCCGGCAAGATCCCGGGCGGCTTCATCAAGCGCGAAGGGCGCCCGCACGACAACGAGATCCTGTCGTGCCGCATCATCGACCGCTCGATCCGCCCGCTCTTCCCGGAAGGCTTCAAGAATGAGGTGCAGGTCTTCCTGTACGTCATCTCCGCCGACCAAGAGAACTCGGCCGACGTGCTCGGCCTCGTCGCCACGTCGATGGCGCTCAACCAGTCGAAGACCCCCTTCGCCGCCCCGATCGCCGGCGTCCGCGTCGGCCGCATCCAGGGCAAGTGGGTCCTCAACCCGACCTTCCAGCAGCTCGAGTACTCCGACATGGAGCTCGTGGTCGCCGGTTCGGCCGACTCCATCGTCATGGTCGAGGGCGGCGCCCTCGAGGTGAGCGAAGCCGACGTCGTCGAGGCGCTCCAGATCGCCCACAAGGGGATCAAGGAGCTGATCGCGATCCAGGAGGAGATGCTGGCCGAGCACCGCAACGACAAGATGGCGTGGACGAAGCACGAGCCCGCCGCCGACGTCGTGAAGAAGGTCAAGGCCGCCGCCGAGCCCAAGATCTCGGCCGCCATCAACATGAAGGACAAGGCCGCGCGCATCGCCGCGGTCGAGGCCGCCAAGCACGAGTTGGCCGCCGCCTTCGCGACCGAGTTCCCCGACCACGCCAAGGACATCGGCTCGATCCTCGGCGACGTCGAGTACAACGTGCTCCGCAGCCAGGTCCTCGAGACCGGCAAGCGCGTCGACGGCCGCACCCCGACCGAGGTCCGCCCGATCTCGATCGACAACGGCCTCCTGCCGCGCGCCCACGGCTCGTCGCTCTTCACGCGCGGCCAGACGCAGGCGCTCGTCACGACCACCCTCGGCACCGCGAACGACGTCCAGCGCCTCGACTCGATCGACGAGCCGGGCGAGTCGACCAAGTCGTTCATGCTCCACTACAACTTCCCGCCGTTCTCCACGGGGGAGGTCCGCCCGATGCGCGGCACCAGCCGCCGCGAGATCGGCCACGGCAACCTCGCCGAGCGCGCGCTGCAGGGCGTCCTGCCGCCGTTCGAGGAGTTCCCGTACACGATCCGCATCGTCTCCGACATCCTCGAGTCCAACGGCTCGTCGTCGATGGCCTCGGTGTGCGGCGGCTCGCTCTCCATGATGGACGCGGGCGTCCCGATCAAGGGCGCGGTGGCCGGCGTGGCGATGGGCCTGATCAAGGAAGGGAAGAAGTACGCGATCCTCACCGACATCCTCGGCACCGAGGATCACCTCGGCGACATGGACTTCAAGGTCGCCGGCACCGAGAACGGGATCACCTCCATCCAGATGGACATCAAGATCGAGGGGCTCTCCCTCGACCTGATGAAGGAGGCGCTCGCGCAGGCCAAGGAAGGCCGCCTGCACATCCTCGGCGAGATGAACAAGGCGCTGGCCGCCCCGCGCGCCGAGATGTCGCCGTGGGCCCCGCGCATCGTCACCGTGCAGATCAGCCCCGAGAAGATCGGCGACCTGATCGGCCCGAAGGGCAAGACGATCCGCGGCATCCAGGAGGAGACGGGCGCCGAGCTCACGGTGGACGACACCGGCCTCGTCACGATCGCCGCCGTCGGCGGCGAGTCGATGGAGCGCGCGCGGCAGATGGTCGCGCAGCTCACGGCCGAGCCGGTCGTCGGTGAGACGTACGAGGGCCCGGTCAAGAGCACGACCGCCTTCGGCGCCTTCATCGAGATCATGCCGGGCACGGAAGGCCTCGTGCACATCTCCGAGCTCCAGTGGGGCCGCACGGAGAAGACGGAAGACGTGGTCAAGAAGGGCGACCGCGTGAAGGTCAAGCTCATCGATCGCGATGAGCGAGGCCGCCTCCGCCTCAGCATGAAGGCGCTCCTGCCGAAGCCCGAGGGCTACGTCGAGGAGCCGCCGCGCGAGCGGACGCCGCGTCCCGAGGGTGAGGGCGAGGGGTCGGGCGACCGTGGCGAGCGTCGCGGTGGCGGCGATCGCGGGCGCGGGGGCCGCAGCCGCCGCTAGTGGGCGCCCTTGCGTCTGGCCCCGGTACGGGGCTGCGCCGCACCGTCTGTGACAACGGCCTGACCGTACTCTCGGAGTTCCTTCCGGGGGTACGGTCAGTTGCGTTGGGGGCGTGGGTCCGCTCGGCCTCCATCCACGAGCCCCCCGCGCAGATGGGGGTGTCGCACTTCCTCGAGCACCTGGTCTTCAAGGGGACCCGCACCATGGGCCCGCAGGAGATCGCGCTCTCGATCGAGCAGCTGGGCGGCTCGCTCGACGCCTACACGTCGCGCGACCACACCGCCTTCCAGGCGCGCGTGCTCGACGAGGACCTCGACGAGGCGGCGCGCGTCATCGCCGAGCTCATCTTCCACCCGATGCTGCGCGAGAGCGACCTCAAGCTCGAGCGGAAGGTGATCCTCGAGGAGATCAGTTCCGTCGAGGACCAGCCCGACGACCTGGTCTTCGAGCTGCACAACGACGCGCTGTTCGGCGACTCGCC
>JACQES010000371.1 GCA_016200495.1 Gemmatimonadota bacterium
CTCCACGTCCCGCTCATCGACGCAGCGATGGACACGGTGACCGAGAGCGAGATGGCCATCGCGATGGCCCGCGCCGGTGGCATCGGCGTGCTGCACAAGAACATGTCCATCGACCGGCACGCGGCCGAGGTGGACCGGGTGAAGCGCAGCGAAAGCGGGATGATCCTCCACCCGATCACGCTCGCCCCCTCCGCCAAGCTCAAGGAAGCCGTCGGGCTGATGACGCGCTTCCGGATCTCGGGCGTGCCGATCGTGGACGGTGACGGGCGGCTGGTCGGGATCCTCACCAACCGCGACCTCCAGTTCGAGCGCAACCTCGAGCAGTCGCTGGCCGAGGTGATGACGTCCAAGGGGCTCGTGACCGCGCCCATCGGCACGACGCTCGACGAGGCCGAGAAGATCATGGGCAAGCACCGGATCGAGAAGCTGCCGGTGGTCGATGACTCGGGAGTCCTCAAGGGCCTCATCACGGTCAAGGACATCCACAAGCGCCGGCAGTACCCGAACGCGAACAAGGACCAGTTCGGCCGCCTGCGAGTGGCCGCGGCGATCGGGGCGGGCGGTGACTACATGGATCGCGCCAAGGCGCTCATCGACGCCGGCGTGGACGCGATCGTGGTGGACACGGCGCACGGCCATTCCGAAGGGGTGCTGCAGGCGACGGCGCGGGTGCGGCAGGCGTTCCCCGAGGTGCAACTCGTCGCGGGCAACGTGGCCACGCGCGAGGGGGCCCGGGCGCTGGTCGAGCGCGGCGTGGATGCGGTCAAGGTCGGGGTGGGCCCCGGCTCGATCTGCACGACGCGCGTCGTCACCGGCGTCGGCGTGCCGCAGCTCACGGCCGTGATGGACGCGGTCGACGGCGCCGACGGCGTGCCGGTGATCGCCGACGGCGGCATCAAGTACTCGGGCGACATCGTGAAGGCGCTCGCCGCCGGGGCGCACTGCGTGATGATGGGCTCGATGCTGGCCGGCACCGAGGAGAGCCCGGGGGAGAGCATCCTGCTCGAGGGGCGCCGGTTCAAGATGATCCGCGGCATGGGCTCGCTCTCGGCCATGCAGGACGGCTCGGCCGACCGCTACTTCCAGGACGGCGAGATGTCGGCCAAGAAGCTCGTGCCCGAGGGGATCGAGGGGCGCGTGCCGTACAAGGGTCCCGTGGGCGACGTGCTCTTCCAGATGGTGGGCGGGCTCCGCGCCGGCATGGGCTACGTCGGGTGCGCCGACATCGAGGCGCTGCGCACGCAGACGCAGTTCACGCGCATCACGACGGCGGGGCTTCGCGAGTCGCACCCGCACGACGTGACGATCACGCGGGAAGCGCCCAACTACTCGGTCTGAACAGATGGTGCGCGGGGGCCGGTCACGGTGACCGGCCCCCGTCCCGCTTCCTTGACAGGGGAACCGCGCCCCCCCGAGCTTTCCGGGTCGCTTGCTGGTGCAACGTCGTGATTGTTCCTGGCGGCAAGGTCCCGCGGGGCCCTGCCGCCATGTCTTGCCCGGCCTCCCCAGGGGGCCGGTCCACTCACAGAGGACGACCCGATGGGATTGAGGTCTACCAAGAGCCTGGCCACGCTGCAGAACGAGGCGGGAGACGAGGGGGGTGAATCGCTCAAGCGATCCCTCAGCGCCACCAACCTCATCATGCTCGGCATCGGCGCCATCATCGGCGCCGGCATCTTCGTCCTGACGGGCACGTCGGCCGCGAACAACGCGGGCCCGGCGATCGTCCTCTCCTTCGTGCTCGCCGGCTTCGGCTGCCTCTTCGCGGGGCTGTGCTACGCCGAGTTCGCGAGCATGATCCCGATTTCGGGGTCCGCGTACACGTACGGCTACGCAACGCTGGGCGAGTTCTTCGCCTGGGTCATCGGCTGGGACCTGATCATCGAGTACCTGTTCGCGGCGTCCACCGTCGCGGTGGGCTGGTCGGGCTACTTCATCGAATTCCTCGGCCAGTTCGGCATCCACATCCCGCGCGCCTTCGCGGCGGCCCCGTTCACGGTCGAGGGAACGCACACGCTGGTGCGCACGGCCTTCTGCATCGACCCGGCCTCGGGGCTGGTGGCGATGAAGGACGGCGCCGAGATCGCGGTCGCGGCCTGCACGGCGCCGTTCGTGATCGAGCACGGCATCATGAACCTGCCGGCGCTGGGCCTCGTGTTCGTGCTGAGCTGCCTGCTCATCATCGGGATCAAGGAGTCGGCGACCTTCAACAACGTCGTCGTCGCGATCAAGGTCGCGATCGTGCTCCTCGTGATCATCTTCGGGTTCCAGTACGTGAACAGCGCCAACTGGCACCCGTTCCTGCCGCCCAACGAGGGGACGTTCGGCAAGTACGGCGTCTCGGGGATCGTGCAGGGCGCCGGCGTCGTGTTCTTCTCGTACATCGGCTTCGACGCGGTCTCGACCGCGGCGCAGGAGGCCAAGAACCCGCAGCGCGACCTGCCGATCGGCATGCTCGGCTCGCTCGCGATCTGCACGGTGCTCTACATCCTGATGGCGCTCGTGATGACGGGGCTCGCCCCGTACAAGTCGCTCAACGTGCCGCACCCGGTGTACGTGGCGATCGCCGCCGCCGGCAAGCCGCTCGAGTGGCTGACCTACCTGATCAACATCGGCGCCATCGCCGGCCTCTCGTCGGTCGTGCTCGTGATGCTCATGGGGCAGCCGCGCATCTTCTACGCGATGTCGCGCGACGGGCTCCTGCCGCCGATGTTCTCGAAGGTGCACCCCAGGTTCAAGACGCCGTACATCGGCACGATCATCACCGGCGTCGTGGCCATGGCCATCGCGGCGATCTTCCCGATCGCGCTCCTGGGCGAGCTGGTCTCGATCGGCACGCTGTTCGCCTTCGTGATCGTGTCGGCCGGCATCATCGTGCTGCGCCGCGCGCAGCCCGACCTGCCGCGCCCGTTCAAGACGCCGCTCGTGCCGCTCGTGCCGGCGCTCGGCATCCTGATCTGCGGCTACCTGATGTACGGGCTGCCGAGCGACACCTGGATCCGACTCATCGTCTGGATGGCGATCGGGCTCGCGGTCTACTTCCTGTACGGCAAGTCGCACTCGAAGCTGGCCAACCAGCCCTGAGTGACGCGCCACCCGCGGGTGGCGACCGGTTATCTTTCGGCGCGGCGTCCCATCGGGGCGCCGCGCCGTCTTTCTGCCCCGGCCATGCCCACGTTGCACGACCTGCTCGCCATCCCGCCCGCGCGCCGCGACGCGCTGGCCGCCGTCGCCCGTCACCTGGAGCCCGGCCACACCGTCGTCCTCTCTACCCACATCAACGCCGACGGCGACGGGTGCGGCTCCGAGGTCGCCGTCGCGCGCATCCTGCAGGCGCGCGGGCTCCACGTGCGGATCGTCAACCCGACGCCGTGGCCGCAGGGGTTCCGCTTCCTCCTCGGGCCCGACATCCAGGAGTGCAGCGAGGAGGGGCACAAGGCGCTCAAGGGGGCCGACCGCCTGCTCGTGCTCGACATCAGTGACGTGGGGCGCCTGGGCGCGCTCGCCGACGACGTGCGCAAGCTCAAGGTGCCGCGCCTCGTCATCGACCACCACGTGGCGCACGACGAGCCCGCCGGCGACGTGACCGCGAGCGACACGGCCGCCTGCGCGACGGGGGAGATGATCCGCGACCTCGCGCACGTGATGGGGGTGCCGATCTCGGCCGACATCGCGGTGCCGCTCTACGTGGCGATGCTCACCGACACCGGCGGCTTCCGCTTCAGCAACACGAGCCCGCGCTGCCACGCCATCGCGGCCGAGCTGCTCGCGGCCGGCGTCGAGCCCGAGGCGATCTACCGCAGCGTCTACCAGTCGGTGCCGGTGGGGCGGCTCCACCTGATGCGCGAGGCGCTCGCGAGCATCGAGCACGATCCGAGCGTGGGCCTGGCGTGGATCTCGCTCGAGCCGGGCGCGCTCGAGCGCCATCACGTGAGCCCCGAGGATCTTGACGGCCTGGCCGAGTACCCCCGCTCGATTGCGGGAACGCGCCTCGCGCTCTTCTTCCGCGACCTCGGGCACGACCGCGTGAAGGTGTCGTTCCGCTCGACCGGGCGCGTGGACGTGAACGTGCTCGCGCGACAGTTCGGCGGCGGCGGCCACGCCAAGGCCGCCGGCGCGCTCATTCCCGGTGTCCTTTCCGCCGTGCGGCCGCAGGTGATCGCGGCGGCCCGCGCCTACCTCCTGACCATTCCGCAGGACTGACCGATGGCCTCCCTGGCCGAGAAGATCGATGGCGCGCTGCGCGCCGTGAGGAACGCCCGCACCGGGCAGGACGTCGTGAGCGCCGAGATGGTGCGCGACGTGGCGACCACCACCGACGGCAAGGTGCGGCTGACGCTGCTGCTCGCCCCGCAGGACGACGCGACGCTGGTGCGCGCGGTGCGCCAGGCCGTCGAGCGCATCGAGGGGGTGACGGACGTGCGCGTGGATCCGCGCGACCCCGCGGAGTTCGCGCCCAAGCCGCCGCGCGCGGCGGCGGGTGCGCCGGGTGCGAGTGCGAGCGCGGGCGCCGGGCGCACGCTGCCCGTGATGGATGCGCAGCCCGCGTCGGCGCAGCGCGGCGTGAGCGCGCCGACGCCGGTGGTCTACCCCAAGCTGGGCAAGATCATCGCGGTGTCGTCGGGCAAGGGCGGGGTGGGCAAGAGCACGGTCACGGTCAACCTCGCCGTCGCGCTCGCCCGGCGCGGGCTCCGCGTCGGCGTGATGGACGCCGACATCTACGGGCCCAACCTGCCGCGCATGCTCGGCGTGGACCGCCCGCTGCCGGTGATGAACGAGAAGATCATCCCCAACGAGGCGCACGGCGTGAAGGTCGTGTCGCTCGGCTTCCTGATCGAGCGCGACCAGCCGGCGATCTGGCGCGGGCCGATCGTGATGAAGATCGTGACGCAGTTCCTGCGCGACGTGGACTGGGGACAGCTCGACGTGCTGTTCGTGGACATGCCCCCCGGCACCGGCGACGCGCAGCTCTCGCTCGTGCAGGCGACGCAGGTCTCGGGCGCGGTGATCGTCACGACGCCGCAGGCGGTGGCGGTGGGGGATGCGCTCCGCGGCGCCAAGATGTTCGAGCGCGTGGGCGTGCCGCTCGTGGGCAGCGTCGAGAACATGAGCTGGTTCGAGAGCCCGGAGACGGGGAAGCCGCTCGCGCTCTTCGGCTCGGGCGGCGGGCAGGCGCTCGCGACCGAGCTCGGCGTGCCGCTCCTCGGCCAC
>JACQES010000377.1 GCA_016200495.1 Gemmatimonadota bacterium
GGGTGCTCGGGGTTGCCCTCGAGCTTGGTGGTGCGGCCGTCGCGCGTCTCGGCGATCACGCCGCAGCCGGTCGCGCACTCGCGACAGACCGACGCGTAATACGACGACACGCCCGGGACCGTCTGGTCGGGCGAGACGACGTAGGGGATCAGGCGCTGGATTCCGTCGGAATCGCAGCCGACGAGCGTCGTGGCGGCACTCGTGGCTCCGAGGACCTTCAGGAAATTCCGGCGCTTGACGCCAGCGGACTCCGTTTCAGTGCTCATGCAGTCGCTTCCTCGACTCGGCATGCGGGCGGCCATCCGGGGGTGAGATCGGACGGCCGGTGATCAAGCGTGAGTTAGTAGTGGCAGCTGGCGCAGTCGTAGCGCGCCTTCTTGAGACCGGTCGGCGCGGCCTGCGGGGCCGACGCGGCCGGGGTCGCGGCCTGTGCCTTGGCATCGGCGACGAGGAGTCCACCGCCGGGGAGCGAGCTGAGCGAGTTGCTCGCGAGCACCCAGCCGTTGGGCCCCTTGGTGTAACCGGAGGCTTCCTGCCCCTTGACCGGGTCGTAGCCGTTCACGTGGCAGCTGACGCACCAGCCCATGTTGAGCGACGCGTACTGGAACACCTGCGGCATCTTCTGCACCTGCCCGTGGCAGTTCTGGCAGGTGACGCCCGCGTTCACGTGGCGCATGTGGGGGAAGTGCACGTACTTCGGCACCCGGTGGATGCGCACCCACGGAATCGGCTTCTTGTCGGTCCAGTACTTGGTCAGCTTCTGGATCTCGGGGCTCTGCGTCTTCACGATCTGGTGGCACCCCATGCAGGTGCCGACGGCGGGCAGGCCGGGATCCGGCGACTTGTTCGCGGCGAAGTGGCAATACTGGCAGTTCATCTTCGCCTGCTGCACGTGCACCGGGTGCGGGAACTTGATCGGCTGTTCCGGCGAATACCCCTGCACGGACGACGCGCCGCTGTAGCCCCAGGGGCCGCGCGGCGCGTTGACCTTGGTCGTGGTGTCGGCGGCTGCCTGGGCGCCCTGCTGGGCGTGTCCCTTCCAGGCGGAAAGTGCGGTGGCGGCGACGGCGACGGCCACAAGGCCGGGAACGACCGCCCACTTCCTCCAGCTCGGCGTCATGGATCAGGGGTGAAATGTGGACGCACCCGAGGGGGCGCGCACATGTCGTTGAACGTGATGCGCGATGCCGCTTTGGCACCGCTCCCATCAGAAGCGCGGAAAAATGAGGGTATGCGTGTCAGGAAGCAAGGCGCACCTTCAAGCCACGACGCGACTTACCCACGCTGTCGCTCCGCAAACGCGACCGCAGAACGACCGAATCAGCGGCGGCGTTCCCGGACCGCCTGAACCAGAGCAGTGGGGCGGGCGAACGCGGGGTCGGCGACGTCGGACGGGAGCAGGTCCCGGGCGGCGCGCAGCTGTTCCGGGAGGCGGAGGGGCCAGCCACTTCCCTCCACGAATCGCTCGGCGCCGACGGTGCGCAGGAGGTGGGCCAGCTCGTCGTCCGGGGGCCCCCAGAGCCAGGCGGTGTCGAACCAGACCCGGGCGCGCTCCGAAGCGGTGAGGCCAAAGTGCACCTCTTCCACCATGGCGCGACTTGGCGACCCCACGATCACGTGCGCGAGCGTTCCGCGCGCCAGGGCGCGCACGTGGGCGGGGGTGAGATCGCCGGCCGCATCGAGCGGATGACGCTGCCGCAGGTCCTCGAACCGCTGCGTGAGCACGAGCACGAGTCCGGACTCCGCGGTGGCCGCTCCGAGTTCCAGCCAGGCCGGGTGATCGGGGCCCATGCCGACGAGCGTCGGGTACGCGCGAACCGCCTGCGCTCCCTCGTCGAGCGCGCGGGCGAGCTCGTCGCCCCAGTGCGGCCAATCCGGGCGAATCGTGGGGGACGGCGCCAGCACGCCGCGGTGCGGCAGCAGCTGGCGATAGAGCTCCACGTTGCCGGGTGACGGATCGCGATGCCACGCGCTCGGGAGGTGACCAACCCAGGCGCCGTCGAACCGCTCGCGCTCGAGTGCGGCGCGCAACGCGTCGGCGTCGGTGGACGGCAGGTGGCGCCACGGATAGCCGCCGATCCAGCAGTGCGGATCGATGCGCGTCATGCGGCCGCTCCGTGCGTCAGCGCCCCGAACGCGCCGCGCGGGAAGATGCGCACCGCATTGCGCCAGCGAATGGCGGCCATGTCGGCCGGGGCCAGCCGCATCGTCTCCAGCGCGCGCAGCTTGGCGAGCCCCGTGTCGAGGGTGAGGTCGGCGGCCCAGAGGAGGCGCTCCGCGCCCAGCATCTCCACGCACCGCTCCAGCATGCCGCGGTCCACGCCCGAGCCGCTCAGGTCGAAGCAGATGTTGGGCACGTCGCGCACGGCGGCCAGCGAGTGTTGCCAGTCGCCGCCGCCGCCAATGTGCGCCGCGATGAACGTGGCATGCGGATGGCGCGCCGCGAGGCGCGCGTAATCGGCGGCGTCGGAGATGTCCTGGCCCGGCCAGTGGCGCGTGCGATGCTGCCACAGGTGGTGGAGGATCGGCAGGTGGTGTTCGGCGGCCAGCACGGCGATCGGATCGAGGAGCGGGTCGTCGCAGCGGCGGGCCGCGGCCACCTTGATGCCGATGGCACCGGCGGCGATGCCACGCCGCACCTCGGCGTGCGCGTGCGCCTCGTCGTTGGGGTTCACGTGCACGTAGGCGCGCACGCGCGTCGCATCGGCGGCCGCGAGCGCGAACATGGCGTCGTTGCCGTCGCGCACGTCGGCGCGCGACGCGAAGTAGGTCGGCGAGCGGTGGCCCCAGGTGCCGAGGATGCTCGCGACGTGCACACGGATGCCGATGCGGTCGCCCGCCTCGAGGCGGCGCGCGTTGATGTGCTGCCAGTCGGCGCGTCCCGTCCCCGCCCAGTGGAAGTGGGCGTGGACATCAATGAGCGGCTCGGGACCGGCGAGGGGCACGGAGCTCATGCTTCGGCAATCTCGCGCGCCGCCGCATGCGCCGCACGGGTCACGCGGTCGATCGCCGCGTCGTCGTGGGCCAGCGCCGCGAAGTTGTACGCGCCGCGCTTGGCGATCACGCCGTGGCGCACGAGGGCCGCGAGCCAGCGGGCCTCGCGCGCGGGCTCGTCGAAGCGCACGAAGAAGAAGGGCGCGATGCCGTGCGTGGCGGCCCCGGGCACGCGGGCGTCGGCGAGCGCGGCATCGAACGCCGACCGCAGGCGCGTTCCCGTCGCCGCGAGCCGCTCGGGCAGGCGCTCGCGCTCCGCAACGTCGAGGACGGCACAGGCGGCCGCGAGCGCCCCCGATTCGCCCGCGAGCGTGCTCGAGATCCAGGTGCGTGCGGCGTGCTCCATTAGTGCGCGCCGTCCAACGACGGCGCTCAGCGGGTGTCCATTCGCGAGCGCCTTGCCGAACACGGCGAGGTCGGGGATGACGTTCGCGACGGCCTGGTAGCCGCCGGCGTGCGTGCGGACGCCGGTCTTGATCTCGTCGAAGACGAGCGCGGCGCCGTGCCGCGTGGCGAGTGCGCGGGCGGTCGCGAGCCACGCGGGATCGGGCGCACGCTCCACGACGGGCTCCAGGACGATGGCGGCGAGCCGCGCGCCGTGCTCACCCACGGCGCGCTCGAGGGCCGCGACATCGTTCGGCGCCACGCGGGTGACATCGGCGTGCGCGGCCGCCGGCACCCCGGGCGCCTCGGAGGCCCAGTCAAGCCAGCCGAAGTAGCCGCTCGCGATGACGTGCGACCGGCCGGTCGCGGTGCGCGCAA
>JACQES010000378.1 GCA_016200495.1 Gemmatimonadota bacterium
GCCAGCGCACGCGCCGCCGTCATCAGCTGGTCCGGCTCGGCCACGTCCCAGATCAGCCCCCACTGCTTGGCATCGGTCGCGCTCAGCTTGTCGGCGAGCATGGCGAGCCCCGCGGCGCGCTGCATGCCGACCAGGCGCGGCAGCAGCCACGTGCCGCCGGCGTCAGGAATGAGCCCGATCTTGGAGAACGACTGGATGAAGCTCGCCGTCGTGGACGCGATCACCAGGTCGCACGAGAGCGCGACGTTGGCGCCGGCCCCCGCGGCCACGCCGTTCACCGCGCAGACCACCGGCTTCTCCAGGTGCCGGATGGCGGTGATGATCGGCGTGTAGGTGGCGCGGATGATCCCGGCCAGGTCCGGGAACGGCTCGCCGGCGGCAGGTGTCGCGGCGGCGAGGTCCTGCCCCGCGCTGAAGCCGCGGCCGGCACCGGTGAGGATCACGGCGCGCACGGCGTCGTCGGTGGCGCAGGCCTGCACGGCGGCCGCGGTGGCCTCGGCCATCTCGCGGTTGAAGCTGTTGAGGACGTCCGGCCGGTTGAGTGTGATGGTGCGCACGCCGTTGGACGTCTCGATGAGGACGGTGGTGGACATCGTCAGGGGGCCCGAGTGATGCGGGAAAGCTAGCGGGCCACCCGGGCGGCGGGAGCACCGGTCGGCTCGTGCCCATTGCCTTGCTTTTCTAACATGCGAGTTTCATTTTACAAGGTATGTCTGCCATCGCACGCGCGACCGCCGTCCACCAGGTCCATGAGCTCCTGCGTCAGTTCCCCGTCGTCGCGCTGCTCGGTGCCCGGCAGGTCGGCAAGACCACGCTGGCCCGCCAGGTCGGCGCGGGGCGGCGCGGCCCCGTGACGCACTTCGACCTCGAGAACGACGCCGATCGTGAGCGGCTTGCCGAGCCGATGCTGACCCTGCGCCCCCTCCGCGGGCTGGTCATTATCGACGAGGTGCAGCAGGTACCGGAGCTCTTCCGGTCGCTCCGCGTCCTCGCCGACGAACCCGGCGTCTCGCGTCGCTTCCTCGTGCTCGGGTCGGCGGCCCCGGCGCTGCTCCGGCAGACCTCCGAGAGCCTGGCGGGACGGATCTCGTATCTCGAGCTCGGCGGCTTCTCGATGGCGGACGTCGCGGGGAGGCCGCTCGACCGGCTCTGGCTGCGCGGCGGCTTCCCGCGATCCTATCTCGCACCCTCCGCACGCAAGAGCCTGGAGTGGCGCGAAGCGTTCATCCGCACCTTCCTCGAGCGCGACCTCGCGCAGCTCGGATTCAGCCTGTCCGCCACCGCGCTGCGTCGCTTCTGGGCGATGCTCGCGCACTATCACGCCCAGACGTGGAACGGCGCCGAGATCGCGCGCGCCTTCGCCGTGTCGGAGCCGACCGTCCGTCGCTGGCT
This sequence comes from Gemmatimonadota bacterium, assembly GCA_016200495.1. Lineage (GTDB taxonomy): Bacteria > Gemmatimonadota > Gemmatimonadetes > Gemmatimonadales > Gemmatimonadaceae > JACPPC01. The sequence continues at coordinate 1,393 of JACQES010000378.1, forward strand.
CGACGTCCTGACCGACACCTTCATGATCCGGCAGCTGCCGCCCTGGTTCGAGAACATCTCCAAGCGGCAGGTCAAGTCGCCGAGGATCTACGTGCGAGACAGCGGGCTCCTGCACGCCCTGCTCGGCGTCGACGACCGCGAGGCCCTGCTCTCGCATCCCAAGGTGGGGGCGTCGTGGGAGGGATTCGCGCTCGAGGCGGTGCTCGACCGGCTCGCCGTCCCGCACGGCCACGCGTACGGATGGGGCACGCACGCCGGCGCGGAGTTGGACCTGTTCGTCACGCGGGGGCGCACGCGGTTGGGATTCGAGTTCAAGCGCACGGCGGCGCCCAAGGTCACCGCATCCATGCGCTCGGCCCTCGATTCGCTTCGTCTCGACCGCCTCGACGTCATCCATGCGGGCAACGATCAATACGAGATGGCGGACCGGATCCGCGCCGTCCCGCTCGCATCGATTGAGACGGCCGTGAAGCCGATCTGAGGCCGACCTCCGGTCCGGTCGCGCTCGGCCTTGCATTTCCGCGGAACGGGAACGACTCTCTGCGCGTCGCCACCTCGGAAGGAGCCCCCCGGTGACTCCCCCCGTCATCGCCGTCACCAGCCTCACCCGTCGCTTCCCCTCCGGCACGGCGCTCGACGACATCACCCTCGCGCTCCCGCCGGGCGCGGTGTACGGGCTGGTCGGCGCCAACGGGGCCGGCAAGACCACCCTCATCAAGCACCTGCTCGGGTTGCTCCGGGCCGAGCGCGGCAGCGTGCGCGTGTTCGGGCTCGATCCGGTGGCGGAGCCCGTCGCGGTGCTGTCGCGCATCGGCTACCTGTCCGAGGAGAACGACCTCCCGGGGTGGATGCGCGTGGACGAACTCATCCGCTACACGCGCGCCTTCTACCCCGCGTGGGACGACGCGTACGCGGAAGAGCTGCGCAGCGCGTTCGCGCTCGACCCCGCGGCACGCATCGGCACGATGTCCAAGGGGCAGAAGGCGCGCGCGGGGCTGCTCATCGCGCTCGCGTACCGCCCCGAGCTGCTCATCCTCGACGAACCATCGTCGGGCCTCGACCCGATCGTGCGGCGCGACATCCTGGGCGCGGTCATGCGCAACGTCGCGCACGAGGGACGCACCGTGCTCTTCTCGTCGCACCTGCTCGATGAAGTCGAGGAAGTCGCCGATCACGTGACCATGCTCGCCGCGGGGCGCATCATGCTGAGCGCGCCGCTCGCCGACGTGCGCGGCGCGCATGCGTCGCTCGACGCGGCGTTCGTCGCCCACGTGGGGCGCTCGGCCCAGGGCGCGTAGGCCCGTGCGATCACCCGCGCAGGCCATCGGCTGGGAGTTCTGGCGGCGACAGCGTTGGCCGTTGATCGGGATCTTCGCGTGGCAGCTCGTGCTGGTCGTGGTGCGCGTGACCACCGGCGGCCCCAGCGAGCCGATCCGCCTCGACCCGCCCGACGGCTTGGCCGCGATGGTCATCGCCCCCCTCGGCCTCACGTACTTCTACTTCCTCGCCGTCTTCAGCTACGGCTTCGCGGGTGACCTCAGCGCGCGCGAGTCCATCTTCCCCGCGCGGCTGCGCACGCTCCCGGTGCCGACGGCGGCGCTCGTGTTCTGGCCCATGGCGATCGGCGCGGCCACGGTCGCACTCCTGTGGACGCTGACGGCGCTCTTCGCGCGCTGGCCGTGGGGCATCGCCGTGCCGGTGCTGTGGCCGGCCCTGCTCGCGGCGGCCTTCCTCATGTGGACGCAGGCGCTGGCGTGGATGCCGTACCCCCTGCGCAACGTGCGCGTGGTGGTGACCGTGCTCTGGCTCGCGTCGTTCGACGCGATCGTGCTGCTCGCGCTCCATTTTCGGGCGGGCACGCCGGTGATGCTCGCGCTCGTGGTGCCACAGCTCCCGCTCGCGTACCTCGTGGCGCGCTGGGGCGTGGCGCGGGCGCGCCGAGGGGACACGCCGGACTGGCGCGCATGGGGGGCGGGCTCGTCTCGCCTCGACGCCACCGTCTCCGCGCGCGTCACCGAACGGTGGACGCCCGCGCGCGCGCAGGCCTGGTTCGAGTGGCAGCGCCACGGACGCGCGCTGCCCGCGCTCGTGGCCATGGTGCTCCCATTCGAGCTTGCGCTGCTGGGCCTCGCGCGCGACGCGCCGCCGCTCCTGTTCGAGCTGCTCGTGCTCGCGCTCATCACGCCGCCGGTGCTGGCCACCTTCGTCAGCACGTCGGTGAGCGCCTCCAATCCGCAGGCGCGCGACGCGCTCGCGCTCGGGCCCTTCCTCGCGACGCGTCCCGTCACGAGCGCGGCGCTCGTCGCCGCCAAGCTGCGCATGGCGGCCAGGAGCGTGTTGATGACGTGGGCGCTGGTGCTCATCGCCGCGCCGATCGCGTTCACCCTCACGGGCACGTGGCCGATCATCGGCCGGTGGAGCGCCGACGCGACCCGGATGGTGGGCGCGCCGCGCGCGCTGGTGGCGCTGCTGCTCGTGCTCGGCGCGTTCGCGC
>JACQES010000389.1 GCA_016200495.1 Gemmatimonadota bacterium
CACCCGTCGGTGACCGGCCGCGACGACTAGTACATGCCGCCCATGCCACCGCCCGGCGCGGCCGGGGCGGGCGGGTTGTGCTCCTTCTTCTCGACGATGAGCGCTTCCGTCGTGAGGAGGAGGCTCGCGATCGACGCCGCGTTCTGCAGCGCCGTGCGCGTGACCTTGGTCGGGTCGATGACGCCGGCCTGGACCAGGTCCTCGTACGTGTCCGTCAGGGCGTTGTAGCCGAACGAGTCGGCCTTGGCCTCGCGGACCTTCTCGATCACGATCGAGCCCTCGCCACCCGCGTTCTGCACGATCATGCGGAGCGGCTCCTCGATGGCGCGACGGATGATGTCGACACCGACCTGCTCCTCGGCCTCGAGCTTCATCGTCTTGAGCGCGCGCTGCGCGCGCACGAGCGCGACGCCGCCGCCCGGGACGATCCCCTCTTCCACGGCCGCGCGGGTCGCGTGGAGCGCGTCCTCGACGCGGGCCTTCTTCTCCTTCATCTCGGCCTCGGTCGCGGCGCCGACGTTGATGACCGCCACGCCGCCGGCCAGCTTCGCCTTGCGCTCCTGGAGCTTCTCCTTGTCGTAGTCGGAGGTGCTCTTCTCGATCTGGACCTCGATCTCCTTCACGCGCGCCTTGATCTTGGCGTCGTCGCCGGCGCCGTCGATGATCGTCGTGTTGTCCTTGTCCACGACCACGCGCTTGGCGCGGCCGAGGTCGCCGAGCACGGCGTTCTCGAGCTTGAAGCCGACTTCCTCGGAGACGACGTTGCCCTTGGTCAGGACCGCGATGTCCTCGAGCATCGCCTTGCGGCGGTCACCGAAGCCCGGCGCCTTGACGGCGGCGATGCGGAGCGTGCCGCGGAGCTTGTTGACCACCAGCGTCGCCATCGCCTCGCCCTCGATGTCCTCGGCGATGATGAGCAGCGGCTTGCCGGCCTGCGCGACCTTCTCCAGCACCGGGAGGAGGTCCTTCATGGCCGAGATCTTCTTGTCATGGATGAGGATGTAGGCGTCCTCGAGGACGGCCTCCATCTTGTCCGGATCGGTGACGAAGTAGGGCGAGACGTAGCCGCGGTCGAACTGCATGCCGTCCACCGTCTCGAGCGTCGTCTCGAGGCCACGCGCCTCCTCGACCGTGATGACGCCGTCCTTGCCGACCTTGTCCATCGCGTCGGCGATCAGGTCGCCGATCTCGCGGTCGTTGTTGGCCGAGATCGTGCCGACCTGGGCGATCTCCTTCTTGCCCTTGGTCGCGACCGACATCTTCTTGAGGTCCTCGACGATGGCGGTGACCGCCTTGTCGATGCCGCGCTTGATCCCCATCGGGTTCGCGCCGGCCGTCACGTTCTTGAGCCCCTCGCGGTAGATCGCCTGCGCCAGCACCGTCGCCGTCGTCGTGCCGTCGCCGGCCGTGTCGGACGTCTTGGTCGCGACTTCCTTCAGCATCTGCGCGCCCATGTTCTCGATCGGGTCGGAGAGCTCGATCTCCTTCGCGACGGTCACGCCGTCCTTGGTGACGGTCGGGGCGCCGAACTTCTTGTCGATGACGACGTTCCGGCCCTTCGGGCCGAGGGTCACCTTGACGGCGTCAGCGAGCTGGTCCACGCCGCGCTTGAGCGCCGCGCGGGCTTCCGTGTTGAAATGCAGTTCCTTGGCAGCCATGGTCGGTATCTCTGTTCAGTGAGGAGTGGGAACGGTCAGTTGACGATCGCGAGGACGTCGCTCTCGCGGAGGATGAGCACCTGCTCACCGTCGATCGTGACTTCCGTGCCGCTGTACTTCCCGTAGAGCACCTTGTTGCCGACCTTCACTTCCATCGGCACGCGCTCGCCCTTCTCGAAACGACCCGGGCCGACGGCGACGACTTCGCCCTGCTGCGGCTTTTCCTTCGCGGTGTCGGGGATGTAGAGCCCGCCGCGCATCGTCTCGGTCTCCTCGAGCGCCTTGACGACGACACGATCCGCGAGGGGCGCGACCTTCGCGCTGGTGGCATTCTTGGTGGCCATTGCTGGCAACCTCCTGATGGGTGGTTGGAGATGGAACGTTTCTGGGTTAGCACTCATGCGCGTCGAGTGCTAACACGGGAATCCTAGTCGCTGACACGCCGCCTTTCAAGCGGGACCGCCAGACTCCCATAGACTCGCAAGCGCTTGGCATATAAAGACATATGCCACCGTTCGTCTGCCTCGTTGGCAGCGTCGTCGGCGCCCCTGACAGCCCGCCCTGTCGTTCCGGCGCAGCCTAGCTCGCGAAGCGCAGCGATCCGCTCAGGATGGGCTGCACCCCGCCGGCCGTCTTCACCAGCAGGGCGCCGTCAGCCCGTACGCCCACGGCCCGACCCGCCATCGGCTCGGCCAACTCGCGCCCCCGAGCGAGGTCCCGCGCGTGCCACCGGTCGAGTTCAAGCGCCGTGAGGTCCCCGGTGCCTCGGGCGGCAAGGCGTACCGCGCGGGCCGCGGCCACGAGCACCTCCGCGCGTCGCGTCTCCGCGCGCAACATCGCGCGGGGTGTCGTCGCGGCATCACCACGCTGCACGTCGGGGCCCGCGGGCGCACGGACGTTGATCCCCACGCCAACGGCGACCCATTCCGGCATCGGCCCGCGCCAGCGCGCCTCGATCAGGATGCCGGCCAGCTTCCCCGACGCCGTCCAGAGATCGTTCGGCCACTTGAGGCGGATCGCCTCGGTCGTGAACGGCGCGAGCGCGTCGGCGAGTTCGAGCCCCGTCCGGAGGGCGAGCACGCCGATCGCCGCGGTGTCCAGCGGACGCTCGACAATCGTGAGCCACACGCCGGCCTCGCGCGCCGAGTCCCAGGGACGACCGTGACGGCCGCGACCCGCGCCCTGCGCCTCGGCCACGACCGCCATGCCCGCCGCCGCCCCGGACGCCCCCAACAGGTGCGCGCGATCGAGCGTGCTCGTGATCGTGCCATACGCCTCGAGCCCGGCCAGGCCTCCCTGCGCCGCGAGCGCCGCGACGGCGACGCCGTCGTATTCCGCGAGCAGCGCGCCGGACGCCCCCATCAGCCGCGGAGAAACACCACCAGGTACACCACCAGCGCCAGCACCCACCGGTACGCGGCGAATACGCCGTAGCTGTGCTTGCTCACGTAGCGCAGCAGCACGTTGATCGCGAGCGCGCTCGAGACCGTCGCCGTGAGCACGCCGACGGCCAGCGCCGCCGACGGCCCGTGTTCGCGCAGCGCGTGCGGCACCTTCACGATCGCCGCGGCCGCCGTGATCGGCATGCTCATCAGGAACGAGAACACCGCCGCGCTCTGCCGGTCGAGCTTGAGGAAGCGCCCCGCGGTGATCGTCGAGCCCGAGCGCGACACGCCCGGAATCAGCGCGAACATCTGCGCGCACCCGACGATGAGCGCGTCCTGCCACTTCACCGACTCGAGCGTGCGCGTCTCCGCCGCCTGCCGGTCGACCCACCAGAGCAGCGTGCCCATCACGATCAGCGCGGTCGCCGTGAGCGCCGGTGCGCGGAAGGTCTCCTCGGCCAGCTTGTTGAGGAAGAGTCCCGCGATGCCGCCGGGAATGGTCGCGATCACCAGGTAGAGCACCTGCCGCTTCTCCGGGCTGTCGAGCCGCCGCGTGGTGAGGATTTCCACCGACGCGCCAGCGAGCGCGAGCCACTCCTTGCGGAAGTACCAGAGCACCGCCACGAGCGTCCCGAGGTGGAGCGCCACGTCGAACGCGAGCCCGGGGTCCTCCCATCCGAACAGCCACGGCGCGAGCGAGAGGTGGGCGGAGCTCGAAACGGGCAGGAATTCGGTCAGTCCCTGCAGGATCCCGAGGACGGCGGCGTGGAAGATTTCCATGAAGGGGCTCAGGCGTTGGCGAGGGCGCCGGCGTACAGCGCCTCGTAGCGGGCCACGATCGCGTTCTGTTCGAAGCGGGACACGGCGCGCGCGACGGCGGCCGCCCCCATCGCGCGCCAGCGCGCGTCATCGGTGAGGAGCGCGATGGCCGAACGCGCCATCCCGGCCACGTCGCCCACCTCGTGCAGCATGCCGGTCACCCCGTGTTCCACCACCTCGGGCAGGCCGCCGACGTTGTAGCCGATCACCGGCACGGCGGACGCCTGCGCCTCGAGCGCCGAGAGGCCGAACGACTCGCGGTCCGTCGGGATCAGGAACAGGTCGGCCGCCGCGAGGAGCGGCGCCACCGCGTCGATCTTGCCGAGGAAGCGCACGTCGGCGTCGACGCCGAGCGTCCGCGCCTCTTCCTCGGCCACCACGCGATCCGGGCCGTCGCCGACCATCACGAGCACGCTCGGCACCTCGGCCTGCACGCGCGCGAACGTCTGCACGATGTCGCGCACGCGCTTGACCGCGCGGAAGTTCGAGATGTGCATCAGCACCTTGCGCCCGCCCCCGAGCTCGTCGTGCAGCCCGGCGGGATGGGACGCGCGATTGAACACCGCCGGGTCGATGAAGTTGGGGATCACGACCACGTCGCACCGCGTGCACCCGAACGCGCGGATCGTCTCGGTGCGGAGGAAATCCGACACCGCCGTGATCCGGTCCGAGCGCTCTATCGAGAACTTGGTGATGGCGTGGAACGACGGGTCCTGCCCGACGATCGTGATGTCGGTGCCGTGGAGCGTCGTCACGATCGGGATGTCGTGCCCGTTCTCGCGCAGCATCTCGCGCGCGATCCACGCGCTCGTCGCATGGGGAATCGCGTAGTGCACGTGCAGCAGGTCGAGCTTGTGGGCCAGCACGACCTCGTGCATCCGGACCGCCAGCGCGAGGTCGTACGGCGGGTACTCGAACAGCGGGTACCGGCCGACATCCACCTCATGGAAGAAGATCCGCGGCAGGAAGCTCGGCAGCCGGAAGGGCTGCTTGTACGTGACGAAGTGCACCTCGTGGCCGCGCTCGGCCAGGGCGATCCCCAGCTCGGTCGCAACGGCCCCGGAGCCGCCGTACGTCGGGTAACAGGTGATGCCGATGTTCATCGCGTCACTCCTCGTCCTGCCCGTGCCACCAGGCCCACGCTGCGTCGTCCGCGTCGCGCGCCCCGGGATCGAGGCGCGTGACCGCATCCGCCGGCAGCTGGTGCCGGAACCATGTCCGCTGGCGCTTGGCGTACTGGCGCGTCGCCACGATCACCTGCTCCCGCACCTCCGCGAGCGGCACGCCGTCCGTCACGTGCGCGCGGATCGCCACATACCCGCAGGCGTTCCACGCCGCCGCCGAGGCCGGCACCACCGCGAGGAGCCTGCGCACCTCGTCCACCCAGCCGGCGGCCAGCATCGCGTCCACCCGCTCGACGATCCGGGCGGCCAGTACCGGTCCCGGATCGACGACAAGATACCGCGCGGACCGCCGCACCACCGCCGCCGGCGCCGCGAACGCGTCGGAGAGCCGACGCCCGGTGAGAAGCGCGGTCTCGGCCGCGCGCTTGAGCTGCGTGCGACCGGTCTCGGCACGCGCCGGGTCGAGCGCGCGCACCCAGCGCCGCAGTTCCTCGGTGGGGAGCGTCTCGAGCCACGCGTCGAGCGCGGTACGCGCCGCCGGATCGAGCGCCGGCGCATCCGCCAGCGGCTCGACGAGCGCTTTCACGTAGAAGCCGGTGCCGCCCACCACCACGACGGGCTGCCCGCGCGCCTGCGCCGCGTCGATCCACGCCGACGCCTCCGCCGCCCATCTCGCCGCGCTCCAGCGCTCGGCCGGATCGGCGACATCGATCCCCTCGTGCCGCACGCGCGATCGGTCGGCGGCACTCGGCTTGGCCGTGCCGATGTTGAAGCCCGCGTACAGTTGGCGCGAATCGGCGCTCACGATCACCGCGCCCGCGCGTTCGGCGAGCCGCATCGCGAGGGCCGACTTGCCGGCCGCCGTCGGGCCGACGATGACGCGCAGGCTACCGGCGGCCAAAGCGGCGCTCGAGCTCGTCCCAGCCGAGGTGCACGATGGTCGCGCGGCCGTGCACGTCGTGCGCGGGCAGCGTCGTGCGCGCGAGCGACACGAACAGCGCGCGCATCTCGGCCTGGCTCAGCGCGTCGCCGGCCTTCACCGCCGCCTTGCACGCGATGGGGGCGGCGAGCCGCTCGTGCCGCGCCGCCGAGCCGGCCTCGCGGTCGCCGGTGAGGGCGTCGAGGGTCTCGCGCAGGCACCGTTCGGCGTCGAAGCGCGGGTGCGGCATCGGCACCGCGCGCACGAGAAGCGTGTGCGCGCCGAAACCCTCGACTTCGTAGCCGAGCTTCTCGAGCGCCTCGCGGTTCTCCTCGAACGCGTCGGCCTCGGCGGCGCCCAAGTGGAGCGTGAGCGGCAGCAGCAGCCGCTGCGCGGGGGCGCGTCCCGATTCCAGCGCCCCGAGGAACGCCTCGAACAGCACGCGCTCGTGCGCCGAGTGCTGGTCGATGAGCACCACGCCATCCTCGCGCTCGAACATCATCCAGGTGCGACGGAGCTGGACGAGCGGAGGGACGCTGACCTCGACGGTCGGCGCGATGCCCGCATCGGACGTGCCGCGTGCGTCGTCGGCATGCGACGCCGCACCGTGCGCGTCGCGCGTGCCCTCGGTCGCGGCCGCATCGGCGGCGCCGGTGTGCACCGCGGCACGCCACGCCGTGCCCGGCTCACCACCGCCGAACAGCGGCATGCCGGCCGTCGGCGCCGCCGTCTGCAGCAAGTCGGTGTCCTGCGCCGGCGTCGCGAGCGCGCCCAGCGAGAGGCCGCTCCACTGGCGCGCGCCGAGCCCGGCCGCGGCATCCACCGTGCCCAGCGCGCGGCGCACCGCCTGCTCGACGGTCCGCTCCACGGGCCAGCGGTCGCGGAAGCGCACTTCCGCCTTGGCCGGGTGCACGTTGACGTCCACGAGTTCGCCCGGCACGGTGAGCTCGAGGAAGAGCGACGGGCGCACGCCGGCGGGAATCGTCGAGCGATAGGCGGCCTCGGCCGCGCGCACGAGCCCCGCGTCGCGCACCGCGCGCTGGTTCACGATCAGGTGCACGCGACGCGCGCGCGTGCCGACGTCCACCGGGCGCTCGACGAGCCCGCGCACGTGCGTCGGGCCCCACACGTCGTCCACGTCCACGAACGACTCGGCGTACGCGCCCCCCCAGATGGCCGCGAGGCGCGCGCGCAGCGTCGAGGCGGGGGGCAGCGCGAGCACGTTCTTGCCGTCGTGCGTGAGCGAGAGGCGCACGTCGCGCCGCGTCAGCGCGATCGTCGTCACCTGGTCGGCGAGCGCGCGCCATTCGGAGCGCGACCCCTTGAGAAAGCGCAGGCGCGACGGCGCGTTCGAGAAGAGGCCGCGCACGACGACGGTCGTGCCGCGGCGGCGCGCGACGTCCTCCACGTGGGCGACGTCGCCCCAGGCCGCGCGCACCCGCGTGCCGGCACCGTCGGCCGTGGCCGTGGCGAGCTCGAGCTCCGACACCGACGCGATCGCGGGCAGCGCCTCGCCGCGGAATCCGAACGAGCTGACCCCGACGAGGTCCGCGGCGTCGCGGATCTTGGACGTGGCGTGCCGCTTGAGCGCGAGCAGCGCGTCGTCGCGGTCCATGCCGCTCCCGTCGTCGGCCACGCTCACGAGGGTGCGTCCGCCGTCCTCGATGGCGACGTCGATGGTCGTCGCGCCCGCGTCGAGCGCGTTCTCGATCAGCTCCTTCGCCACCGACGCGGGACGCTCGACCACCTCGCCCGCGGCGATCTGGTCGGCGACGGCACTCGCGAGGACGGCAATGCGCGGCATCGCGGGGAAACTACTCGGCCGCCAAGGGCCGGAGTCGCTCCGAGGCGATCCACCCCGTGCGCCCGAGGTCGAGCGCCACGCGCGACCAGACGTCACCCGCCTCGAGCACGCGCGCGACCTCGCCCCCAGCGACGGTCCCGCTCGCCTCGGCGCCGAGCGCGGGCAGCGCGCGCAGCGGATCACCGCCCTGCACCACCGCCAGGTGCGCGGCGCGCGCGCGCCGCGCCGACTCGACCGCGGTGGCCGCCGCGACCCCCGCGACGAGCAGCAGCGCGAGCGCCGCAGCCCGGGCGAGCGGACGCGCGCGGACGCGCGCGATCGCGAGGATGAGCCAGCCGATGATCCAGGCGGCGGCGAGCAGCTCGGCGGCGAGGTCGGCGTCGAGCGGCGGCACCC
>JACQES010000390.1 GCA_016200495.1 Gemmatimonadota bacterium
CGCGCCGCCGCTGCCCGCCGCGCAGGGCCAGCTCCCCCAGTCGCAGCTGGAACCAGGCCGCCTGCTCGGTCGAGAGGTCGGTGCGCGAGCGCACGTCCGCCGCCGCGCGCTCGAGCAGCATGCGCGCCGTCGCGAGGTCGCCCGTCAGCTCGCGCCAGCGCGCGAGCCGCCCCATGCCCGAGAGCGGGAGCTTCTCCCGCGCCAGGGTGTCGAACGAGGCGCGCGCCCGGTCGTACGCGCCCGCCTCCATCTCGCACTCCGCGCGGAGCGCCAGGTACTCGGCGATCCCCGGCGTCTCGGTCGTGATCGCCGTGGCTTCGGTGAGCGCCTCGGTGAACCGGTGCTGCGCCAGCAGCGCGTTCACCAGCACCGAGCGGCTCGCCCCGTTGCCGTGCGGACGCCGCACGATCGCCTCACGCGCCGCCGCCTCGGCGTGCTTCACGTCGGCGAAGTCGGCCGTCTCGCGCGAGCGCTGCAGGTAGAGCTGCGCCACCTGCGCCATCGCGTCGGCCGACTGCCGGTCCTCGTCGGCCTTGTGCGTCCAGAACCGGATTTCGGCCGTGCGCCGCTCGGCCACGCTCAGCGGGGCGGCGCTGTAGATGCGCGCCGACTCCGCGTCGAGGTAGGCCGGCGGCAACACCGCCGGCGGGGATGCACCCGGGCGGAGCCAGGCTCCGCACGCGAGCGCGAGCGCGCCCAGGCACATCCCACCGACGAGCTTGCTCACGGGTTGGGGGTCGCGAGGTAGGGGAACGTCGCCAGGAAGGGCTTCTGGCTCGCGTTCACGTTGTCGCCCACCAGCGACGGGATCGTGTTCGTGGGCGACAGGAGCGACCCGAAGATCGCCGCCGTGCCCGCGTCCACCACGTCGTCGGTGAGGAGGCGGCCGCCGTAGCCGGAGGCCAGCGCCCACGAGAGCCAGCCGGCCGTGTTCGTGGCCTTGGTCGGGTCCACGATGAGCTCGTCGGGCAGCAGCACCTGCGTGAGCGTCTGCCCCACGATGGCCGGGCGGCCGAACGAATTCACGAACGCCTGCATCTCGGGGGCGAGGTTCGCCACGTCCTGGTTCGGCGACGTCGCGTTGTGCACGCCGTGGTTGCGCTTGGCGATGAACACCTCGTTCACGAGCGGGTTGCCGAGGCGCTCGACCTGCACGTAGGTGCGGTTGGTGTCGGGCGCGAAGATCGTCCTGGTGTCGGTGCACGCGGCGAGCGCGGCGAAGAGCGCCGGCGCCACGCACGCGGTGCGGAGGGTGCGGGTCATGGTGGCCTGGGAGGTGGAGGTGGGGGCGCTCATCGGCTGATCGTGCCCCAGACGCCGAACTTGCCGGTCGTCTTGATCTGGCTGAGCGGCAGCTCGATGACGATCGCGAGCGTGTTGATGCCGTTCAGGAAGTTGACCGCGCAGCTGCCGGCATTGCTGCCGTTGCAGGCCGGGCGCCAGCTGGTCTGGGCGGGGGTCGCGACCGCGAGCGGGCCCGTCGAGGGGCGGCGGTCGTTGAGGATGTTGAAGAACTGCGTGAGGTCGATGAAGAAGGGGTCCGCGCGGAGCCCCGCGAAGACCTGCGTGCCACCGACCGTGCCGAGCGACGAATTGATCGTGCCCGTGACCACCGGACCCGTCGTGACGAGCGTGGCCGTGTTGCTGGTGACGTTCGGCTTGACCGGGCCGCGCACCGTGACCTGCTGGTTCGCGTCGTTGCCGGTGAAGGTGACCTGGAACACGAGGTCCTCGACGCCGTCGGGCACGGTGTTCGTGTCCACCTTGATCTGGTAGAGCAGGTTCGGGTCGAAGAAGACGGAGGCCGACGCCGCGGGGGTGATCGGCGACGCCGTCGTCATGACCAGCGCGATGCTGTTGGCCGAGGCGCCCGGGAACGCGTAGACATCGTTGATGTCCATGCGCTGGGCGAGTTCGACTTCGGGCGTGTCCTGGTGGTCGGAGGCGCGCAGGAGGCGCGCGCCCGCGGTGGCGCAGATGGCGGCGACCGCGAGGGCGAGCGCGAGCGCCCTCCGTGGTGAGCGGAGATGGGAGAACATGCAGGGTCTCGGTTGGAGGGTGGCCGGTGCCGTCCGGCACCGCGTTCGCAGATGATACGCCGACGGTTTATCTTTGGATGTCGCACGATGGGCGTACATCCACGCTCCCTTCGTCGGCGTAATGCGCGGTTGGCCGCGCATCATCCCTCCACGTCCAGCCCGCCCCCGCCATGCAGCCCTCGCAGATCATCAACATGTCGGTCTTCACCGGCCTGCTCGTCGCGACGCTCGTGTACAGCCTGGTGATGATGGCGAAGTCGAAGAACGAGCAGTAACCGGCGGCGCGGGCGCTCGCGCGCATCGCGGCGGTCGCGACGCCGGACGCCGTCGCACTGGCCCGCCGCACGGCAGGCTCGCGCGCCGCGAGCGCGCCTATTTCGCCCGTGACGGCGTGGCCGCGCTCCCGGCGAGCAACCCGCCGTCCAGCACGAACTCCGCACCCGTCGTGTACGCCGACTCGTCGGCCGCGAGGTGCACCACGAGCGCCGCCACCTCCTCCGCAGTGCCGAACCGGCGGAGCGGCACGTCCCCCACGATCGCCGCCACGCGCGCGTCGTAGCCGTCCGAGCCCGGCGCGCCGAGCATCGCCTCCCACATCGGCGTGAGGATCGCCGCCGGGTGCACCGAGTTGCACCGCACCGCGAGCCCCTGCTCCGCCGCGTAGAGCGCCACCGACTTCGTGTGGTTGCGCACCGCCGCCTTGCTCGCCGCGTAGCCCGTCGCACCGGGAATCCCCACCTGCCCCGAGCGCGACGACATGTTCACGATCGAGCCGCCGGCGCCCGCGGGCGGATGCGCGCGCATCGTGCGCAGCGCGGCCCGACACCCCAGCGCCGTGCCGATGAAGTTGGTCTCGAGCACCGCGCGCAGGTCGTCGGCCGACACGTGCTCCGGGTCGTGCGAGGCCGGGCCCGCCTCGAACCCCGTGATCCCCGCGTTGTTGACCAGCACGTCGAGCCGCCCACGCTCGGCCACGATCGCCGCCATCGCGGCGTCCCAGTCGGCCTCGCGCCGCACGTCGAGCGTGCGGTACGACGCGCCCGCACCGATCGCGTCGGCGGCGGCGCGGCCCTCCGCGTCGCGGATGTCGCTCAGCACCACGCGCGCCCCCTCGCGCGCGAAGGCGGTGGCGATCGCGAGGCCGATGCCGCGCGCGGCGCCGGTGACGAGGGCGGTCTTGCCGGTGAGTCGTGACATCATGCCTGCCCCTCCGAGGGCGTCGATTCCCGCGTCATCTCGATCATCGTCGGCCGGAACCCGAGCCGCGTGAACAGTCGCTGCGCCGCCGCGTTGCGCGCGGCCGTCGAGAGCACCACGCGCGGCGCCCCGCGGTCGCGCAGCGCGGCGAGCGTCGCCTCCATCAGCTGCCGCCCGATGCCGCGCCCGCGGGCCGCCGGATCGACCACGACGTCGTACACCGCACCCGCGGGGCCGCGCAGCGCCATGTAGTCCGTGGGCTCGAGTCCCGCGTAGCAGTAGCCCACGACCGCGCCCGCTAAGTCCGCCACGAGCACGAGCACGTCGGGCCGCGCGAGCTGCGTGCCAAGGTAATCGGCGTAGCCCGCGGGCGTCGCGGCGCTCGCGGCGAGGAACCGCTGCGCGTCGAAGTCGTGGTGCTCCGCGACGAGCAGGGCGCCGAGCGCGCCGATCGCCGGCAGGTCGGCCGCGCGCGCCGCGCGGATCGACACCGGCGCGTGATCGCCGTCGGCGAGCGCGCGATCGCTCACCGCTTGCGCCCCTTCTTCGCGTCGCGAGGCCGCGCCGGTGCGCCGTGCGCGCGCCCCGCGCCGGCGTCACTCGCCGTGCCCGCGCCGCCGGCGGCGCCGCCGGCCGGCGTCGCGTGCGCCCGGATCGCCCGCAGCATGAGGTA
>JACQES010000391.1 GCA_016200495.1 Gemmatimonadota bacterium
GAGCCGGAGCTCGGCGCGGTGCCCGTGATCGACGCGCTCGACGCCGACGTCGCGGATCTCGTGACGCACATCCGCCGCGAGGTGCCCGCCGAGCGTGTCGCGCACGCGGTGCATCTCACCGCGCTGGGCACGGGGCTCGTCGGTGGCGCGCCGAGCTTCACCGTGTACCGCAATGCCGGCATCGCCTTCCTCGAGGACACCGCGTTCGACGCCGCCACGACGCGCCGCGCGCGCGGCTACGACCTGCTCGTCGCCGGCTCGCGCTGGAACGCGGAGTTGCTCGCGTCGCTGGGCGGACCGCCCGTGGCGTGCGTGTGGCAGGGCGTGGATCCGCTGGTGTTCCAGCCGCGGCCGCGCAGTCAGCGCTTCGCCGACCGGTTCGTGGTCTTCTCCGGCGGCAAGCTCGAGTACCGGAAGGGGCAGGACCTCGTGGTGGCGGCGTTCCGCATCTTCCAGGCGCGCCATCCCGAGGCGCTGCTCGTGACGGCGTGGCACAACCTCTGGCCCGAGACGATGCGCGGGCTCGACGCGATGGGGCACGTGCGCGGGCTGCCCGACGTCACGGCCGGTCGCCTCGACGTCACCGGCTGGCTCGTGGACAACGGCATTCCCGCCGAGGCGGTGCACGACCTCGGCGTCGTCACCCCCGCGGAGACGGCACACGCGCTCCGCGCTTGCGACGTCGCACTCTTCCCGAATCGCGCCGAGGGTGGCACCAACCTCGTCGCCATGGAGGCGATGGCGTGCGGCGTGCCCGCGATCGTCGCGGCCAACACCGGGCAGCGGGACCTGCTCACCCCCGGCGGCGCGATCGCGCTCGAGCGGCAGGGGGCGGTGCGCGCGGTGGCGCCCTATCGCGGCACGGCCGCGTGGGGTGAATCCGACCTCGACGAGATCGTCGCCGCGCTGGAGCTCGCGTGGGCGGACCGCGACGCGGCGCGTGCGCGCGGCCTCGCCGGGGCCGCGCACGTGGGCGCATGGACGTGGACACGTCAGGTGAACGCCCTGCTCGACGTGGTGCTCGACTAGCGCGCTCAAGTCGCGCGAGGTCGCTCCGATACTGAGCCGAGAGGACATCGGCAACCGGCCGATCCTTGATGGGGCACGGATGCCCCGCGACTCACGCCAATGGAGATGGCACAATGAAGATCAACACGAACGTGGCTGCGATGGCGGCCGCCCGGAACCTCGGCCTGGTCCAGAACGAGGTCCAGAAGTCCAGCGAGAAGCTGTCGAGCGGCTTCCGCATCAACCACGCGAGTGACGACGCCGCCGGCCTCGGCATCGCGAACAAGCTCCGTTCCGACATCCGCGCCTACACGCAGGCGTCGCGCAACGCGGAGCAGGCGAACTCGGTGTACAACATCGCCGAAGGTGCCGCGCAGTCGATCCAGAGCATGCTCGAGCGCATGAAGGAACTCGCCGCGCAGTCGGCGTCGGACTCGGTGGACTCCGCCGGCCGCACGCGCGTCAACGCCGAGTTCCAGGCGCTGAAGAACGAAATCGACCGCACGGTCAACACCACGAAGTTCCAGGGCAACACGCTGCTCAACGGCGCGTTCGGCGCGTCGGTCACGGGCGGCACGGCCCTCGCGGCTGGCGGCGGCGTGTACAGCGTCGGCCTCAGCGGCGCGGCCACGGGCACCTACACGATTGCGGCCGGTTCGGGCGTCGCGACGCTGTCCTCGGGCTCGGTGTCGCAGACCCTCGCGGTCTCCGACGGCGCGATCCAGTCGCTGAACTTCAGCACGCTCGGCGTCACCATCAACACCGACTCCTCGGTGCTGCAGGCGACCATCACCGGCAAGACCGTCATCGTCGGCGGCGGCGCGGGCACCTTCCTCGTCGGCGCGTCGGGCAGCTACACCACGAACGACGTCCTGACCATCACGGGCTCGTCGCTCGACCTGCGCACCGCGACGCTCGGCGTCGGCTCCTCGGCGGCGGACACGCTGTCGAACGCGCAGACCGCCCTGGCCGCGATCGACACCGCGATCGGCAACGTCAACACCGCGCTCGGCGTCATCGGCGCCGGCCAGTCGCGCATCTCGAACGCCACGGACAACCTCAAGACGGTCATCTCGAACTACTCGGCCGCCGAGAGCACGATCCGCGACCTCGACATGGCGGACGAGATGGTCAAGTTCTCGAAGAACCAGATCCTCGCCCAGGCCGGCACCGCGATGCTGGCGCAGGCGAACCAGGCGGGTCAGGGGATCCTCAAGCTCCTGCAGTAGTCCCGCACGACGGCGCCTCCGGGCGCCGGCTGGTGATGCCCTCGAGCCCGCCGGGTTCGAGGGCATCGCCACTGGGTGGAGGGACGGGCCCCACCGGCCGATACTCGAGGCACCATGGCCTCCACCTCGCTCAGCAGCGTCAACGGCATCGCCTCCGGCGTGCAGTGGCAGGACCTCGTCACGCAGATCATCGCCGCCGAGTCCGCCCGGTCCGTGGACCCGCTCACGGCCAAGAAGACCACCGCCTCCAAAGCGCAGGCGGCCTGGAAGTCCTTCGAAGGAGTCGCCGCGACCTTCCGTGACGCCGCGACCCCGCTCACCGACCCGGCGCTCTTCGGCGGCACCACCGTCAGCGTCCCCGCCGGCGTGGCGAGCACCCTCACCGCCACCGGCTCCTCGACCGCGATTCCCGGTCGCTATGACGTCGAGGCGCTCCAGCTGGCGCGCACCGACAAGATGGGCGGCGGCATCGTCGCCGACCCGGCCGCGGCGCTCAACATCAGCGGCTCGCTTGTCGTCAACGGGCGCGCGATCACCGTCGCCGCGACCGACACGCTCCAGGGGATCCGCGACAAGTTCAACGCCGCCAACACCGGCACCACCGCCAGCGGCGTCAGCGCCGTGATCCAGGGCAGCGCCTCGGGCGGCGCGCGCCTCGTGCTCACCGCCGGCGACACCGGCAGCAACGGCATCGAGGTGGCCGACGGCACCGCCGGCACGCTCGCCGCACTCGGCCTCACCGACGGCACCACGACCGCCAACACGCTCGCCACGGGCGAGCAGCAGACCTTCCGCGTCTCGAGCAGCACCACGGTGATCGCGAGCCTGCTCGGCGTTCCCGTGCCGACCCCGGCCACCATGAACGTGGGCGGCCAGGTCATCCACGTGGACCTGGCCACCGACTCGCTCGCCGCGATCGCCGCGCGCATCAACAATGCCTTGGGGCGCTCCGACGCCGCGCGCATCGTGACCGAGACGGCCAACGGCCGCGCGCAGCAGCGCCTCGTCACCACCGTGCCCGTCGCGTCCGACGCCAGCGTCGATGCGGCCGCGAGCACCGCGACGCTCGCGCTCCTCGGCTTCACCACCACGGGGCGGGGCGGCGTCGCGCAGCGGGTCGGCAGCGCGAGCAACTTCACGGGGCTCGCCGGCGCCGCGACCGGCACCACGCTGCTCACCGACCTGGGCGCCGCCGGCGGCGGCTTCGGCCTCGCCGCGGGTGACGTGCTCACGCTGCGCGGCACGCGCGGCGACGGCTCGGCCGTCGTGCGCACGGTGACGGTCGGCGCGGGCACCACCATGCAGGACCTCCTCGACGCGCTCAACAACGCGACCACCGGCTTCGGCGCCGGCACGCGTCCCGCCGCCGCCACGCTCGATGGGAGCGGCAAGCTCACGCTCACCGACAGCGCCACCGGCGACTCGCAGCTCGGGCTGGGCATCACGGTCACGCGCGCGGGCGGCGGCACCGGCACGCTCGGTGCCTTCACGACCGCCGCCGGCACCCTCGGTCGCGCGGTCGGGATCACCGCCGGGCAGGACGCAGTCGTGCGCGTGGACGGCCAGGTGAGCACGCAGCGCTCGAACTCCGTCACGGGGGCGATCGCGGGCGTCACGCTCAACCTCACCGGCACGACGACGGGCACGCCGGTCACGCTCACCGTCAATCGCGACACCGCGGGCGTCGCCGCCAAGCTCAACACGATGGTGACGGCGTACAACAACCTGCGGCAGTGGGTATCGAGCGCCACCGCCGCCGGCGGGCCGCTGGCCAACGACCCGACCGTGCGCTCGATGGTCACGACGCTCACCAACCAGATCCTCAACTCGGTGCCGGGGCTCGCGAGCGGCCAGCTCGCCAACGCGGCGCTGATGGGACTCCAGCACGACAAGACCGGGATCCTCTCGCTCGACACGACCGTGCTCACCGGGGTGCTCGCCACGCAGCCCTTCGCCGTGCAGCAGCTGTTCGCGATGACGGGCGACACGACCGATCCCGAGCTCTCGTACGTCGCGGGCACGACGGCCACGAAGCCGAGCAGCTCGCCGTACGCCGTGACGATCACGCAGGCGGCCACGCAGGCGAGCGCCACCGGCGCCGTCTGGACCACGTACGCGACCACCGGCGCGCCCGACACGATGACGGTGACCGACGCGTCCACCGGCCGCACGACCTCGGTGAGCCTCGCCAACGGCGACGCGCTCGCGACCGTCGTCGCGCGCCTCAACGCCGCCTTCTCGGCCAACGGGCTCGCCCTCACCGCGGGCGCCACCAACGACAACCGCCTGCAGCTGACGGCGCGCGACTTCGGGTCCACCGCGGGCTTCACGATCGCGTACACCCCGGGCGCCGGCGGCGACGGCACCGCGGCGCTCGGCCTCGCCGCTGGCCGGACGAGCGGCCTCGACGTCGCCGGCACCATCAACGGCAAGCTGGCCACGGGTTCGGGACAGGCCCTCACGGGCGCCAAGGGCGACGCGAGCGAGGGACTCGTGGTGCGTTACACCGGCACCACCGCGCGCGCGGCCGGCACGGTGCGCTTCTCGCAGGGGCTGGGGGGCGCGCTCACCGCGCTCGCGACCAACATGGCCGCCGGGGCCGGGTCCACGAGCGACGCGCGCATCGCGACGCTCCAGACGCGCATGGACGACCTCGATCGCCAGGTCACCGACCAGCAGCAGCGGCTCGACAACCGGAAGAAGGCGCTCACCGCGCAGTTCATCGCCATGGAGTCGGCGATCGCCAAGTCGAACTCGCTCGCCAGCGCGCTCACCGCGCAGATGAACGCGCTCACGGCCCAGACGAAGTAGCCGATACTCCGGGCGAAGGCACCCCACCCACCGGAGATCGACCACGTGCAGAAGCCCGCACCCGCCGCCGCGCGCTACCGCGAACAGGAAGTCCTCACCGCGCCCCCCGGGCGCCTCCTCGTCATCACCTACGACGCCCTGCTCACCGCGCTCACGCGCGCGCGCATCGGCGCGCAGAC
Organism: Gemmatimonadota bacterium; assembly: GCA_016200495.1. Taxonomy (GTDB): domain Bacteria; phylum Gemmatimonadota; class Gemmatimonadetes; order Gemmatimonadales; family Gemmatimonadaceae; genus JACPPC01. The sequence goes on from JACQES010000391.1 coordinate 5,228, forward strand.
GGGGAACCCCGAGCTCACGGTCCGGGCCATCCAGCAGGCGCGCGACCTGATCGGCGAGCTGCTCGTCACCCTCGACCGCGAGAAGGGCGGCGAAATCGCGCGCAACCTGGGCAGCCTCTACGTGTTCCTGCTGCAGCAGCTCCAGGCCGGCGGGCGCAGGCCGGACGCGAAGCACTTTGATCGCCTCGTCCAGCTCGTGACGCCGATCCGCGACGCGTTCGCGGAAGTCGCGCAGACGCCCGCCGGCGCCAAGGCCGCCGTCGCGTGAACCGCGCCGAGCACTACGCCGGAGTCGAGCGCCTCGTGCTCGCGGCCAGCGAACGGCTGGCCGACGACGCCGAGGCGTCGGACCGGCTGCTCGCGGAGGCGCTGGCGGCCGTGGCCGCGCTGCCGGCGATCGCACCCGACGATCGCCCCACGCTCGCGGCCGCACGCCAGCTCGCCGCCGCCGTCGAGTCGCTCACGCATCGCCTCGACGTCGAGCGCGCGCGCGTCGCCCGTCAGCTGTCGGCGGTGGACGCCGGTCGCACGGCGACGCACGGCTACGCCCAGCTGGCGTCACCCTCGCGCTTCGCGCGCGTCGGCTGAGCGGCGCGTTGCGGCGCGGCAGGGACATGCGCCGCATCCGCGTCGGCTGATCCGTACGACGGCGTCGGGCGGGGGACTGGCAGCGGACGTGCCCCACGGCGCATAGTTTTGGGGGTCCGGCTCCCCCCACGACCCCGCCATGGCCACGATCCTCTGCGTTGACGACGAGCCGTCCGTCGGGATGATTCTCGAGGACGCCCTCGTCCGCGCGGGTCACGAGGCGGTCGTCGTGCGCGGGGTCCCCGAGGCCCTGGAGGTGCTCGCGCGGGGCGGGGTGGACCTGATCATCTCCGACTACCGCATGCCCGGCCAGACGGGGCTCGAGTTCCTCTCGATCCTCGCCCGCGACGGCTACGACGTGCCGCTCATCATGCTCACCGGCCACGCGAGCATCGAGCACGCGGTCGCGAGCATCAAGGCCGGCGCCATCGACTACATCACCAAGCCGATCCGCGCCCAGCAGCTCGAGCTCGCCATCGACATGGCGCTCGACTTCGTGCGCCTCCGCCGCGAGAACGCGTCGCTCCGCCGCGAGCTCATGGAGTACCGGAGCGAGCGGCAGATCGTCGGCGACTCGGCTCCCATCCGCCGCATCCTGCAGACCGTCGCCATGGCCGCGCCCACGCGCGCCTCGGTGCTGCTGCAAGGCGAGAGCGGCACGGGCAAGGAGCTGTTCGCGCGCGCGGTGCACGACCAGTCCGACCGCCGCGACGGCCCCTTCATCATGCTCAACTGTGCCGCCCTCCCCGAGGGGCTGATCGAGAGCGTGCTCTTCGGCCACGAGAAGGGAGCCTTCACCGGCGCGCTCAAGCGCGTCGAGGGGGCGTTCGAGCGCGCGCACCGCGGCACCCTGCTGCTCGACGAGATCAGCGAGATGCGCCTCGACCTGCAGGCCAAGCTCCTGCGCGTGCTGCAGGAGCGCGAGTTCGAGCGCGTCGGCGGCACCAACCCGATCCGCGTGGACGTGCGCGTCATCGCCACGACCAACCGCGACCTGGCCGACGAGGCCGCGCAGGGCCACTTCCGGCAGGACCTCTACTTCCGCCTCGCCGTCATCCCGATCCTCATCCCGCCCCTCCGCGAGCGCAAGGAGGACATCCCGCTCCTCGCCATGCGCTTCGCGCTCAAGATGGGGCAGGAACTCGGCAAGGACATCACCGCGATCGCGCCGGACGCCGTCGCGTGGCTCCAGGCGCAGGACTGGCCCGGCAACGTGCGCGAGCTGCAGCACGCCGTCGAGCGCGCGGTCATCCTGTCGGCCGAGCCGATCATCCCGCTCCGCGCCTTCGACGCCGCCCGCTTCGGCATCGTCGCGAGCAACGCCATGCAGCGCCCGCTCGACCGCGCCGCGCGCACGAGCGGGCCGCAGCCCGTGGTCACGCCGGGCAGCATGGCGCCGCACCCGAACGGCGGCAACGTCTCGACGCACGCCCCCGCGCCCACCTACACGCCGCCGATGGTGGCCGGCAACCCGTCGGGCACGAGCGGCGGCGCCGGCATGCCCAACGACGTCGTGCTCAGCACCCTGAACGTCGCCGACGCCGAGCGCGTGCTGATCCAGCGCGCCCTCGAGGTGGCCCACGGCAACCGGACCAAGGCGGCCGAGATGCTGGGCATCTCCGTGCGCACGCTGCGCAACAAGCTGAACCAGCCGGGCGACGAGGCGGACGATACGACCGCGTGAGGCGGCGCAGGCGCGGACGGACTCGCGTCTGCAAACCACCTCGTCATTGGGGCTGTCCAAGCGGTACCGCCCTCCGGACCCCCCGCCGTGCTGCTCGCTCTCCCCGCCCTGGTGGCGCTCGCTGCCGCTGCCCCGCTTCCGCCCCGCCCCACGCCCGTGGTGCCGCCGTCGCGCGTCGGGCGCGCGACCGTCACCCCGCGTCGCCCGCCCGAGGTCGCGCAGGTGCGCGCCGTACGGGCCGCCGTGCCCCCGCGCCTCGACGGCCGCGATGATGACGCCGTCTGGCAGGGCGCCGAGCGCACGAGCGACTTCGTGCAGTTCGACCCGAAGCCGGCCGGGCAGCCGGTGTTCCGCACCGACTTCCGCGTCGCGTACGACGAACGCAACCTGTACGTGTTCGTGCGCATGTACGACCCGCACCCCGACAGCATCCGGCACGCGCTCACGCGCCGCGACCAGCGCGGGCCCAGCGACCAGATCAAGCTCCTCATCGACTCGCAGCACGACCGGCGGAGCGGGTACGAGTTCGCGGTGAACCCCGACGGGGTCAAGCGCGACTTCGCCATGAGCAACGACGGCAACGAGGACCCGAGCTGGGATGGCGTCTGGGACGTGGCCACGCGCGTGGACTCGCTGGGCTGGACGGCCGAGTTCCGGATTCCGCTCTCGCAGCTCCGCTACCCGGGCGACGAGGACCACGTCTTCGGCTTCGGCGTCTGGCGCGACATCGAGCGGTTCAAGGAGCGCGAGGCGTGGCCGGAGTACGTGCCGACGAAGAACGGCCTCGTCTCGCAGCTGGGCGAGCTGCACGGCCTGCACCAGCTCGCGTCCGGACGCCGCTTCGAGGCGGCGCCGTACACCGTCACCAAGAACGTCGAGCGGAGCGCGCTGGGCGGCGTCGCGGGCCGCGAGCAGCAGGTGACCGTGGGCGGCGACTTCAAGCTCGGCCTCGCCCCCAGCGTCACGCTCGACGCGACCGTGAATCCCGACTTCGGCCAGGTCGAGGCCGACCCGGCGGTGGTGAACCTGACCGCGTACGAGACCTTCTTCGGCGAGAAGCGCCCCTTCTTCCTCGAGGGCACGGCGCTCTACCAGTTCAACCTCAATTGCTACATCGTGGTGGACTGCTCCACCAACGAGGGGCTCTTCTACTCGCGGCGCATCGGGCGGAGCCCCAGCCTCGCCGGGCAGAACGGCGATCCCGGCACCGCGATCGCCACGCCGATCACCGGGGCCGCGAAGCTCACCGGGCGCACGTCGGGCGGGCTCGCGTTCGGCCTCCTCGAGGCCGTCACGCCGCGCGTCGCGGGCACGGGCGCGCTCACGGCGGAACCGGCGTCCAACTACGCCGTGCTCCGCGCCACGCAGGACTGGAACGGCGGCCGCACCGGCATCGGGCTCATCGGCACCGCCGTCAACCGCCAGCTCGACGCGTCGAGTTCGCCGTGGCTGCACGAGAGCGCCTACGCCGTGGGCGGCAACGTGCGCCAGCGCTTCGGCGACGGCAGCTACGAGGCAAGCGCGCAGGTGGCCGCGTCCCATGTGAGCGGCTCGGCGTCGGCGCTGCTCCTCACGCAGAGGGGCGCGGTGCACTACTTCCAGCGTCCCACGAGCGTCACGCCGCTCGATTCGTCGCGCACGTCGCTCGACGGCTACGAGGCGCAGCTCAAGTTCGGCAAGTATGGCGGCGGCATCACGCGCTTCGAGACGAGCGTCGTGCGCATCTCCGACGGCTTCGACGTCAACGACCTGGGCTACCTGCGCCGAGCCGACGTGACCGACTGGAGCACGTGGGGCGCGCTCACCTTCCGCGAGCCGACCGACTGGTACCGCTGGGCGCAACTCAACGGCAACCACTGGATCCGCTACAACTCGGCCGGCCAGCGGTTCGAGCACGCGGTCAACGTGAACGGGCACGTCGGGCTGAAGGGGATCTTCGACAACTGGGACGCGCACCTGGGCGGCACCTTCTGGGGAATCAGCAACACCGTCTGCGACCGGTGCACGCGCGGCGGCCCCGCGCTCGGGCAGTCGGCGGGCTACTACCCGTGGGCCGGGTTCAACACCGACAGCCGCAAGCCGATCGACGGCGGCCTCTGGGTCAACCTGGGCATCACCGACGAGGGGCGCTCGCGCAGCGCGAGATACAACCCGTACGTGGACCTGCGCGTCGGCACGCGGTTCGTCGCGACACTGGGCGCCGGGTACAGCGTGAACGTCAACGACGCGCAGTGGATCGGGAACTTCACGGACTCGGTGGCCGGCCGGCACTACGGCTTCGCCCACCTCGACCAGACCACCGTGTCGCTCAGCGCCCGGCTCAACTACACGGCCACGCCGACCCTCACCTTCGAGTTCTACGGCCAGCCGTTCGTGTCCAACGGGGTGTACGGCAACGTGCGCGAGCTGAGTGCGACGCCGGAGGCCGCCGACTACCAGAGCCGCTTCCGTCCCTTCGCGGCCCCGGCCGGCACCCAGCTCGCCTTTCATTATGCGCAGCTGACCACCAACGCCGTCGTCCGCTGGGAGTACGTACCCGGCTCGACGCTCTTCGTGGTCTGGCAGCATGGGCGCGTGGACACGAGTCCGCTGGCCAGCGGTCGCGGGTGGGCGGGCGACATGCGCGAGCTCTTCGACGACCACCCGCAGAACACCTTCCTGGTGAAGGTCTCGTACTGGCTGAGCCGGTAGGCGGACGGCAAATCCGGTCGAGAATGGGAAAGAGTTGCCGCCTGCCGCGCGGGCTTCTCCAGCGCGCTGACGCGATCGAACTGGTCGCATAACTGCAAGACACGAAAGGCTTTGAGGCACGTGCTGGGAAGCGGTTTCCCCTTGGCACGTGCCTTGCCTTTTCAGGGGTCGTCCCGCCCACCCGGAGCCCCTGAATGTCCATCAACCTGGTCAGCCGCACGACGACCGCCGACGAGCTCAAGGCGAGCCTCGACGCCTCCGTGCAGCGGACGCGCGTGATCGCCGATCGCGTCTCCCGGGCATCCATGGGCCCGCAGGGGTTCACCCTCCCGTCCGACGCGACGCAGGGCGCCGAGCCCGACGGACCGATCGACCTCGAGTCGGAGATGGTGAGCCTCGCCGACGAGCAGCTCCGCTTCGATGCGACCGCCAAGCTCCTGCGCGATACCTATGCCGGGCTCCGCGAGAGCCTGAAGGACAAGTAGGCATGCCGCGTCCCCTCGGTCCCCTCCCGACCGGCGTGCAGCCGCTCGTCCGCCCGATGTTCCGCACGATGGGCATCGCCGCCAGCGGCTTGTCCGCGCAGCGCGCCCGCATGGAAGTCATCGCGCAGAACATCGCCAACGCCGAGACGACGCGCACTCCCGACGGCGGCCCCTACCAGCGCAAGGACGTCGTGCTGCAGGCCGCGAGTCCGGTCGCCTTCGAGGACGCCTTCAACAAGGCGATGGGCGTGCCGCCCGTCGAGACGCCGCTGCCCCCCGCGCCGCTCGGCGACGCGCTCGCCGACCGCGCCGCCGGCGTGCAGGTGGCGGGCATCGTCACCGACACCACCGAGGGCCCGAAGGTCTACCAGCCCGGGCACCCCGACGCGGACAAGGACGGCTACGTGCACTACCCGAACGTGCGGCTCACCGATGAAGTGGTGGACCTGATGGATGCGCGCCGCCAGTACGAGGCGAACGCGACCGTGTTCCAGGCGGCGAAGCAGATGATGCGCCGCGCAATCGACATCTGACCGACCGACGAGCCCGCGCATGCAGATCAACAACGTCCCCACCCCGCTGCTTCCCGACACGCGCCCCGCGCGCCCGGACGGCGCCGCCACCAACGGCGCATCGCGTCCCGCCACGCCGGCGCTGCGGCAGCCCGCAGCGCGCCCCGTCCCGGTCGAGCCCGCCTTCGTGCGCTCGGCGCCCGCCGCGGTCCCGGTCGACCGGCCCGCCGCCGAGGTCACCGCGCCCGCCGGCACCGATCCCAAGCTCTGGTCCATCCTCACGAGCGAGGAGAAGAGCTACTTCGCCAAGAACAGCGCGCAGGGGCCGTTGACCTATGCCCGCGTGATGCTCGGCACCAGGGACGCCGGCATGGCGCCCGCGATGCGCGGCCTGCGCGTCGACATCCGAGGCTGATCCCATGAGCGATCCCATCGCCGCCCTCGCGGCTCGCGCCGCTTCGACCCTGGCCACGCAGGCTGGCCAGGCGGGCGACAAGCCGAACGCGATCCAGGTCCCGGTCACGAAGGACGCCGGTCCGCAGTTCGGCGACCTCCTCACCAAGGCCATCAACGACGTCTCGGCGCACCAGGACAAGGCCAGCGAGACGATCGGCGCCTTCCTGCGCGGCGAGCCGGTGGAACTCCACCGCGTGATGGCCGCGAGCGAGGAAGCGCAGATCTCGCTTCAGATGATGATCGAGGTGCGCAACAAGTTCCTTGACGCGTACCGGACCCTGACCACGATGCAGGCATGAACTCCCAACTCGACGCGCTCTTCGCCCGCGTGGGCGGTGTGCGCAACGTCCTCATCGCGCTCGCCGGCCTCGCGCTGGCCGGCGGGGTGCTGTGGGTCTCGCGCGTCGCCTCGTCGCCGGCGATGGTCGCGGCCGAGACGGGCATCGACATCGAGAGCGCCAGCGCGCTCGGCGAGCGCCTCAAGCAGGCCGGCATCCCCTTCGACCTCGCCAACGGCGGCCGCGACATCCTCGTGGCCGAGCCCGACCTCGCGCGCGCCCGCGTCGCCATCAACAAGGATGGCAAGCCGGGCGCGTCGGGCGGCTGGAACATCTTCGACAAGAACACCGGCATCGCCTCCGACTTCGTGACGCGGACCAACTTCCGCCGCGCGATGGAGGGCGAGCTCGCCCGCACGATCGGCGAGATGCGCGGCGTGCGCTCGGCGCGCGTCTCGATCGCCATGCCCGAGCAGGCCGCCTTCCGCCGCACCGACGACCGCCCCGTGACGGCGAGCGTCGTCATGACGCTGGCCGCCGGCACCACGGTCAAGCCGGAGACGGTGCAGGGGATCACGCACCTGATCGCCTCGTCGGTGGGCTCGATGAGCCCCGAGGACGTGAGCGTCCTCGACGAGACGGGCCGCCTCCTCACCGAGCCGCGCGACCGCGGCGAGTTCGGCGCCTCCAACCGCCAGCTGCGCCTGCAGCAGGAGACGGAATCGTACCTGTCGGCGAAGGCCACGCGCCTGGTCGAGCAGTTCGTCGGGCCGGGGAACGCGCAGGTGACCGTCAACGCCGCGATGAACTTCACCAAGGTCGACCGCACGGTGCAGTCGGTGGATCCCGAGAAGGCGGCGCTCTCCACGGAACAGAAGGCCGAGATCATCCCCGGCGCGCAGGGCGGCGCCGGCTCGACCAACGTCGCCAACGCCTACGAGAACTCCAAGAGCACCGAGGTGGTGCAGGGCGCGGTCGGCACCGTCTCGCGCCTCTCGGTCGCGGTGCTCGTCGCCGACAAGCGCCTGCCGTCCGCGGCCGGCGACTCGGTGCCCCGATTCGCCAAGCGCACCCCGGAGGAGCTCGCCCAGCTCACGACGCTCGTCCGCGACGCGGTCGGCATCGACTCCACGCGCGGCGACCGGCTCACGGTCGAGTCCACCACGTTCGAGACCCCGGTGGCCATCGGCGACGTGCCCGTCGCGCGCGGCGACCTGCTCGCGAGCGTGCAGCGCTGGCAGCGGCCGGGCGTGAGCGTGCTCGGCCTCGTCTTCGCCTTCGTGCTCGCGTTCATGGCGCTCAAGTCGCTCAAGTCCGCGCCGGTGTACGCGTCCGCGCCGCCCGCGCTCGCCTCCGGCCAGATGGCGATGAGCGCCGCGATCGGCGCCGGCGCCGGCGCGATGCAGCCGCAGGTGGCCGCGCCGCAGCCGTTCATCCTCCCGTCCGCCGTCCCCGGCGTGCGCGACCAGGTGGCCGCCAGCGTGGAGCGCGATCCCGACGCCGCCGCGCGCGTCCTCAAGAGCTGGATCGCGGAGAAGTAGGCCGTGGCCGCCCTCGCGACTCCCGTCCTCTCCGGCCCGCAGAAGGCCGCGGTGCTCTTCATGGCGCTCGGCGCCGACCAGGCCGCGCGCCTCACGCAGAAGCTCTCCCCGGAGGAAGTGCAGGCGATCACGGCCGAGATCGCGCGCATGGAGCGCGTCGACGGCGACGTGACCGAGCGCGTGATGCGCGAGTGGGCCGAGACCAACGCGACCGGCACGCTCAGCGCGCAGGGCGGCATGGACTACGCGCGCGACGTGCTGGAGAAGGCGTTCGGCCGCCAGCAGGCCGCGAGCATGGTCAAGCGCGTCGCCGGCCCGCCGGGGGAGCAGCCCGGCTTCCTCAAGCTGCGCAACGCCGACCCCGAGCAGCTCGCCTCGATGTTCCGCGGCGAGCATCCGCAGACGCTCGCGCTCATCCTCGCCAACCTCCCGCCGGCCCAGACCGCGGCGGTGCTCAAGCAGTTCGACCCCGACCTCTCGAGCGACATCGCCTACCGGATCGGCCGCATGGAGCGCGTCGCCCCGGAAACGATCGCGCTCATCGAGGAGTCGCTCGGCCGCGACCTCGAGCTCGACCTGGCGCCCGGCATGTCGAAGACGGGCGGCCCGGCCGCCGTGGCTGCCGTGCTCAACCTGCTGCAGGGCACCCTCGAGAAGCAGATCATGGAGAAGGTCGCCGACCGCGACCAGCAGCTCTCCGAGCAGATCCGCAACCTCATGTTCATCTTCGAGGACCTGATGGGGATCGACGACCGCGGCCTGCAGCGCCTGCTGCGCGACGTGGACGTGAAGACCCTCGCCCTCGCCCTCAAGAGCGCGAGCGCCGAGCTCAAGAGCCGGATCATGGCGCAGATGTCGCAGCGCGCCGTGGGCGTCCTCAAGGAAGAGATGGAGATGCTGGGCCCCGTGAAGATGAAGGACGTCGAGGGGGCGCAGGCGCAGATCGTCACGCAGGTGCGCTCGCTCGAGGCGGCCGGCGAGATCGTCCTCGGCGGCGGAGGCGACGATGTCGTCATCGGCTAGGCCGCGCATCATCGGCTCGCCCGCGAGCGACGCCTGGGCCCCCGAGGGGTTCGGCGTGCTCCGCGGCTCGGTCACCCCCGAGAACGACGAGCAGCTCCGCGCCCGCGAGATCGCGCAGGCCAGGGCCGAGGCGTTCGAGCGCGGCCGCGCCGAGGGCGAGCGCGCCGAGCAGGCCCGCCTCCGCCAGGCGCTCGCCGTCGCCACCGAGGCGCTCGAGGCGGTGCGCGAGGGCGAGGAACGCTGGGCCGGCGCGATCGAGGAGAACATCGCCGCGCTCGCCGTCGCCCGC
>JACQES010000392.1 GCA_016200495.1 Gemmatimonadota bacterium
CGTGGCGATGCACGCCGCGGTCGGCCCGACGACGCGGGCCGCCGCGCGCGCACTGAGGGCGGCGACCGTGGCCGCTCCGCGCGCAACGCGGCGCCCGCGCGGGAGGCTGCGCCCGCGCGCGAGCCGCGCCCCGCGGGCGCCGCTTCCCGCCCCCGCATTGACACGCGCCCCGCACGCGACGGTGGCGGCGCATCGCCGCGCGATGGCCGGGGGCCCACCGTCGATCCCGCGTCGCGTGCTGAGGGTAGCGAGCCCCGGCCCTTGCACGCGGAGCCCTCTGCGGCCGGCCCGCCGCTCGACGACCCCCACGACCCGAACGACGCCGAGGATGCCGGCGACGCCGGGCAGCCCGGCGACGCCTCCACCCCCGGCCAGCCGCCGCGCCGCCGCCGGCGCGGGCGCCGCGGTGGCCGGCGCGGGCGGGGTGGCACCAGTGGCGGCGACGCGCCGCCGCCTTCTCCCACGACCTGACCCCGCGTGTCGCGCTTCTACCTCACCACCGCCATCGACTACGCCAACGGCGAGCCCCATCTGGGCCACGCCTTCGAGAAGATCGGCGCCGACGCCATCGCGCGGTATCATCGCCTCGCGGGATTCGACGTCCACTTCTGCATCGGCATGGACGAGCATGGCCAGAAAGTGGCGCAGACCGCGGCCGCGCGCGGCGTCGAGCCGCAGGAGTTCGTGGACTCGATCGCCGCGCTCTTCCGCGCCATGTGGGACCGGGTCGGTGTCAGCTACGACCAGTTCATCCGCACCACCGATCCGGCGCACAAGTCCGGGGTACGGGCGCTCATCAAGCGCATCGCCGACACCAGCCCCGACGACTTCTACGAGAAGGCGTACGAGGGGTGGTACTGCGTCGGCTGCGAGCTCTTCAAGCGCGACGACGAGATCGTCGACGGTCACTGCGTCCTGCACCCCACGCGCACGCTCGAGTGGACCAGGGAGCGCAACTTCTTCTTCCGGCTGACGAAGTATCAGGGCTTCCTCGAGCGCCTCATCGCCGAGCGCCCGGACTTCATCCGGCCCGAGTCGCGTCGCAACGAGATCCTGGGCCTCATCGCGCAGGGACTCGAGGACATCTCGATCTCGCGCGCGCGCCTCGCGTGGGCCATCCCGTTCCCGCTCGCCATCTCCGACGGCTCGGCGCAGGGCACCTGGGTCTGGTTCGATGCCCTCCCCAACTACCTGACGGCGACCGGCTACCCGGCCGCGGGCTGGAAGGAGCGCTGGCCCGCCCAGCTGCACGTCGTCGGCAAGGACATCACGCGCCTCCACGCGGTCGTCTGGCCCGCCATGCTGCAGGCGGCCGAGCTGCCGCTCCCCGAACGCGTCTGGGCCCACGGCTTCGTGCAATTGGGCGGCGAGCGCTTCTCCAAGTCGGCCGGGGTCAAGCTCGACCTGGGCGAAGCCATCGACCGCTACGGCGTCGATGCCTTCCGCTACTTCCTGCTGCGCGAGGTGCCATTCGACGCCGACGGCAACTTCTCCTTCGAACGCTTCGACGACCGGTTCAATGCCGACCTGGCCAACGCCTTCGGCAACCTCGCCAGCCGCGTCATCAGCATGATCGAGCGCTATCGGGGCGGCGTCGTGCCCCAGGCCCCCCAGACCGTGCTCGACGCGGAGGATGCCGAGGCCATCGCGCGGTACCACGCGGCCATGGACGGCTCCCAGGGTTACCTGATCCACGAGGGGCTGCGCCACGTCTGGACCTGCGTGCAGCGCGGCAACGAGTACGTGGACCGCCGCGCCCCCTGGAAGCAGGCCAAGGACCCGGCGGAGGCTGCGGCGCTCGACGAGACGCTGGGGGCCCTCGCCCGCCAGCTGGCGCGCCTCGCGGTGCTCGTCTTCCCCGTCATGCCGGGCAAGGCGGCGGAACTCTGGGGGCAGTTGGGGGGTCCAGAAGCGGTGGACCGTCAGCGCTTCACGGCGCTCGCGGCCCTCGACCCGGCCGGGTGGCGCGTCCAGAAGGGGGCGCCGATGTTCCCGAAGCCGGCGCCCTGACGCCACCCACCCCCGGCCCGATGCCTCGCCCGACTGCGACCCTGCGCTTCCTCTCCCTTGCCGCGCTCGTGGCGATTGGCGCCGTGGCCGCGCCGGCCTGCGCCCGCAACGCCCCCCCGCAGCTCGCCGCGGAAGACGTCGGGGCCATCATGCTCTACGTCGACAACCACGGATGGGACGACATGATCGTCTTCGTCCAGCGGGGCGAGAAGCGCGATCGGCTGGGGCGGGTGTCGGCGGCAAGCAAGTTCAGCGTCTCGCTCGACAAGTGGATCACCAACGCGGCCGACGCGGTGCGCATCATCGCCCAGCCCGTCGGCACCCGCTTCTACGGCGACGGGGCATCGGCGGCCACGCAGGTCCTCAAGCTCGAGGCCGGCCAGTCCGTCGTCTGGACGATCGAGAAGGATCTCGCGCGCTCCTTCGTCGAGATCCGGTAGCGCACGCGCCCGTCGCGCTTGCGCCCGTCCCTCCCGCGACGCTGGGGGGCGCACCAGGCCCGGCTGCGCCGTCTCCCGCGCGTCGCGCTTGCCGCCGGTGCTACCGCCCGCGCGGGATGCCGAACGCCTGCAGGATGCCGTCCGAGCCACCGCTCACGGCGCCGCCGATCGCGATCATGCCGGCGAGAATGCCGACCGCGACCACGGTCGTGCGCACCGGGCTCAGTTCGCGCTTGTCGAACCCCGAGATGTGCTGGCGCTGGACGGTGACCGTCTCCCCCAGCCACGTGTTCTCCAGCCCGTCCCGGTCGGTGACCGCGACGACGCTCATCCGGACCTTGGACGAGTCGATCTCGATGATGTGACCACGGAGACCGGTCACGCCGGGCCCGACGACCGGGGCCATCATGGCGGCGCCGATGTCGGTCAGGCGGACGCGCGCTTCGTCATTGGCCACCGGCACGTGGTCGAGCGGCACCATCGAGTGGCATCCCGCGAGGGCCAGGGCGAAGCAGGCAGCGAGGGAACGGCGGAGCGTCGAGCGGACACGCATTGCAGGGCCTCGTCGAACCATGGGAGCGGACGGGAATGGAGGCGGGCGCCCAGCTGAAGAACCGAGCGGCCCGCCCCGGAAGATACTCCGGAGCGGGCCGCCAGGTTTCCTGCTGAATTCGTGCTACTGACCCAGGCAGGTCGCCGGGTTGCCAGGCGCGCCAGCGTTGTAGGGCGTCGGAGCCGTGGTGCCGTCGATCGGGTTGCGCAGGCTCTGCGCGCCCGGGGCCGGCACATTCGGGTTCGTCTGCCGCTCGCTGGAGGGGTAGTAGAAGCGCATCGGGATCTTCGTCTGCGGCGCCACTGCCGTCGGGTTCGGACGGAGGTTCGGCGTGCACGTACGCTTGTAGTCGTTCCAGGACTCGATGTTCTGGAACATCGCGATGTACTTCTCGTTCATGATTTCCTGCGCCAGCGCCTGGCCAGCGGCCGGCGACGGAGCGGGAATCGCGTTGGCGGTCTTGTAGGCGGTCAGCGCGGCAAGCGCCGCCGCCGTGTTGCCATTGCGGAACGAAGCCTCGGCCAGGATCAGCTGGGTCTCGTCATAGGTCACGATCGGCTGCTTGAAGCTGGCCCCACCGCGCGTGGCCGACAGCCACGAGAAGGTGCCGTCATCCTCGTCGCCCGCCTTCGCGCCCTTCACCACGCCAGCGCCATTCACGGCGAAGTACGTCAGCAGGCGGGGATCATTGCGCGACTGCATCAGCGTGACCAGGGTGTCGGAGGCGCTGATGTCCGTGCCGCGGTTGCGACGGAACTGGAACCACTGGTTCTCCTCGCCGATCGACCCCGACTGGTAGGTGTTGTAGTCGTTGGCCTTCGTCGAGATCCCCAGCGCGGCCTCGGCGGCCGCGGTGGTGTAGTCCCGCTGGTGGAGCGCGATGCGCGCCTTGAGCGTGTGCGCGAACTGCGTCCACTTGGTGACACTGCCGCCGTACACGAGGTCCTTGGTGCCCGGACCGCCGCCCACGCCGGAGTTGATGTTGGCGATGGCGGTGGTAAGCAGCGCCTGCAGGTCGCCGTAGACCTGCGCCTGGGGATCCAGCTTCGGCGTGGCGATCGCCGGATTCACGGCTTCGCGGTAGGGGATGTTCCCCCAGTTGTCGGCCACGAAGTCCATCACCATCGCCTCATACGCCTGCGCGATGCCGAGGAACACCTTGTTGTTGGCCGCCGTCATCTGCGACTGGATCGTGCGCAGGTCGACGAGGCCGCCACCGGTGTAGTTGTTGTCCCAGAACTGCAGGTTCTCGTCGACGAGCTGGTAGCGCGCGAGCGACGAGAACTGCCGGTTCACGCCCATGACGTGCTGGTTCCAGATGCCGGCGAACCGGGCCGCATCACCCGTGATCACCGCCTGCTGGAAGGCCTGCACGGCGGGGAAGAGCAGCTGGGCGCTGGCCGCGGACGACTGGTTCGGGCTCTGGTCGAGCGCCGGCCCCGTGAAGTCCACGCAGCCCACCAGCCCGGCGCCGAGGGCCATGGCCCCCAGCGCCGTCCGGAGACGGAAAGTATTGGTCATTGAGGTCATCGGTCCGGTTAGCGGTTGAGGGTGAAGTTGATGGCCCACGACCGCGACTGCGGATTGTTGAAGTAGTCGATGCCACGCCCGATGCCCGTGCCCCCGTAGAGGTTCGTCTCCGGGTCCACGCCATCGTAGTCCGTCCACACCTTCAGGTTGCGGCCCGACACGCGCACGTCGATGCTCGAGAGGCCAAGCGACTTCTTGACCCACGGCTGGTCGAACGTGTACGCGGCCGAGATCTCGCGGATGCGCGTGAACGCACCGTTGTCCACCAGCTGGCCACCGGGGCCGGCGAACACGCCGCCGCCGATGCCGTCACGCCACCAGTTCTGGCCGACCGACACCGAGGGCTGCGTCGCCGGACCACCGCACACCGTGCCGCAGTACACCGTCGAACCCGGGAAGAAGTCCACGCCGAAGGTGCGGACGTTGCCCGTGTAGAGGCCGGTGCCCGCGTTGTACGTCGCGCGCGGGGTGGTCGAGAGGTGCTTGCCGAAGCTCTGGAGCGCGCCACGCGTGCCGTTCCAGTTCTGGGCGCCGTTGCGGACATCCACGAGCGCCGAGAGGTTGAGCTTCTTGAACAGCGTGATGTTGTTGCGCAGGCCGAGCAGGTAGTTCGCGTTCGGGTCGCCCGTCACGCGGTTCTGCGGGTCGGCGATCGGGAAGCCGTCCTTGCCGATGAACAGCGCACCGTTCGGCGCCCCCTTGGAGGCACAGAACGCGTTGATGTCATCGTTCGGGACGCCCGAGCCCGGCTGGATGTTGTTCGAGTAGCCGCAGCGCACGAAGTCCGTCTGGTAGAACACGCCGAGCGGCTGGTTCGCCACCGCGGCCGACGCGCCGAACCCGCCGGCGATGCCGACGAACTCGGCCCCCAGCACGTCCTTCACGAGGTTGCGGTTGCGGGTGAAGTTCACGCCCATCTCCCAGCGGAAGTTGGTGCGCTCCATCACGCGGCCGTTCAGGTTGAGCTCGATGCCCTGGTTCTGGATCTTGGCGCCGTTCTTGTTGATGGCGCTGAACCCGGTCGAACCCGGCAGCGGCAGCGACAGGATGACGTCGGTGGTCTGGGCGTCGTAGTACGTGATCGAACCGTCGATGCGCTGGTTGAACAGGCCGAAGTCGGCGCCGAACTCCGTCTCGGCCGTGATCTCGGGCCCGAGGCCCGTGAAGCCCAGCGTGCTGCCGGCGTAGAGGCCCGACTGGCCGTTCTGCGTCGCCGTCGTGAGGCCGCCGCCGTAGGCGAAGGCGCCACCGCCGTTGCCGTAGAGCGTCAGCGTCTGGTACGCGCCCGGCTCGCGGCCCACCTGGCCATACGCGCCACGGAGCTTGAGGAACGAGAGCATGCCGCGCTGGCTCGTGTTCCCCATCGTGTTCGACACGTTCCACACGGCCGACACCTTGGGGAAGTAGTTCGTGCGCTTGTCCGGCGCGTACGTCGACGCCTGGTCGGCGCGGACGGCCGCCGAGAGGAAGACCTGGTTCCACAGGTCGGCTTCGACCTGGCCGAAGTAGCCGGCGATGTTGATCTTCGACTCGTAGTTCTGCGGCTGCAGGTTCGACGGAATCGTGTTGTTGAGCGTCAGCAGCGTCGGGTCCGCGTAGCCCGAGCCCACCACCTGCAGGATCTTGAACCGGCGCAGGTTGAGGTTCTGGCCCAGCGAGGCGCGCACCTGCACGTTCGAGCCCAGGTCCTTCTGGGCCGTGACGAGCAGGTTGTGGTCGATGATCAGGTTGCTGTAGTTGCCCTGGTACAGCTGGCCCACGAGGCCGTCACCGGCCGAGCCCGGCGGCAGCGACGACACGCGGTCATCCGCGTAGTAGTCGGCGCCGAGGGTGTAGTTGACCTTCAGCCAGTTGAGCGGCTGGTAGTCCACCAGCATGTTGCCGACCGTGCGGCCGACGTTCGACGTGTTCGACGCCCTGTTGACCACCCAGAACGGGTTGTCGTAGACGGGGTCCTGCGTCGCGTCGAGCGGACGCGGGCGGCGGTAGGAGATCTGCGCCCCCGTGACCGGGTCGAAGTAGTTCGCGCTGTTGTACTCCGCCGGGGTGCGCGTGGCGCCCAGGAGGAGCGAGTTCAGGTTGTTGCCGCGCTGCGTGTAGCGGGCGCGCACGTCCGAGTAGCTCACGTTGCCGCCGATGCGGAGTTCGTCCGTCAGCTGCTGCGTCGCCTTGAGGCGCACCGTGTAGCGGTTGTACTCGTTGTTCGGCCCGATGATGATGCCGTTCTGGTTCGTCGCGCCCGCCGAGAGGAAGAACGTGCGGCGCGCGTCGCCACCCGAGATCGAGAGGCTGTTGTCGTACGTGCTGCCCGTGCGGAACAGCTCGCCGAAGTGGTCGTACGTCGGCGTGCCCGCCGGAATCGCCGTGCCCCACGAACGCGACTGCGGCAGCGCGTTCAGGCCGTACGCCGGACCGCCGCACTCGGGGCCCGCGTTCGTGCCCTTGTTGCCGCGGCAGAAGCTCGTCTGGAGCGGCACCGGGCGGTTCACCTCGTCGAACGAGGTGTTCGAGGACAGCGTGTAGCGGGTCTCGCCCGCGCGGCCGGCCTTGGTCGTGATGAGGATGACGCCCGCCGAGGCGCGCTGGCCGTACAGCATCGACGCGGCCGCGCCCTTGAGGACTTCGATCGACTCCACGTCGTTCGGGTTGATGTCCGCGGCGCGGTTGGTCGTCACCGTGC
This sequence comes from Gemmatimonadota bacterium, assembly GCA_016200495.1. Classification (GTDB taxonomy): domain Bacteria; phylum Gemmatimonadota; class Gemmatimonadetes; order Gemmatimonadales; family Gemmatimonadaceae; genus JACPPC01. The sequence continues at coordinate 7,214 of JACQES010000392.1, forward strand.
CGATGTCGCCCGTGGTGGACGTGAAGGTCGACGAGTTGTCGATCGGCACGCCGTCCACGATGAACAGCGGCTGCGCGGACCCCTGCAGCGTCTTCACGCCGCGGATCACGATCTGCGAGCCGGCGCCCTGGTCACCCGCCTGCGACGTCACTTCGACGCCGGGGGCCTTGGCGGCCAGCGAGTTCACGATGTTCACTTCGTTCGACTTCTTGATGTCCTCGGACTTCACCGAGGAGATGTCCGACGCCAGCTTCTCGCGCACGTTGGTCGTGCCCGACCCCGTCACGACGACCTCGCCGAGGAGCAGCGGGTTCTTCTCGAGACGGAAGTCCTTCGTGACCGTGCCCGACGCCAGCACGAACGTCATGCTCTGCGGCTTGTACCCCACGAGGCGGGCCGTCAGCGTCACCGACTGTCCCTCGGCGCGCGCGCCCGGAACGACGATGGTGTAGACGCCCGCCTCGTTGGTCTGCGCACCGGCATTCATGCGCTCGACGGCCACGGTGGCATAGCGGAGCGGCTCACCGAGCTCGTTCCGCACGCTGCCCGTGATCGTCGCCTGCTGCGCCAATGCCACGGCCGGCATCACTGCCGCCGCGACCAGCGCTCCTACCAGACGAACCACGTTGCGATTCATGTGTCTCCTGTCCTCCGAAGAGTTTCCCGCCGGATGCCCGGCGGCGTGCACCAACAACTCACTGCGCGAACAACGCTGTTTCCTTCGTGCTCCTCCTCAGGTTGGGGGTTGGACTCAACCGAACCCCGCGCTCCTCCCTGGCGGCTCGGGGCCCGATCCGCCTCGGCCAGACGCCGACGACCGCGCGACTTCGCTCCCGGAAACGAACTGAGGCGTCGCCCGGCCAGCACGGCCGGGCGACGCCTCTCCGCATGCGAAGACAGCGCCGCCGCCCACGATCATCTCGAGGCGGTAGGAATACATGCCCAGACGGTACCGTCCGGTCACGGGGCTGTCAATAACGAATCCACTGGGCCAACCCCATTAAGGGCAAAACCTTAGTAGTATTAACGCGCCTTAATGCGACCGAATACAACCCGAATCGGCCCGAACTCCCCGGCCGGACGGGCCACCACACCGTCCGGCCGAGTGGGAATGCCCCTACGGCTTCTTCGCTCCGCCCTTGTTGAAGTCCACTGTCGGGACCTCCTTGGCCGCCGCCGACGTCACCTCGAAGTACGTCCGCTCCTTGGCCCCCGTCACCTTCGCGGTCAGCACCTGCGGAAAGGTCCGGATGTACGTGTTGTACGTCTGCACCGCGCCATTGTAGTCCGTGCGCGCCACCGCGATCCGGTTCTCCGTGCCGGCCAGCTCATCCTGCAGCCGCAGGAAGGACTGGTCGCTCTTGAGCTGCGGATAGGCCTCCGAAATCGCCAGCAGGCGACCCAGCGCGCCCGTCAGGTTCTGGTTCGCGTCCGCCATCGCCGCGGCGTCGCCGCCCTTCACCGCGCCCAGCAGCCCCGCGCGCGCCTCGGCGACCTTCACGAAGATCGCCTCCTCCTGCGCCGCGTAGCCCTTCACGGTGTTCACGAGGTTCGGGATCAGGTCGGCCCGGCGCTGCAGCTGCACCTCGATCTGCTGCTTCGCGGCCTGCGCCTGCTCGTCGTACTTCTGGATCGTGTTGTAGCCGCACCCGGTCAGCGCCAAGGGCGCCGCGAGCGCGACCAGCCAAATGCGTCGCATGGGAAGGGTCATGGTTGGGGTAGGGGGAAGGCCGCGCGCCAGGCGCATCAGCCCCCCGCAGGATATACGTCCACGAACGCGGCGAGTTTCTCGGCCCCCGCCAGCACCCCGGACAGCGTGGCGGCCGGCTCCCGCAGGGGCTCCATACCGCGGCGGAACCGGTGCACCGCCAGCCACGGCGCCGGATCGAAGCCCACGCGCGCCGCAGCGGCGCCGATCAGGGCGTCGGGCGCTGCGGCCGGTGCCCCGCCCGCGAGGCGCTCGAGCGCCCGGAAGAGGACGAGGAATGACGAGTGGCTCCGGGCGAGGAGCTGCCGCTGACGATCCGCGTCGCCCGCGGCGGTCATGATCGCGCCGCGGAGCTTGAGCAGCTTGCCCATCGCCTCGCGCTCGAGCTGCACCCGCAGGTCGCCCGCGGACACCGTGAGGCCGGCGAAGGGTGCCGTGCCGTGCAGCACACGGTGCCGCGCGAGGATGTCGGCGATCTCCATCGCGAAGATGTCCGTGCTGCGGCGGAACTCGGCCGTCGTCATCACCAACGGTGCCGGCTGGCCGGCAGCGGCCCAGTCGCGCGTCACGGCGCCCAGTACCCCGCCGAGTTCCGGCCCGCCGAGACGGTTCAGGAGCACCAGCACGTTCAGGTCCGAGTGCTCGCCGTGGTGCTCGTCGACGGCCGCCGAGCCGAACAGCACGACGGCCTCGAGCGCGGAGCCCAGCGCCTCGCGCAGTCGCGCCACCAGCGTGTCCAGCGTCATGCCGCTCGTGCCCTGGTTACCAGTCGCCACCGGACCCGCCTCCGCTGAAGCCCCCGCCACCACCGAAACCACCGAAGCCGCCACCGCCACCGCCCGAACTCCACCCGCCGCCGCCCGAGCCCCATCCGCCGCCGCCCATGAAGAACGGCCCGCCGCCAATGCCGCCGCCGCGGCGGCGCGAGATCGCGGACAGCACGATCATGAGGACGATGAACCCGAGGATGAAGACGATCGGGCTGATCCGTCCGTCGTTCCGTGAGCGGGTGGGCGGGCCGCGCGGGGGGGCGACGCGCAGCAGGTCGGCGGAATCGAGCGTGAAGCCGAACTCGCCGGCGTAGCGCTCCGCGAGCCGCTGGGTCATCAGCGTGATGGCTCCCGCATAGTCGCCACCCCGCAGCATCGGGATCGCCTCGCGACGGATATCGCCTGCCACGGCGTCGGGAATGAAGCCCTCGACCCCCTGCCCCGTGGCGATGAACATGTGCCCCTTGCCGTCGGCGCTCGACTCCTTGGGCACCACCAGCAGCACGACGCCCGCGTTCCGCGCCTTGGCGCCGATCGCGGCGTTCGCGCCGACCTTCCAGGTGCGCCCGATCTCGAGCGCGACATCGCCGGCTTCGCGACCGCCCAGGTCCTTGAGCGTCACCACGGCGATTTCACCGCCCGATTGCTCCTTCACGGCGCGCGTGAGCCGCTCGAGGCGCGCCACCGTTGGTGCCGGCAGCACGCCCGCGAAGTCGTTCACCATCCCGGTCGGGGCCGGGACTTGCAGCTGCATCGCGGTCCAGAGCGCCGCGCGCACGAACGCGCTCGGCGGCAGAACGGCGGAAAGCCAGGCGATCAGAAGGGAACTCCAGTCGGGGAGGAGCGGTCGCCCCCTTGGGAGGCGCACGGCACCATGAATACTACGAGCGCGTCCGCGGCGGGGATTCGGGTGCCGCGCGACGTCGTTCGCCCGACACCCCTCCGGGAGCCAGCGCATCGCGGCGCTCCCAATGGTGTATTTTCATGGGTCGTGCACACCCCCTATGCACGCCCGTCGTCCCTGACCCCCCCCGCCGTTGCGCTCCCTCCTCGCCCTCGCCTCGCTCGCCGCCCTGCTGCCCGCCGCCGTGCTCGCGCAGCCCAAGGCCGGTGCGGCCCCCGCCGCCACGAAGACCGCGGCCGCGGCCAAGCCGGTGGCGTACGACACGGCGCTCCTCATGCGCGCCGACTCCGGCCGCATCCTCGGCAGCGACAAGGCGAAGCTCTGGATCGTGATCTTCTCCGACTTCCAGTGCCCGTACTGCAAGGCGTGGCACGACCAGGTGGACGACGTCCTGCGTCGCGACTAAGTGAACACGGGCAAGGTGCGCGTCGCCTTCCTCAACTTCCCGATCGCGTCGATCCACAAGAACGCGGTGGCGGCCGCCGACGCCGCCATGTGCGCCGCCTCGCAGCGCAAGTTCTGGGCCTTCCACGACGCCGTGTTCGCCTCGCAGGAGCAGTGGGCGCAGTCCAACGACCCGACGGCGGCCTTCGAGGCGGCGGCGCAGAAGGCGGGGGTCGACCTGGTGCAGCAGCGCGCCTGCGTGGCGCAGAAGCGGTCGCGTCCGCTCGTGGAGGCCGACGCGTCGCGCGGCATGCGGGCCGGCGTGGGCAGCACGCCGAGTTTCTTCGTGGGCGACACGGCGGTCGCCGGGGCATTGCCCGCCGCCGAATTCACGAAGCTGATCGACCAGCAGCTCGCGAAGAAGGCGGGCAGCGGCTCGAGGTAGCGCGCGGCCGCGCGCGGCACCGGGGCGCCTCCGCCGTGCATCCGCTCGCCGCGCTGCCGTACCGCGGCGCCACGACCCTCGCCGCGGCGCTGACGTCGGTCGTGCCAGCCGGCGCGCGCGGCAAGGTGGCACGCGCGTTCGCCGAGCGGCGGGGTGCCGCGGCTCGGCTGGTCGCGGAGGCGCAGCGCGCCCGCGCCGCAGACCGTCCGCTGCTCTGGATGCACGCCCCCTCCGTCGGGGAGGGGCTGATGGCGCGGCCGGTGCTCGAGTGGTCGCGCCGAGCCGCGCCGCAGGCGCAGCTCGCCTATACCTGGTTCAGCCCGAGCGCGACGCGATTCGCCACTGGCCTCGACGTGGACGTGCGCGGCATCCTGCCGTTCGATCACGCCGCCGACATGCGGATGCTGCTCGATGCGCTGCGCCCTTCGGCGCTGGTCTACGCGCGCGCCGACGTGTGGCCGGTGCTCACCGAGGCGGCGGCCCGGCGCGGCACCGGCCTCGCGCTCGTCAGCGCCGCACTGGGCGCGGGCTCCTCCCGCGGGACCTGGTCACGCTGGCTGCTGGCGGATGCCTACCGAGCGCTCGATGCCGTGGGCGCGGTGAGCGACGACGATGCCGAGCGCCTCGCGGCGCTGGGCGCGCAGCGGGACCGGATCGTCGTCACGGGCGACACGCGCTACGACCAGGTGCTTGCGCGCACAGCCGCGGCCGATCTCCGGTCGTCACTGCTCGCGCCGTTGGCCGCGGCCCTAGACGAGCGCCCGTGGCTCGTCGCAGGGTCGACCTGGCCGGCCGACGAGGCGCCGCTGCTGCGCGCCTGGGGCGCCCATGCCCGCCCCGGATCCGGGCCCCGCCTGCTGATCGCGCCGCACGAACCCACGCCGGAGCACCTCGAGCCAATCGTGCGGTGGGCGCGGGGCGCGGGACTCTCGCTGGCACGTCTCGGCGAGGCGATGCAGGCGCAAGCCGACGTCGTCCTGGTGGACCGGGTGGGCGTGCTCGGCGACCTGTACGCCGTTGCCGCCGTGGCGTACGTGGGCGGCGGCTTCCACGCGGCCGGCCTGCACTCCGTGGTCGAGCCAGCGGCATTCGGAGTGCCGGTCATCGTGGGTCCGATGCACACGCGCAGCCGCGATGCGGCCTGCCTGCTCGCGGCCGGCGGTGCCAAGGCCTGCGCGGACGGGGACGCGCTCACACGCGCCCTCGCGGCCTGGCTCGGGGACGCGGGAGCTCGTGCCGTGGCCGGTCGCGCGGCACGCGCGGTCGTCGAGGCCGGTCGCGGCGCGGCGGAGCGGACGTGGGCGCTGGTGGCCCCGCTGCTCGCGCGCACGCCGCGCTGAGGCCCCGAATGCGAACCGCCGCCGGCGTCCCGAGGGGACACCGGCGGCGGTTCGTGCGATCGGACCCAGCGCGGCTTACGGCGCCGTGCGGGGCGGATTCTTGTCGATCATGGTGACGAAGAGCGGCGAGGCAAACGCGGCGCCGGCAGCCGCAGCCGCCGAACCGGTCTTGCCCGCCGGGAAGAGCAGGACCGTAAGCACCGAGCCCGGGATCTGCGCACCTGCGACGCCGTTCACCGTCGTCGTGCCGGCGGTGCCGATGACGCAGGAGACCTGCGACGTCAGCGCGGGGCCCGCCGTGCCGGCCGTGGCCGCGCTCCAGCGGAAGGTGTTGGTCTGCGAGGCACAGTTGGGCGCGCCCGTGACCACCGCGGCCGAGGTCGGACGGGTGTTGACCGTGGCGTAGGCGGTGCGACCACCGGCCGCCGGGAACGGCGGCACGTTGGTGAATGCGTTGCCGTTGCCCGCCCCGACCACCGTCAGGTTGGCGTCGGTCTCGCGGGCGAGGTACATGTCCACGGGGCCAAGGCCCTGGGCGGACGCGAGCGGCTGCCCGAGGTTCACGGTGCGGACCTGCACCTGTGCCGGCGCGGGATTGCCAACGGCCGGGATCGTGTCGATGAGCACGTACATCGTGGCGCCGCCGGCCGAGACGGCACCGTTGGGCACGTTGCCCGCGGCGCCGGCCGCACCACCCGCGTCACCCGGGTTGGAGAAGCCGAGGCCGGTCTGGCCAACGTGATAGATCGTGTAGTACACGCCCGCCTGGAAGGTGACGGTCGTGTCGTCCACCACCAGGTTGGCGATGGTGGTCTGGCGGGACGGCGTGGCGCCGGCGACGTACGGCAGCGGGCTGACGAACGCCGTCATGTGCCGCGTACCAGCGTAGACCGCCTGGTACGGCGTGAACTGGCGGAACTGCACGCCCGTGAAGTTCGGCGAACCCTCGACGAAATCCACGAAGCGCAGGTCGATGGTGTTGACGTCACTGACCGCGTTCACGTAGCGCACGTAGGCCTGCGGCGGCAGCGTGGTGGGGGTGCCACCCGTGTTGCTGTCGCACGCCACGAGGAGTGCGCCGGCAGCGGCAAGGGCGCCGTAGCGGAAGAGCTTCATTTCTGACTCCAGGAGTGAGGAGCGGAGGGATCGCGCCGCGCGGGCGCGACCGCCTGGGACACGAAGGAAGGAGTGAGTCATGGGTGGAGCGAGCTGGTGCTGCCACACCCCGGGCCCGAGCAGTTCCCGTCACCGGAGGACTGACCCGACCCGAACAAGCTGCGCGAACCGACGAACAGGCCGACGGCGACGGCCACCCCGGCCGCCAGCA